>DRQR01000071.1 GCA_011371355.1 Actinomycetota bacterium
ATGCGTGCCCTCCGGAAGCTCGGGCCCGGGCCCGGCCTCGAACTCGTCGAGGTCCCCGTCCCCGAGGTCGGTCCCGACGACGTGCTCATCGAGGTCCGAGCAGCCTCGATCTGCGGCACCGACCTCCACATCGAGGCCTGGGATCCCTGGGCCGCCGAGCACGTCGCGACGCCCGTGACCGTGGGCCACGAACTCACCGGCGTCGTCGTCGCCCGAGGCGAGAACGTCGCCGAACCCCAGGTGGGGAGCCTCGTCTCCGCCGAGTCCCACGTCGTCTGCCACGTCTGTCCCTGGTGTCGGACCTGCCGGGGACATCTCTGTCCGAACGCCGAGATCCTCGGCGTCCACCGCGACGGCGCCTTCGCCGACTACGTCGTGATCCCCGCAGAGAACGCCTGGCCCGACCCGCCCGACATGCCGCTGTCGGTGGCCGCGCTCCAGGAGAACTTCGGCAACGCGGTCCACACCGTCTCGGTGCCGCGGATCGCCGGGCGGAAGGTCCTCGTCACCGGCGCCGGGCCGGTCGGGCTCATGGCGATCGCCACCGCCAAGGCCCTCGGAGCGCGGTCCGTCTACGTCACCGACCTCAGCGACTACCGCCTCGAGCTCGCCTCGAAGATGGGGGCCGATCTCGTGCTCGACCCTGGACGCGACGACGTCGAGGGAGTGATTCTGGCGGCGACCGGGGGCGAGGGCGTGGACGTGCTCTTGGAGATGTCGGGCGCGCCGGCGGCGATCACCACCGGCTTCAGGGTCCTCAAGCCGGGAGGCGAAGCCGCCCTGCTCGGGCTCACCTCGGGGCCGATCGAGTTCGACCTCGACGACTCGGTGATCTTCAAGGGCGCGACGGTCCACGGGATCGTCGGCCGCCGCCTGTGGGAGACCTGGCTCGAGATGCGGGGGCTCATCCGCTCCGGAGCGGTCGACCTCGCTCCGGTGGTCACCCACCGCTTCGCCCTCGAGGACTACGCGGCGGCCTTCGACCTCATGCGGTCCGGTCGTTGCGGCAAGGTCGTGCTCTTCCCCGATCCGGCCCACGCCGACGGTCCGCTCACCGATCCCGCCCACCTGCGACGAGAGGAGACCTGATGGGCAAGCTCGACTTCCTCGCCGACGAACTCGAGCGCCTCCGGCGGGAGGGGCTCTACACGACGATCCGCACCGTGGAGTCGCCCCAGGGGGCCTGGATCGTCGTCGACGGCAGGCGGGTCCTCAACTTCTGTTCCAACAACTACCTGGGACTCGCCGACGACCCACGACTCGTCGAAGCGGCGAAGGCCGCCTCGGATCGCTACGGCGTCGGTCCCGGGGCGGTGCGCACGATCGCCGGGACGATGTCCATCCACACCGAGCTCGAGCGGCGCCTCGCCGAGTTCAAGGGCGTCGAGGCGGCGCTCACCCTCCAGTCCGGGTTCACCGCGAACCTCGCGGTGATCCCCGCCCTCACCGGGCCCGACGACGTCGTCATCTCCGACGAGCTCAACCACGCTTCGATCGTCGACGGGGTACGACTCTCGAAAGCCCGTCGGAAGATCTACCCCCACCTCGACGTCGACGGCCTCCGGGCCGAGCTCGCCACGGCCCGAGACGAGGGCGCCGAGCGCATCCTCGTCGTCACCGACGGGGTGTTCTCCATGGACGGCGACGTCGCTCCCCTCGACGAGATCGTCGAGGCTGCCGACGCCTACGACGCCATCGTCATGGTCGACGACGCCCACGGGGAGGGGGTCCTCGGTCGCGGCGGGAGGGGGATCGTCGACCACTTCGGCCTCCACGGTCGGGTCGACGTGGAGGTCGGCACGATGTCGAAGGCCTTCGGGGTCGTGGGTGGGTACGTCGCCGGCTCGCAGGTCCTCGTCGACTGGTTGCGGCAGCGGGGACGCCCCTTCCTCTTCTCCTCGGCGCCCACGCCCCCCGACGTCGCCGCCTGCCTCGCCGCCGTCGACGTCCTCGAGGGTTCCACCGAGCTCGTCGATCGACTCTGGGCGAACGCCGAACGGTTCAAGGCGGCCATGCGCGCCGCGGGCTTCGACCTCGGCCGTTCCGAGACGCCGATCACCCCGGTCATGCTCGGCGACGAGGCCGTCGCCCAGGAGTTCTCCCGCCGGCTCTTCGAGGAGGAGCACGTCTTCGCCCAGGCGATCGCCTACCCGACCGTTCCCCGAGGGAAGGCCCGGATCCGGGTGATGCTGTCGGCGGCGCACGCGGTGGAGGATCTCGATCGGGGGGTGGCCGCCTTCACGCGGGTCGGCCGAGCCCTCGGCGTCGTCTGACCGGCTCCGGGGCGTCCGGCGAGGCACCACCGGGCCCGGTCGGGGCTCATCGTCCCCTCATCGTTCCCCTGGCACAATGACGCCATGGTCACCCGCATCCTCGTGGTGGAGGACGACTCGCGAATCGCCGCGGCGGTCCGCCGTGCCCTGAGCTACGAGGGCTACGAGGTGGAGGTGGCCGCAGACGGTCGGGCCGGGCTCGGGGCCGTACGGGCCCGTATGCCCGACCTCGTGGTCCTCGACCTCATGCTTCCCGAGATCGACGGGATCGAGGTCTGTCGGCGTATCCGGGCCGCGGGCGACGACGTACCGATCCTCATGCTCACCGCTCGCAGCTCGGTGCCCGAGCGGGTCGAGGGGCTCGAGGTCGGCGCCGACGACTACCTCGTGAAGCCCTTCGCCTACGAGGAGCTCGTCGCCCGGGTGAAGACGCTCTTGCGGCGCACCACCCAGGAACCGACCCGTCGGGTGCTCCGCTGCGGCGACCTGCGCGTCGACGTCGATGCGATGGAGGTCTTCCGAGGCGATCGGCGGGTGGAGCTCACGGCGTTGGAGTTCCGGCTCCTCGAGCACTTCGTCCGCAACCAGCGCCTCGTCCGAACCCGGATCCAGATCCTCGAGGACGTCTGGGGCCTCGACGTCGAGACGACCTCGAACGTCGTCGACGTCTACGTCCGGTACCTTCGCCAGAAGCTGGAGGCGGCGGGAGAGCCGCGCCTCATCCACACGGTCCGCGGGGTCGGGTACGTCCTACGGGCGCCGTGAGGGTGTCGGTTCGAACCCGGGCCGCCCTCTACGGGACTGCCGTCACCGCCGCCGCGGTGGTGGTGTTCTCCCTCCTCCTGCTCGCCCTCGTGCGAGGAACCGCTCCGGAGGAGCAGGAGCGACGGCTCACCACGATCCTCGACGACGTCGTCGCGGGGCTCGCCGCGGCCGAAGCCGACCGTCTCGTGCCCACGACGCCGCCGATCCTCGTCGATCCCACCGAGTCCTCCGAGCCCTTCGTCGTCGTCTTCGACGTCGACGGGTCCGTGCGCTACACCACCGGCCGGCTCACCGAACCGGCGCCGCTCCACGACCTCGCCGTGCGCGTCGCCGAGCAAGGGGGCTGGGCGACCACCCACCTCGACGGGACCGAGGTGGGGCTCGTCGCCGCCCGATGGCGCAACCCCGGCGGGGCTCGAGGCGTCGCCGTCGTCGCCCAGCCCACCGCCGCGATCGCCGGAGACGTCGTGGGGATCATGGTGTTCCTCGGGATCTCGGGGACGGTGACGCTCCTCCTCGCCGCCGTGGCGGGTTGGCTCGTCGCCGGTCGGGCCCTCCGGCCCCTTCGGGAGCTCGTCGCCACGACCGACGAGATCGGGGCCACCGGCGACCTCGGTCGCCGGCTTCCCCCGAACCCGTCCCGGGACGAGGTCGGTCGGCTCACCCGGAGCTTCAACACCATGCTCGACCGCCTCGAGGCATCCCAGCGCGAGCTCGCGGCCGCCCTCGACGCGCAGCGGCGCTTCGTCGCCGACGCCTCCCACGAGCTGCGGAGCCCCCTGACGACGATTCGATCGAACGCCGGCTTCCTCGCCGAGCGTCCCGATGTGGCGCCCGACGACCGGGCCGAGGCCATCGCCGACATCCAGGCCGAGGCCGACCGGATGTCCGCCCTCGTCGACGACCTCCTCGCCCTCGCCCGCGGCGAGGCCGGCAGGCTGGGGCCCCGGGCCCCCGTCGACGTCGCCGCGCTCGCGGCGGCGGAGGCACGCCGACTCGGCGTCCCCGTCGCCGTGGAGGCGGAGGGAACCCCGCGCGTGGTCGGCGACGAGGAGGCCCTCGGTCGGGTCCTGCGGATCCTCGTCGACAACGCCGCCAAGCACGGCGCCCCGCCGATCCGGGTGACGATCCGGAATCGGCCCGGATGGGTCGTCGTCGCGGTGACCGACGCCGGACCCGGCTTCCCACCCGAGGCCCTCGGCCGGGTCTTCGACCGGTTCTACCGGGCCGATCCGGCACGGAGCGGCCCGGGAACCGGCCTCGGCCTCGCCATCGCCCGGGCGCTCGTCGCCGCCCACGGCGGGACGATCTCGGCCGCGAACGACCCGGCCGGCGGAGCGGTCGTCACCATCGACCTCCCCGCCGCGGGGTCCGCTACGGCGCCCGAGCCGACCTAGGATCGGCGCCATGGCTCAGACGACCCCGCTGGACCGTCGCGTCGTGCCCCCGATCGTGGTCGTCTTCGGCCTCGCGGGGATCGTCGTCGCCGGGATCGCCGTGCTCTCCTTCCTCGCCGGGTTCCACTGGCAGCTCTTCAAGGTGGGGGAGGAGTCCAACGTCCCGACCTGGTACTCGTCGGTCCAGCTCTTCACCATCGCCCTCGTCTTCGCACCGCTCGTGATCCGGGACGGCGGCGTCCGCCCGCTCCTGTGGTCGGTGCCGGGGCTCTTCCTCCTCCTGTCGCTCGACGAGGTGGCGATGCTCCACGAACGGCTCGGCCGGTGGCTCGCGGCGGTCGGGGTCGGCGAAGGAGTGCGGACCGGCCCGTGGTTCTTCGCGTGGGTGCCGATCGTCGGGATCGTCGCCCTCGTCGCCCTCGCCGCGATCCACCCCTACCTCCGGAGTCGTCCCCGGATCGCCGGACTGCTCCTCGCCGCCGCCGCGATCTACGGTGGGTCGGCCGTCGGCCTCGAGGTGGTCGCGAACCTCGTGCCGCCCGGCTCGCTGGCCGAGAAGGGGCTCGGATTCGCCGAGGAGTACGGGGAGATGCTCGGGGCGACGCTCTTCCTCTGGGCGGCGGTCGAGGTCCATCGGGCGGAGCGGCTCGCCTTCACGGTCTGAGATCCACGAGGAGGCCGCCGGGTGTGGGAGACTCCGGGCCATGGAGGAGCTGCCCGTCTGCGTGATCGGCGCGGGTCCCTGCGGGCTCGTGTCGGTGAAGGTGCTCCGATCCCACGGCATCGACGTGGAGGCCTTCGAACTCGGCTCGAACCTCGGCGGGATCTGGCGCTACGGCAACGACAACGGCCGCGCTGCCGCCTATGCGTCGCTCCACGTCGACACGTCGAAGGAGCGAATGGCCTTCTCCGACTTCCCCATGCCCCGACACTGGCCGCCGTACCTCCACCACACCCAGGTGCTCGAGTACCTCGAGCGCTACGCCCACCGCTTCGATCTCCGTCGTTGGATCTCCTTCCGGACCCAGGTCCGTCGGGTGGAACCCCACGAGGACGGCTGGGAGGTGACGATCCGGAACCTCGACGACGGCACGGAGGAACGCAGGCTGTATCGAGCGGTGCTCGTCGCCAACGGACACCACTGGGATCCTCGCTGGCCCGACATCCCCGGCGAGTTCGGCGGTGAGATCATCCACTCCCGCGACTACCGCACGCCCGACCTCGCCATCGGGAAGCGGGTCGTCGTCCTCGGCGCCGGGAACTCGGCGGCGGACATCGCCTGCGAGCTGAGCTGGCACGCCGACCGGGTGGTGATCGCGACCCGTCGGGGCGCCCACGTGATCCCCCGCTACGTCTTCGGCCGCCCCGTGGACCGCTTCGTCACCCCCCTCGGGTCGAAGCTCCCCCTCCCTTGGCAGCGGGCCATCTACGGTCTCCTCCTGCGACTGGCCCGAGGGCGACAGTCGAAGTACGGGTTCCCCGAACCCGATCATCCGCTCCTCGCCGAACATCCGACCCTCTCCCAGGACCTCCTCGGCCTCGTGCGCAGCGGCGACATCGAAGTCCGCGGCGCGATCGTCGGCTACGACGGGAACACGGTGCGATTCGCCGACGGGGAGGACGTCGAGGCGGACCTCGTGATCTACGCCACCGGGTATCGGATCTCGTTCCCCTTCTTCGATCCGGAGCTCGTCTCCGCCCCCGACAACCGGATCGGGCTGTATCGGAAGGTCGTGCATCCCGACCTCCCCGGCCTCTACTTCATCGGCCTCATCCAGCCCATCGGTGCGCTCATGCCCCTCGCCGAGCTCCAGGCCGAGTGGGTGGCTCGGTTGCTCCGGGGGGCGCCGCTGCCTTCCCGAGAGGAGATGGCCGCCGCGATCGCCGAAGACGAGGCGGAGCTGCGTCGGCGGTTCGTCGCGTCGCCTCGGCACACGATCGAAGTCGACTTCTTCCCCTACAAGGAGCTCCTCGAGGCCGAGATCGCCGCCGCGGAGCAAGCCTCGGCGACGTTCGTCTAACCGCGGATCCCGAACCGAACGGTGACGGTCACGACGACCTCCTGCGCTCCGGGCTCGATCGGGGTGGTGACGTCGGCCTCGGCCAGAGCGCGGAGCTCGCCCGCGAAGGGCACGGGCACCCGGGACGACGACTCGACGATCGAGATCGGCGCGCCGAGCTCGACCCCGGCGAGGGAGGCGAGCTGCTCGGCCTTCGCCCGGGCCTCCTCGAAGGCCTTCGCCCGCGCGTCGACGACGAGGGCGGAGTCGTCTTCGATGGAGAACGACAGGCCGTGGACGACGACCTCGTCCCCGGCCA
>DRQR01000072.1 GCA_011371355.1 Actinomycetota bacterium
TCGTCGAGGGTGACGACGACGTCGGTGCTCTCGCCTGCGGGGAGCAGGTCGGAGTGGCCGATGACGGGGCCGGGGGCACCGTCGGCGTCGGCGTGGACGGCGATGAAGCCGGGTGCGGGGAGCTCGACCCGGGCGACGACGATCGCCGTCCCGTCGCCTTCCTGATCGTCGGCTTCGACCGCCGCCGGCCCTCGGGGCGGACCGGGCGGCTCCGTCGTGGTGGCCGTCGGCGGCTGCGTGGTCGTCGTGGCCGGTGGCGCCGTGGTGGTGGGTGTTCCGGCTCCGCCGCAGGCCGCCGCCACGAGGCCGACGGCCAACGCCAGCAGGATGCGCTTCCTCGTCATGGGGTCTCCTCCCTTCGGGAACGTCGCCTGGGATACGGCAGGGGGCGAGGAACGGTTCGCGCGACTTAGGCGACGCTTAACCGAGCCGAGAGGTTGTCCTAACCCAGCTCGGGGCATCCTGTGGGCATCGGCTACCCAAGGAGCAGCCTCATGTACAAGCGCACCGTATCGATCGCAGCGGTCTCGCTGGCGGTCCTCCTCTTCGCCGGCGTCGCCTCGGCGCTCGTCGGCCCGATCGGATCTTCGCCCGCGTCGACCTCGACGTCGATGGCGGACACGACCTCGACGTCGATGGCGGATACCACGTCGACGTCGATGGCGGATACCACGTCGACGTCGATGGCGGACACGACGTCGACGTCGATGGCGGATACCACGTCGACGTCGATGGCGGACACGACGTCGACGTCGATGGCCACCACCACCTCGACGACGACGCCTTCCACCGGCGAGTTCGTCTACGAGGCCGGCGATGCCGGAACCGTGACGATCTCCTCGGACGGCTCGACGCTCACCGTCGTGGCCGTGGCTCCCGCCGACGGTTGGACCTTCGAGGTCGTCGACTCCGCCGGCTACGAGGTGAAGGTCTACTTCCGTGACGGCACCCGGAAGATCGAGTTCGAAGCCGAGCTCGAGCACGGCGAGATCAAGGTCAAGGTCGAGGTCGACCACGACGCGACGCCCCCGAGCGAGGACGGCGTGAAGGTCATCGACGCC
Source organism: Actinomycetota bacterium (assembly GCA_011371355.1). Taxonomy (GTDB): domain Bacteria; phylum Actinomycetota; class Acidimicrobiia; order Spongiisociales; family UBA5794; genus DRQR01. Next base: position 1,062 of record DRQR01000072.1, read on the forward strand.
GGTGTCGCCGGGACCGTCACCGTCGAGGTCAGCGACGGCACGGTCAGCATCGTGTCGATCGATCCCGCCGACGGCTGGACCGCCGACTGGTACTCGGAGCACCCCAACGAGCTCAAGGTCGAGTTCCGGAACGGCTCCGCCAAGGTCGAGGTCGAGGTCGAGTTCGAGCACGGCCGCCTCAAGGTGAAGGTCGAGGCCGAGCAGGACGACGACGACCGGGCGGACGACCATGGCTCCTCGAGCGACGACCATGGCTCGTCCGACGACGATCACGACGACGACGACGATCACGACGACGACGACGATCACGACGACGACGACGATCACGACGACGACGACCACGACGACGACTGAGCACCTCGCCTCCGCGCCGCGAGGCCCGACCGCCCCGGGTGTCCCCGACCCGGGGCGGTCGGCGCGTCGAGGCTCCCGGCGGGCGACGGCAGGTGACGCCGGTCCGGATTCGGCGGATCGGGATGCGACGGGCCGACCCCGCCGCACCGGGGGGCCGGAGCCCGGCGGTCAGGTGTCCGCCGCGACCCCGAGGAGTCGTTCCCGACGCACGGCGCGGGCGCCCGACCTCAGCACGAGGGCGGCGACGATCCAGGCGACCGTCCCCACGAGGAGCGCGGAGGTCGCCGGGCTGAAGACGAGGCCGGAGGCGATCGCGTAGGAGGCCACGATCACCGGGAGCGTCACGAGGGTCGACGCCTGCTGGGCGGCGGCGGCCGAGCGCACCCGTGCGGAGAGGCGGAGGATGATCCCGAGCGCGATGGCGATGAAGGGCGGGACCACCCAGACGATGAGGAACCACCAGCCGGTCGTGGGGAAGAACCACGCCCCGAGGCTGCGACCCACCGTGAGGTTCACGATGAGGGAGTAGAGGCCGAAGCCCACCGCGGTCGCCACGTAGCCGGGGACGAGGCTGGCGAGGAGCTTCCCGGTGTAGATCTCGCCGACGGTGAGGGGACTGTGGGCGAGGAACTCGCCGGTGCCGCGCTCCCGCTCGCCGACGATCGTGTTCGCGCCCACCGCGGCGGCGATCGTCAGGGGAACCACGATGGCGATCGGGGCGAGCAGGTACACCGCGAAGGCGTAGGCGGTCCGGACCGCGGGGGTGTCCCCGGCGATGTTCGCTCGGACCGACTCGGGCAACGTGCCGATGATCTCGCCCACCTGGGCCATCACCGGGCTCCGCTCGGCGGCACCGATGAGGGGGAGCATGACGCCGGGTACGGCCACGAAGAAGATGCCGGCGAGGATCGTCAACGGCACGAGGTAGTCGCGGCTCTTCAGGAGCCGCCGCAGGTCGGCGGCGGCGACGGCCCGGACGTGCCGCCACCTCACGGCGCCTCCTCCCGGTGGGTCCGCTGCATCCGGAAGTAGAGCTCCTCGAGGGTGGGGACGAGCGGCTCGACCCGGGTGAGGCGCACCCCGCGGCGGACGAGGTCGGCGACGACGTCGGGGAGGACTCCGAGATCGGTGAAGGTGACGTGGACCGGTCCTCCGTTCCGTTCGACCGCACGAACCCCCGGGAGGGTCGCGACCACGTCGAGACGTTCCCGATCCTCGGCGTCGAAGACGACGACGGGATCCGGCATGTACCGCGCCGCGAGCTCGTCGGGGTGCCCGGCGGCTCGGGCCGTTCCCCCGTCCATGAGCACGACCTGGTCGGCGATGCCCTCGGCCTCGTGGAGGAGATGGGTGCACATGACGATCGTCCGTCCCCGACCCGCCAGCTCGGCGATGAGCTCGAGGACGGCGCGGGAGGACTCCGGGTCGAGTCCGGCGGTGGGTTCGTCGAGGAGGAGGATCTCGGGGTCGTGGACGACCGCCCGGGCCAGGGCGAGACGGGTCCGCATGCCCGTCGAGTAGCCGCCGACTTCCTGGTCGAGGGCATGGTCGATCCCGAACCGGCGAGCGGCTCGCCGGGCCGCCTCCGGCTCGGCGTCGAAGATCCGGGTGGCGAACTCGAGGTTCTCCCACCCGGTGAGCTGGTCGTAGAACGCGGGCTTGGGAGGTACGACGCCGCATCGGGACCGCACCCGGAGGCCCTCGTCGTCGTCGGCGGGATCGAGGCCCAGGACCCGCACCGACCCCCCGTCCGCCTTCAGGGCCCCGGTGGTCAGCCGCACCGTCGTGGTCTTGCCGGCGCCGTTCGGGCCGAGCAGCACGGTCACCGAGCCCGTCGGGGCGACGAAGTCGAGGTCGGTGAGTGCCGCCACCGACCCGAAGGTCTTCGTGACGCGGTGGAACTCGATGGCGGCCGGCATCGCAGGTCTCATCGGCGGGAACGTACCCCGGCTGAACCCCTACGGACGTCGACGACGACGCGCCCCGTACCATGACCCCATGTGCGGACGCATCGTCCAAGCCCGCGAGGTGGAGATCTACGCCGACTACTTCCACGTCGATCGGATCGCCACCGATCCCCTCCCGCCCCGGTGGAACGTGGCGCCGGGCACCGACGTCTACTCGGTCGCCGAGCACGACGACAACCGCCTCCTCGGCACCTTCCGGTGGGGGTTCATCCCGTCGTGGGCGAAGGATCCCAAGATCGGCTACCGGACGATCAACGCCCGCCTCGAGACCCTCGACACGAAGCCGATGTTCCGATCCGCGTTCCGCCGCCGCCGTTGCCTCGTCCCCGCAGACGGGTTCTACGAGTGGGAGCGGCGACCCGACGGCAAGCTCCCTCACTTCGTCCACGCCTCGACGGACGATCCCCTGCCCCTGGCGGGCCTCTGGTCGTCGTGGACGAACCCGGAGACGGGTGCTCGTCTCCACTCCTGCACGATCGTCACCGGCCCACCGAACCGGCTCGTGGGACGGCTCCACGACCGGATGCCGGTGATCGTCCCCGAGGAACTGTGGGACCGCTGGCTCGACCCCGACTACGACGACACCGACACGCTGAAGCGCCTCCTGTCTCGGCCCTATCCCGACGACGCCCTCGCCGAACACCCCGTCTCGACGCTCGTCAA
>DRQR01000073.1 GCA_011371355.1 Actinomycetota bacterium
GCCGACGAGGGATGGATGCCCCAGAGCGAAGAGCACCTCGCGGTGCTCGACCTCCTCGACGTCTCCCACGGCGTCGTCGCCCTGACCCGGGTGGACCTCGTGGACGACGACCTGCTCGAGCTCGCCGTCCTCGAGGTGGAGGAGCAGATCGCCGGAACGAGTCTCGAGGGCTGGCCGGTGATCCCGGTCTCCGGCGTGACCGGGGAGGGCCTCGACGTCCTCGCCGAGGCCCTCGGCACGGCCCTCGCCGCCGCCGGGGAGCCCCGAGACGGGGGGCGTCCTCGACTCTGGATCGACCGGGCCTTCACGATCCGCGGGGCCGGAGTCGTCGTCACCGGCACCCTCGCCGAAGGGGGGCTCCGGGTCGGCGACGAGCTCGTCGTCGCCCCGCGCGGCCCGAGGCTTCGCATCCGGGGCCTCCATCGACACGAGCGGCCCGTCGCCGAGGTCCTACCGGGGAACCGGGTGGCCCTCGACGTCGTCGGCGAGGGGGTCGAGGACCTGCGACGGGGCATGCTGCTCACCGCGCCGGGGGCGACGGTGCCCGCCCGACGTTTCGCCGCGGTCCTGCGAGGGGTGCGGTCGGTGGATCCACCGACCGACCGCGGCGCGTACCACCTCCACCTCGGCACCGGCGCCTTCCCCGTCCGGCTGCGGATCCTCTCGGCGGGTCCCCCGATCCGGGCGAGGATCGACGCCGACGAGGAACTCCCCCTCCGGATCGGGGACCGGTTCGTGGTGCGGGAGACCGGTCGACGGGCCGTCGTCGGGGGAGGTCGGGTCGTCGATCCCCTCGGCGTGCCCGTCGACGAGGAGGCCTGGCGGGAGCTCGTCGAGGCGCTCGACGACCCACGGGACCGCGCCGCGGCCTTGGTGCGGGCGCACGGGAGCCTCGAGCGGACCGTCCTCGACGCCGCCGCCGGGGCCCTCCCCGAGGACGCGGTGGTCGTCGGCGAGCTCGTCGTCGCCGAGGAGACGACCCGCCGGATCCGGGCCGAGGCGAGGGAGCTCGTCGCCGCCTTCCACGAGCGGTACCCGCTCCGTCCCGGGATCCCCAAGGCCGAGCTGGCCTCCCGCCTCGGGGTGTCGGCCCGGCTCGTCGACGCCGTGGTCGCCGAGACCGACCTCGTCGACGACGGGGCGTCGGTGCGGTTGGCCGAGTTCTCCCCTCGCCTGGCCGATGCCGATCGCCGGCGTTGGGAGGAGGCCGTCGCCCGACTCGGCGAGTCCCTCGCCGTGCCCCGAGTGTCGAGTCTGGGGCTGCCCGACGAGCTCCTCCACGCCCAGGTCCGGGCCGGGGAGCTCGTCGTGGTCGGCGACGATCTCGCCTACCTCCCGCGGCAGCTCGACGAGATCGTCTCCCGCCTCGGGGAGCTACCCGACGGGTTCACGGTGTCGGAGTTTCGGCGGCACTTCGGCTTGGCTCGCCGGCAAGCCGTGCCTCTCCTCGAATGGCTCGACGCCGAAGGATGGACCCGCCGGGACGGCGACCTGCGTCGGCTCAGCCGGCCCGGGCCGCCACGAGCTGGCGACGCTCCGCCTCGGTGAGCCCACCCCAGATCCCGTAGGGCTCGTTGATGGAGAGGGCGTAGTCGAGGCACTCCCGGATCACCGGACAGACCCGACAGATCGACTTCGCCCGCTCCTCGCGTCGCGTTCGCTCGTCCTTTCGCTCCGACGTGCTCGGTGGGAAGAACAGGTGGGAGTTGTTGCCTCGGCACAGGGCGATGGGCTGCCACGAGCGATCGACGGACGACACGATTCGTCTCCTCCCGGGTCGACTCCAGCGGAGAGAACCTACCGGTACACCACCCGAGCCGCAAGGAAGATCCTGGAAGATTCGCTAGCCCTTCGCGAGCGGAGGCCCGACCTCGAGGACGACGCCGTCGACGGCGAGGACCTCCACCGGGTCCCCCTCGGCGAAGCTCGCCGACCGGTGGGTGCGAGCCCTCCACCTCGCCCCGTCGATCTCGACGATCCCCTCGGGGTCGAGGGGCGTCACCGCCCGACCCGGTCGGCCCACGAGATGCTCCCTGCCGATCGTCGGCGTGGAGAGCCGGGACCGGGCCACGGTGGTCAGGGCCATCCCGTAGAAGAGGGCGGTCCCCACCACCACGACGAGCACGACCCAGGGATTGGGTCCGAACTGCGGCGCGGCGTCGGTCCAGGCCACCCCGGCGACCACGAGCCCCGCGGTGGCGAGGGCGGACCGGAGTCCGAGGTCGTTGCGTTGGAAGTCCCAGACGTAGAGCAGCGTGGCGGCGGCGACGAGGGCGACGGCCCAGGGCCGCACCGGGAGGATCGACAGTCCGTAGCCGGCGAGGAACAGCGACACCGCCGCGACCGCCGCCGAGATCCCCACCCCGGCCGCGTAGAACTCGAAGACGGCGACCGCGAGACCGGCGACGAGGAAGAAGAAGGAGGTCTCGGGACGGGCCGCCAACCTCAGGAACCTCGTCCACAACCCCGGTTTGTGGAACCGCACCTCCACCGTCGGGACCGTCGCGGTGGTCCCCTCCTCGTCGGTGATCGTCGTCGCGGTGGAGAACACGAAGGGCTTCCCCGCGACCGTCACCTCGCGACCGTCGAGCCCGACGACGAGCTGGCCGAGGGTCGGGACGACGAGGTCGACGTAGCCCGGGATGGGGTCGGCCCCCACCTCGACCGAGCTCCGCCGGAGACGCTCGGCGGAGGCGAGGGCCTGCTCGGGGTCGCCGTGGTCCCCGCGGAAGGGGACCGCGACGTCGCCGGTCACGACGGTGGGCTCGAGATGGCCGAGCTCCACCCCCGGCGCCGCCGCGCCCACGTGGGCGAGGTTGAGGAGCGCCGCCGCCCCCCCGTGGGCGACCGCCGGATCGGGACCCACCCAGGCGACGACCGGCCGGGGCGCCTCCAGGATCGCCGCGAAGAGCTGGGTCGGGTCCCCCGACGCCATGGCCGGGCTGTCGATCTTCAAGATCACCGCCGCCACCGTGGGGTCGGCGATCACCGACTCGAGGTAGTCGTAGATCCGGTCGTCGAGGGGGTCGGTGACGTCGACGACGGCGAAGACCGGCCGCGCGCCGACGTCCTCGGCGGCGAGTGCCGGGGCGAGGATCGAGACGGCGAGGAGCGTCCCCGCGAGGAGGCGACGGAACATGGCGGCGATGGTATCGGCGCGCACGGCGAAGACGGAACCCGACGAGTCTCGGCGAGCCCATCGGTGGGCGACGTGGAGGCGGACCGTGACGCTGATAACCTCTCTCCCACCATGCCGCGCATCCTCGTCGTCGCCGACGACCCCTGGGTTCGCAACGAGGTCCACGCCGCGCTCTCGCTGCCCGGCGTCGAGCTCGTCGATCACGACGATCCGACGAACGCCGCCGAACGTGCCGCCACCCTCGGGGTCGACGCCGCGGTCGTCGACCTCCAGATCCGCTCGATGGGTGGCATGGCCGTCACCCGCGACTTCCGGGACCTCGAGGCGACGAACGGCTCGATCCCCGTCGTGCTCCTCCTCGACCGGCACGCCGACGCCTTCCTCGCCCGCCGCGCCGGCGCGGCCGCCTGGGCCTCGAAGCCGATCGAGGCGCACGAGCTCCGTCGGGCCCTGGCCTCGATCGGCGTCACGGTGCCGTGAGCGCGGCCCCGGCCCCATGACCCCCACCCAACTCGCCTACCTCGGCATCCTCGCCGTCTGCACGGTCGCCTCCGGCTTCGTCTCCGGCTCGGAGACCGCCCTCATCGGCATCCCCCAGGAGCGGGTGCATCGCCTCGCCGAGCGTTCCCGCCGAGGCCGGGCGGTCCGGATCCTCCGCGCCGAGCCCGACCGGATGCTGTCGACCCTGCTCGTGGCGAACAACCTCGTCAACGTGCTCGCCGCGGCGGTGGCGACCACCTTGTTCATCGAGCTGGTGGGCGAGGACTGGGGACCCTGGGTGGCGACCGGCGTGGTGACCGCGATCCTCCTCGTCTTCGGCGAGATCACGCCGAAGACCCTCGCCGCCCGCTACCCGGAGCAGTACGCCCTCGTCGTGGCGCCCACGATCCTCCGGCTCTCGAGGGTGCTCTCTCCGGTCGCCCGCGTGTTCGCCGGGATCACCCGGGGCCTGCTCGGTCTCGTCGGCGTCCGTGGAGAGGAGGAGACGAACCCGGTCACCGAGGACGACATCCGCGCCCTCGCCGAGCTCGGCGAACGAGGTGGGGAGATCGAAGAGGTCGAGCGGGAGATCATCGACGCCCTCTTCTCCCTCGCCGACCGGCCGATCCGGGAGGTCATGACGCCGCGCGTCGACATCGTCGCCCTGACGAGACCGGTGACCATGGACGCGGTGCGCCAGGCGGTGGCCGAGACCGGCCACTCCCGCTACCCGGTCGTCGACGAGGACCTCGACACCCTCGTCGGCATGCTCTACGTCAAGGATCTCCTCCGTCTCGCCGACGAGCCGACCCCCGCCGAGATCGACCGCCTCCTCCGGCGGCCCATCGAACTGCCGGAGTCGACGACGATCCTCTCCGCGCTCCAGGACATCCGCCGACGCCGCTCGGCGATCGCCATCGTCCTCGACGAACACGGAGGCGTCGAGGGACTCATCACCGCCAAGGACCTCCTCGCCGAACTCGTCGGGGAGCTCCAGGACGAGTACGACCCCGGCGCTCCGGCGATCGTCCCCGTCGACGCCGACGCCTGGGTGGCCGATGGGCGGCTCCCCGTCGAGGAGCTCGCCCGGGTCACCGCCACCTCGATCCCCGACGGGCCCTACGCCACGGTGGCCGGACTCTTCATGGCCCTCGCCGGTCGAGTTCCCGACCCCGGCGACGAGGTGGTGGTCGATCGGCTGCGGCTCGTCGTCCTCGACATGGATCGCAACCGGATCAACCGGCTCCGGGTGGAGAGGAGGCGCCGAGGCGGTACAATCGGTGCTCGACCGGGACGTGGCGCAGTTTGGTAGCGCGCATCGTTCGGGACGATGAGGTCGCCGGTTCGAATCCGGCCGTCCCGACCGGAGCCGGCGGCACGCCGCCGGCTCCGTCCGCGTCAGGCGACGACGAGCTCGGCGAGCTGCACCGCGTTGAGGGCGGCTCCCTTGCGGAGGTTGTCCCCCACCACCCACAGGGCGATGCCTCCGGGTTCGTGGGTCGCACGCAGCCGGCCGACGAGGACCTCGTCCCGGCCCGCCGAGTCGAGGGGAGTGGGGAGCCGCTCGTCGTCCCAGAGCTCCACGCCGTCGGCCGAGTCGATGAGCTCCGCGGCCTCGTCGACGCCCACCGGCCGGTCGAACCAGACCGCGGCGGCGATGCCGTGGCCCACGACGGTCGGCACGCGAACGCACGTGGGTTCGACCACGACGTCGGGCGCGTCGAGGATCTTCCTGGTCTCGCGGACGAGCTTCCACTCCTCGTCGGTGTAGCCCGCCTCCCCGGGCGTGCCGGCGAGGGGAACGACGTTGAAGCCGATCGGCCGCCGATACACCCCCTCGCCGGGATCCTTCCAACCGCCCTCGACGAGGGCCTCCGGGTCGGAGCCGAGGAGCTCGCATTCCCGGTGGAGGGCCTCGATCGCCGCCCGACCGGTGCCCGACACCGCCTGGTAGGAGGTCGCGAACATCCGGCGCAGGCCGGCGGCCCGGTGGAGGGGGGCGACGGCCATGAGCAGCACCATCGTGGTGCAGTTGGGATTCGCCACGATGCCCCGGGGCCGATGCTCGATCGCCGCGTCGTTGACCCCGGCGACGACGAGGGGTACGTCGGGATCCATCCGGAACGCCGAGGAGTTGTCGATGACCACCGCCCCCGCCTCGGCGAATCGCGGGGCGTGGGCCCGGGATCGGTCCCCGCCCGCGGAGAAGAGGGCGAGGTCGATCCCGGCGGGATCCGCCTCGGCGAGCTCCTCGACGACGACGTCCCCCCATCGGGTGGCTACCACCTTCCCCGCCGAGCGGCGCGAGGCGAAGAGCCGGAGCCCGCCCACCGGGAAGTCCCGTTCCTCGAGCACCCGCAGCATCGTGCGTCCCACCGCACCGGTGGCCCCGACGACGGCGACGATGGGCTCACGCATCGGCGGCGGCTCCGATGGGGGCGGACTCGGCGAGGCCGAATCCCTCGTGGAGGCTCCTGACGGCCTCGACGACCTGACCGCCGCGGACCACACAGGAGATCCGGATCGGCGACGTGGAGATCATCTCGATGTTGATCCCGTGGTCGGCGAGGATGCGGAACATCTTCGCGGCGATCCCCGACTCGGACTTCATCCCCGCGCCCACCAGGGACACCTTCGCGATGTCCTCGTCGATGTCGACGCCGGCGGCGCCGATGGCCTGGGCCACCTCGTCGGCGACGGCACGGGCCCGCTGCGTCGACGCCTTCGGGACGGTGAACGAGATGTCGGTGACGCCCCGGATCGAGACGTTCTGGACGATCATGTCCACGTTGATCCCGGCCTCGGCGAGGGGCTCGAAGAGCCGGGCGGCGATGCCGGGCTCGTCGGGTACGCCGTGGACGGTGACCTTCGCCTCCTTCGTGTCGTGGGCGACACCGCGGATGATCGCTGCTTCCATCGTGTCCTCCTTCACCCACGTCCCCTCCCCGTCGTGGAACGACGAGCGGACGTGGATGGGGATACCGTACCTCCTGCCGAACTCCACGCTGCGGGCCATGAGGACCCCCGCACCGGCCCCGGCGAGTTCGAGCATCTCCTCGAAGGAGATCTCGGGGAGCTTCCGGGCCTCGGGGACGATGCGGGGATCGGCGGTGAACACACCGTCGACGTCGGTGAAGATCTCGCACTCGTCGGCGCCCAACGCCGCGGCGAGGGCGACCGCCGTGGCGTCGGAGCCGCCCCGGCCCAGGGTGGTGACGTCCTTCGAGTGTGGATCGACGCCCTGGAAGCCGGCGACGATCACCACCTTGCCCTCGGCGAGTCCCGCCCGGACCCGGTCGCCGCGGATGTCGACGATCGCCGCCTGGCCGTGGTCGGCGGTGGTGAGGATGCCCGCCTGGGACCCCGTGAGGCTCATCGCCGGGACTCCGAGGTCCTCGATGGCCATGGCCACGAGGGCCATGGAGATCCGCTCTCCCGCGGTGAGGAGCATGTCGAGCTCCCGAGGATGGGGATCGCGGGAGACGGCGCTCGCCAGGGCGAGGAGCTCGTCGGTGGTGTCGCCCATGGCGCTGACGACCACGACGACGTCGTCGCCGCGTCGATGCCGGTCCACCACCCGGCGGGCCACGTTCGCGATCCGCTCCGCGTCGCCGACCGACGTCCCGCCGAACTTCTGCACCACGAGGGCCATCGCCGCGGCAGTGTAGGAGCCGTATGGCGCCGCGGGGCGCGGTAACCTGACACCATGGCAACGGCGAAGCGGGAGCGCCAGCGGGCGAACCGGGAACGCCGCCGGGCCGAGGAGGCCCGACGTCGGCGCCGACAGGAGGCCCTCGCGGTGGTCCGGCGGGTGGCGACCTACGGGATCGTGTTCGCCGGGGTGCTCCTCGCCGCCACGTGGCTGTTCGGCCGGTGATCGATCTCCACACCCATTCTGCGGCCTCGGACGGCACCGACCCTCCCGAGGCGATCCCTCGGCTCGCGGCGGAGGCCGGCCTGTCGGCGGTGGCGCTCACCGACCACGACACCCTCGCCGGGATCCCCGAGGCCACCCGGGCCGCGGCGGCGGTCGGCGTGGAGCTCGTTCCCGGCGTCGAGCTCTCCGTCCGCCACGGGGAGGCGAAGCTCCATCTCCTCGTCTACTTCCTCGAACCCGACGACGGACCCCTGCAGCGCCGCCTCGCCGAGCTGCGCGCCGGCCGCTCCGAGCGCAACGTCGAGATCCTGCGACGTCTCGCCGCGCTCGGCTATCCCCTCGAACTCGACGAGGTGCTCGCCCAGGCGAAGGGAGACGCCGTGGGGCGGCCCCACATCGCCGACGCGCTCGTCGCCCGAGGCTGGTTCCCCGACCGATCGGCGGCCTTCGCCGCGCTCCTCCGCGACGGCGGCCCTGCCTACGTCGAACGGCGGCGCCTCGAAGCCGTCGAGGCGATCGAACTCGCCGCGGCCTCCGGCGCGGTCGCCGCGGTGGCCCATCCCTCCACGATCTCGGCGAACCGCGCCGGCTACGCCGATCTGTTTCGCAGCCTCGCCGAGGTGGGACTCGTGGGCATCGAGGTCGACCACCCCGAGCACGACCCGGC
>DRQR01000074.1 GCA_011371355.1 Actinomycetota bacterium
CCCGGAGCGCGAAGGCCTCCTGGGCGAACTCGCTCCAGCCGGGCGTCCCTTCCCGGAGGACGCCCACGAGGGCGACCTCGGCGATCGCCGCGGTGACGAAGAAGTGGATGATCGTGTTCCGGTAGTAGGCCGCGGCGAGGTGCTGCTCGGGCCCCACCGCGTAGACGACGCTGGCCACGCTCTCGTGGCGGCGGACGATCCCGTTGGCGGCGAGGGCGTCGAGGGCGTCGCGGACCCGTTCGGGAGTGTCCAGGGTGAGCGGCACGGTGGTCGGGAGTTCGCGGCGTTTGACGTAGTCGAGGAAGGGCTCGAGGGTGGCGAGGACCCCCTCGACGTCGACGGCCCGGGGGCTGTGGCGGAGGAGCGCCGCGGCGACGAGGCTGATCGGCGTGATCGGGGTCGCGGCGTTGATGCGGGTGGCGATCTCGAACGCGAGCTTGGGCACCACGAGGCGTCCCCGTTCCGTCGACAGGTCGGTGCCCTGGGCGAGGCGCTCGGCGAGGGAGAGGGGCTCGCCCCACCGGACGTAGATGTCGCCCTGGCGGCGCTGGAGCGACCGGACCGTGCGCAGCATCCAGGCGAAGCTCTCCTTCTCCTTCGCCGCGCCGCGCTGCTCGGCGGCGTAGGAGGCGATGTCGGCGATCTGGTCGTAGGCGATCGACACCGGGACGAACACGACGTCGTCGACGAATCCCTGGACGTAGGCGTCGACGACGTAGGCGAGGAGGCCGAGGCGGGGCTCCCGGAGCTTGCCCGATCGGGATCGCCCTCCCTCGATGTACCACTCGAGGGGGAACCGCTTCTCGAGGAGGTAGGTGAGGTACTGGCGGAGCACGAACTTGTAGGGCTCGTCGTCCTTGAACTCGCGCCGGATGAAGAAGATCCCCGAGCGCCGCAGGAAGGGCCCGACGGGGAAGAAGTTCATGTTGATCCCGCCGGCGGTGTGGTTCGGCGGGTACTCGTTCTCGTAGAGCACGTATTGGAGGACGAGGTGGTCGAAGTTCGACTTGTGGGAGGGCAAGAAGACGATGGGCTTGTCGGTGGCGGCCTCGTAGACGCTCCGGAGCTCGGCGGGGGAATAGTCGAGGGCCCGGTAGGCCCGGGAGATGAGCCAGCCGGTGAACCCGGCGACGATGTCGATGACGTAGGGCGAGTGGGTGGCGGCGATCTCCTTGAGGTAGCGCCAGGTCCGCTGTTGCATCCGCTCGAGCTTCTCCCGATGCTCGAGGGCGAGTCGGGCGACACCCTGCTGGAAGCCCCGGGACCAGTAGAGGTCCTCCCGGAGGAACTTCGGGACCTTGTAGCGGTTCCCGCGCAGGGCCCGCTCGGCCCGTTCGAGGGAGAGCCAGGCCCGGAGGGCCACGAACTCGGCGAAGCTCGTGCCGTCCACCGGCCCCCGGCCGTGGGGATCCTGCCAACGGCGGCGCAGCTCGTGGGCACGGGCGGGCTCGCCGAGGACGACCCGGACCCGATTGGGATGGGCGGCGAGGATCCAGCGTTGGCGGAGCGGATCGGGGTCGCGGGGATCCCCGGGAAGGAGCACGTCCCGCAGGGTGAGCCGGCGCCGCCCGTCGCGCTCGGGGGCGAGCCAGACGACCCGGAGGGGTACGAGGAGCGGGTCGTCGGGAGCTTCGAGACGAGCGGCGAGCCGGGGATCGACGCGAGCTCGACGCCGACGGCGCCGAGCCGGGGGGATCGGGATCCGGTGGACGATCGTCTCGTCGTCGGGTCGCCGACGCTCGATCCAGTCCTCGAGGAGCTCCCGTTCGAGGCGGGTGGCCGCATCGAGGAGGAAGACGAAGGGACCCGCCTCGTCGGGCCAGTCGGGCTCGTGGGGGAGCGGGTGGTGGCGCCCCACCGGTCAGTCGGCGTCGCCGGTGAGCCCTCCGAGGAGCCCCTTCGCCGCGTCCACGATGCCCTCGGTGAGCTCCGATGCCGTGCCGGCCGCACCCAGGGCACCACCGACGAGCTGGTCGACGACGCCGTCGGGGAGCACGGAGCGGAGATGGTCGAGCACGACGCCGACGACCTCGGTGGCCTTCTCGGGAGACAGGCCGGTGCGTTCTTGGATCTGACGGATGAGCTCGTCCACGGTCCTCCTCCTCGCCGTCGTTCGTCCCGAGTGTACGGGACGGGGCGAGGAGGCGTCGTCAGCCGGCGAGGGCGACCCGTTCGGGCTGCCGTTCGGGGCGGATCACCTCGGCGGGGGCGCCGAACCGGAGGAGGGGGTGGGTCTCCGGGTACGGCCCGCGCCCCGACAGGAGATCGGTGACGAGCACCCCGGCGGACAGGTCGTGGGTGCAGACCTGCTCGCAGCGCCGGTAGGGATCGTGGTAGGCGTCCATGGAGTTCCTATCGGCGGGGTCCCGGGGGCCATTAGGGCACGGCGGCGCCATTCTCGGCACCCGAGGAGGGACTAGTCCCAGCCGAGTTCGTGGAGCCGGGCGTCGTCGATGCCGAGGTGGTGGGCGATCTCGTGGAGGACGGTCTTGCGGATCTCCGCTCGGAGGTCCTCCTCGTCGAGGCCGAGG
>DRQR01000075.1 GCA_011371355.1 Actinomycetota bacterium
CACCCGTGCACAGCTCCAGCCGCTCCCCCGGTCCCACGGGGTCGGGGAAGACGACGAGCTCGTCCGGCTCGACGGCGGCCGGTGGAGCCCCGGTGGTCGTCGGCGTGACCATCGTCGACGTCGAAGGCGCCACCGTCGTCGACGGCGACCCCGGGGTGCAGGCGGTAGCCATGAGTCCCAAGGCCACGCCCACCGAGAGCCTCCCGAGCCTGGTGCCCATCACGAGCCGAGCCTAGGAGCGAGCCCCGGTTGGACCGGTGACGGCACGACCCGCCCGGCTACCGTCGGGTCGGTGCGGATCACGTTGCTCGGCACCGGCGGACCACGGCCCGATCCGGACCGGCAGGGACCGGCGACGCTCGTCGAGGCCGGCGAGGTCGTGGTCCTCGTCGACGCCGGCCGCGGCGTCGCCACGCAGCTCGCCCGCGTCGGTCTCCGGCCCGGCGATCTCGACGCGGTGCTCGTCACCCACCACCACTTCGACCACATCGGCGGGCTCGGAGACCTCCTCATGGCCGCGTGGAACGAAGGCCGCACCAGACCCCTCCCCGTCGTCGGACCCCCGGGGACGGTCGAGATCGTGGAGACCCTGACCGACCGGGTCTACGCCCGCGACATCGCCTACCGGATCGCCGAGGAGGCGGCCCTCGGAAACCGCATCCACCATCCCCGCGCCATGCTCCGCGTCCGCGACGTCGTCGCCGAGACCTGGACGATCGGCGACGCGACGATCACCTCGGGCGAGGTCGAGCACGGCCAGACCGCTCTCGGCCTTTCCCCGGACGAGTGGACCGCCCTCGGCTACCGGATCGAGGCCGGTGGCAGAACGGTGACGATCTCCGGCGACGCCGTCGCCGGGAAGGACCTCGGTGTCCTGGCCGCCGGCGTCGACGTGCTCGTCATGTGCGCCTATCTGGCCCCCAACGAGGTCCGTTCCGAGGCGGATCGGTTCCTCGTCGACCACGTCCTCGCCGGCGCCGAGCAGGCGGCGGAGGTCGCCGCGGCTGCGAGGGTCCGAAGGCTCGTCCTGACCCACCTCCGGCAGAAGACCCCGGATCTCCTCCCGCGCATGATCGAGGCCGCGGGCAGGATCTTTCCCGGCGAGGTCGTCGTCGGGGAGGACCTCCTGAGGATCGAGGGGTGATCCGGCCGCTCAGTCCCCCGACAGGGCGAACCGCCATCGGCCGTCCTCGGCGATGCCCGTCCGGAACCAGGCGTACCCGCCGAACTCCTCGACCGCGGCGACGAGCCGTTCCACGGTCGTCCCGTTGACCGCGGCGATCCGGGCGAGCTCGCCGCCGTCGACGAGCTCGGCGAAGGACCGCAGCTCCCCGTCCTCGTCGACGAGCTCGAGGATGAACGCCGCCGGCCACACGTACAGGGTCGTCTCCACGTACTCGCCCGTCTCCGGATCGGGGAGTGGGCCGACCTCGATGCCGACGCTCGTCTGGGTGAGGGCCAAGACCAGCTCGCGGAGGTACCCAACGGTCAGATCGCCCTCGACGAACTCGTCACGGTCGCGCATCGCGTTCCACCAGAACGCGTCCACGTCGACGGGATCCTCCTCGGTCGGGGCGCGGTATCCGGCGAGCTCGATGATCCGTTCGTAGTCGCAGCTCGTCGCCGCGTCGACGAGTGCCTCCCGCGTCGCCGCGACCGCCGGCGGCAGGTCGCGACCGGCCGGCGGATAGGGCGGCCACGAGGCGAGGAGCGCACCGAGGTCCGCCGCCGAGCAGGTCACGGGCCGCCCCTCGAAACCGGAGAGGACGAGCGCAGCTCGTTGCTCCGGGCTGCCCCACCAGTCGTCGTGGTACCGCTCCCAGACGGCACCGAAGACCTCCAGGACCGAATGCTCCCGACGCAGCTCGTCGGGGTCCCAGCCGAAGGCCGCCGCGTACCGGTGAGCGGCGGCCTCGATCGCCGCGGCGAAGGACGGAGGGACGGGATGGGCGAGGGAGCCGTCGTCGGTGAACACGAGCGCTGCGACACCGCTCCTCGTCAGCAAGGTGATGCGATCTCCCGGCGCGACCCGGCCGACGAGGTGCTGGAAGGAGATGCCGTTGAAGCGACCGTCGGCGACGGCGAGGTCACCCACGACGACCTCGACGTCGGTGAGATCGAGGGGAGGGTTCTCACAGCACCAGCGGCCGTCGGCGTCGCCGAGGGTGACGACGGTCCCCGCCACGACGGCGTCGGCGGCGAGGAGGGAGGCGAGGGCGTCGTCGACCCCGAAGAAGTCGTCCTCCCAGTCGACGATCTCGATACCCCACGGGTCCTCGGCCGCATCCCCGACCGTGGTCGGCGGTGCCGGGACCGTGGTCGACGATGCCGGGACCGTCGTCGTGGTCGAGGTCGTCGTGCTGGTCGAAGACGCAGGGAGCGTGGACGCCGGCGTCGGGGCGCCGCCGCAACCCGCCACGACCGCGAGGATCACGATCCATCGCCGCATGGGGTGCCCAGCCTAGGTGGCGGATCCCGGCCCGGGCGGACTCGGGGACCTGCGCCCTCTCCTGCACCGGATCGGCATCCCGACCCGACCCCTATCCTTCGACGCAAGCGCCAAAGGAGCGACCATGCGCAGGTTCCTGGGTTTCGTCTTCGTCGTCGTCCTCGCCGCCGCGGTGGCCGCGGTCGTCGTCAAGCTCATGGGTGAGGGGAAGCGCTACGCCGGCATGACCGAGGAGGAGATCCGGGCCGACCTCGAGCGGAAGCTCTCGGGACGGCTCTCCGACGAGGCCCTGCAGAAGATCCAGGAGACGGTCGTCGAAGCGATCGAGAAGGCCCGTCCTCTCGTCCAGGCCGCGACGGACGGGACCACGTCGCCAACCGGCGAACCGACCCCCGCCGACGCGGACGACGAGTCGGCGGCCTCCGATCCCGAGCAGACCCCGACCGCTTCCTGACCGGGCGACCCCTCAGCTCGTCTCCGGAGACGGCGCGAGGCGCCGCCGGACTTCGGCCGCGGCATCGGTGAGGTGGTCGGGGTGCCACACGACGGCGAACTCGGCCGGGGCGATGTCCAGGATCGGCACGAACACGACGCCCGGCGGTCGGTAGAACTCCGCCACCGACGCCGAGGTGATGCACATCGCCCGGCCTTGGGAGACGACTTCGAGCATCTCTTCGACGCTGTGCACCAACGGCCCGTAGCGCGGGGAGCGACCGTCGGGACGGGGATCGACACACCAGTACTCCCGATGAGTGGGCAGGTCGACGATCGGTTCCTCCGCCAGCTCGTCGATCGACAACTCACTCCGGCCGGCGAGGCGATGACGGGTGGGGAAACCGGCGACCCGCGGCTCCCGCCAGAGGACGATGTGTCGAAAGGGGCCGGGTCCGATCGGCAAGGGGAGGAGGCAGAGGTCGATCTCCCCGCCGCCGAGGAGCTCTCCCCGGCGATGCCAATCCACCCGTCGTAGCTCCAACGGGACGTCGAGCTCGGCGAGCCGGACCGACACCGGGCCCGGGATCGGCGGCACGAAGCCCACCAGCACCTCGCCTCCATGGGCTCGGGCCGCCCGTCGCGCCGCGGCGACCGCCCGCTCGGCCCGACGGAGCAGCGATCGGGCTTCGACCACGAAGGCCTCACCCGCCGGGGTGAGCCGAATCCCCCGTCCCTGCCGTTCCACGAGCCGAACCCCGAGGACGCCTTCGAGGCGACGGATCTGCTTCGTCAACCCCGGTTGGGACAGGTAGAGGCGCTCGGCGGCCCGACCCACGTGTTCCTCCTCGGCGACGGCGACGAACGCCCGCACCAGCCGGAGATCCAGATCCATGCTTCCAGGCTATGGATCGGAGCCGAAACGCCAATGGACGAAGGGCCCGACCGCGCGGATCATGATCGAGGTACGACGACGAGGAGGACGAACCGTGGACCTGGAGGACTACCGTCGGCGAGTGCGAGAAGTCGTCGAAGATCCGACGCTCACCTTCCACCAGCGACGCCACCAGCTCGCCTACCTCGCCGAGAACGTCCTCGACTACCCCAAGCTGTCCGTCGAGGCCGCCGCCGCCCTCGACGAGCGGGTGATCTGCGACCTCTACGAGGGTGCCGCCCCCTACCGTCCCCGGTACGTCCTCCCCGACTACGGCAGATTCCTCCGAGAAGGCTCGGCGTTCCTCGAGCTCGATCCGCCCGTCGATCTCGACGACGCCCTCGTCGCCCTCCTCATCCTCTACACCCACGTCCCGTCGATCACCGGCTACCCCGTCTACTTCGGTGACCTCGACGAGCTCCTCGCTCCCTACGCCGAGGACGTCTCCGACCATCACCTCCACCGGTCCCTGCGGCGCTTCTGGCTGGCTCTCGACCGGATGTTCCCCGACGCCTTCGCCCACATGGACCTCGGTCCCCGAGACGGACGGGTCCTCCGGACGATCCTTCGCATCGAACGAGAGCTCGAACAGGTCGTCCCCAACCTCACCCTCAAGGTCCACCCCGAACTCACCCCCGACGACCTCCTCCGAGACGCCGTCGAGACCGTCTTCGTCACCGGCAAGCCCCACTTCGTCAACCACCCCCTCATGGTCCGCGACCTCGGGGAGGACTACGCGGCGGTGAGCTGCTACAACTCGCTGAAGATCGGTGGTGGTGCTCACACCCTCGTGCGGCTCAACCTCAAGGAGGTCGCCCTCCGCCACGAAGGCAGCCTGAACGAATTCTTCACCGCCACGCTGCCCCACTACGCCGAACTGACCGCCGAGGTCATCGAAGCCCGCATCCGCTACCTCGTCGAGGAAGCCCGCTTCTACGACCACGACTTCCTCGCCACCGAGGGACTCGTCTCCCTCGACCGCTTCTCGGCGATGTACGGCGTCTTCGGCCTCGCCGAAGCCG
>DRQR01000076.1 GCA_011371355.1 Actinomycetota bacterium
CGAATCGTCGAGGTGTCCGTGGGCGGGGAGCCCGGGCTCTGGATCGAGGGACGGCATCTCCTCGGACTCGTCGACGCCGCCGGCCGCCGCTTCGTCGACGAGCCCCGGGTCGTGGGGAACACGCTGGTGCTCCGCCGGGCCGACCTGACGATCCGCATCGAGTCCGGCCTCGGTCTCGACGAGGCCCTCGAGCTCGCCGGGAGGCTCGTCCCCGCGAGGTGACTCCGGGCGTCGAGGCGGCGGTCGCCCGGGCAGTTCCGGGAGGGTGCACCCCCCGAGACCCGGGATCCCCTCGGCGGCGCCGGTCGAGGCCCCTGCGGTCGCCGGACGTCGGTCGAGCCGGGGGCCTCGGTCGTCGACGGGCATCGTCGCCGCCACCCCGTCCCTTCCGCGGCGTGCTCCCGGCTCGAACCCCTCGCCGCAGGGGAGCACGGTTCAAGCCGACGCGTCCTCGAGCGCGGCGCGTCTCGCCGAGCGCCTCCCTCCACCGGCGATCAGCCACGCCCCGCCGAAGGCCGCCGCCACGAGGGCCGAAGACACCCCGGCCTCCACCCAGGTGACGACGTCGGAGCTGCAGAACGCCTCGACGACCTGGGGCGACCCGCCCATCGTCGAGGTCTCCGTCTGCGGGGCCTCCCACACCCAGCCGGTGGTCATGTCCGTCGGGACCATGGCCATGGTGCCGTCGGCGTAGTACTCGACGCAGCGAGGATCGAGGTGGACGAAGAGGGCCAGGAAGCTCGCCACCCCGAGCGTCCACGCCACGAGGGCCGCCGCGATCGTCCGGAGCGGCCGTCGAGGCCGGTGCCCCAGCAGGGTCCACAGCCACACGACGCCGAGGAGGACCATCGCCGGACCCAACAGCGACAGGCCGAACGCCAAGGTGATCGAGGTGACGGCGGCCGCGGCGTAGAGGCACGGCCGATCCCGGCTCGCGGCGAAGGCGAGGAGCGGCGGGAGGGCGACGACGCCACCGAGGGCGATCGCCCCGGGCAGGAGCATCCACCAGGGAAGGCCGTCGTGGAGTCGCAGGCCGAAGACGACGGCGGCGAGGAACCCGCCGGCGGCGATCGAGACCGGGATGGCGGCCCGGCGTAGGTCCATGGGCCCATTCCAGCACGGCTCGGGAGCACCGCGGGGACGAGGCGTCCCGGTCGTGGCCGTCCGTGGGATCGCACCGAGCCGTCTCCGTCGTGGACGCCGGTCGGCCCGAGTGACGCCGACCTCCTCGGCGGCGGCGAGGGACCGTTATCCGGCGGAGGGGTCGGTGACCCGGCCGAGGAAGAGGATCGCTCCGGTGGGATCGTGCCGGACGACGAAGAGGAAGGGACGGTCGAGGTCGAGGGTCGCCGGTGGCGCCGCCGAGACCGTCCGAACCACCACGGCAGTGGCGGCCGCCGCCTCGGTGCCGTGTTCGTCGACGTCCACGAAGGCTTCGTGGGCGACGTCGCCGAGGAACGGCTCCCGGGCCCCGGTCATCCCCGAGAAATCGGCGCCTCCCGATTCGGACGGCGGGGTGAAGGCCGTCACCATCCCCAGCGCCCGCAGCACCTCGGTGAGGGGCAGGGTGGTGCGGAACTCGAAGCGGGGCATCCGGAGGGCCACCTCGTGGTCGGACAGGCCCTCGTCGATCTCGGCCAGGAGGGACGGGTCGAACCGGGAGGCGACGGCGTCGAAGCGGTCCGGGTCGGGGAGGACGAGGAGCATCGAGGCGTCGCCGAGGTAGGGGAGGCGCACCGCCGTGTAGTCGTCGCCGTCGACGTAGCCGGTGCGGAGGCTGCCGGCCATCATCGGGACGGTCACCTCCTCGCCGTCGAGGGTGACGAAGGCGGCGTCGGCGGTGAGGTCGGGGTCGAAGGGGACCCGCCAGGAGGCCTCGAACCAGACGGCGTCGACGAGCACGAGACGGGTGAGGTCGTCGACCGTCCCCTCGGGGATCAGCTCGGTGATCCGTCCCTCGGTCTCCCGTTCCACCCAGGTGTTCATGGTGCGTCGAGCCGCCGCGGGGTCTTCGACGAAGTCCACGAGGTGGATGCCGGCGCCGTAGTGCTCGGCGAGCGTGGTCAGGAAGGGGGCTCGGAACCGGTAGTCCCGCTGGGCCCAGAGCGAGTCGGCGACCCGGAGGGTGAAGGGCGTGCGCTCGTCGACGGGGCTCGACCCGCCCGGCGTCGTGATACGGAGGTCGAGCTCGTTGCGAGCAGGGTGGACACGGTCGCCGGCCGGACCGAGGTGGAGGACCGCTCGCATCTCGGCGGCGGTGTCGCTCCGAGCCCCGGCGTAGGCCATGGTGAGGACCCTCGCCACGCCGTAGGGCGAGAGCACGAGGTTGGTGCCGCCGGCGGCTCGGTCGTAGAGGTCGAGGGCGAAGCGGGTGTCGCCGGCGACGAGGGCGAAGAGCTCGTCCTCGGTGACGTCGGTGGCGGTCGCCCGGGCCGCCTCGGCTCGGATCGGCACGGCGTCGCCGGGGTCGGGCGACCGTGGGGAGGGGACCGCCGGAGCCGTCGTCGTCGGGTCG
>DRQR01000077.1 GCA_011371355.1 Actinomycetota bacterium
ACGGCGATGCTCGGTGAGCCGCCGCCCCGCTGCGGCGAGGCGGCGGGCGACGGCGTCGACGAGCTCCTCGGTGGTCGCGTAGCCGCCGCCCATCTCCGTCCTTTCGAGAATCGTTCTCATTCTATGCTGGGGAGGTGGACTGGCTCGTCGACCCCTTCCGCCTCGACCTCATGCGCCGCGCCCTCGTGGCCGGCCTCCTCGTGGCGGTGACGACCTCCCTCGTCGGCACCTGGGTGGTGCTCCGGGGCATGGCCTTCATGGGCGACGCCCTCGCCCACGGCGTGGTGCCGGGACTCGCCGCCGCCCTCCTCCTCGGCATCCACCCGGTGGTGGGAGCCTTCGCCGCCGCGGCGGTGATGGTCGGCGCCATCGCCGCCATCCATCGAGCGACGCGGCTGCGCGAGGACACGGCGATCGGGTTGCTCTTCGTCGGGATGCTCGCCCTCGGGGTCGTCGTCGTCTCGAGGTCGAGGTCCTTCGCCGTCGATCTCGTCGCCATCCTCTTCGGGGACGTCCTCGGCGTCTCGACCGGCGACGTCGTCGCCTCCGGGGTCGTGGCGGCGGCGACGGCGGTCGCCGTCGCCCTCCTCTACCGCCCGCTCCTCGTGCTCTCCTTCAACGAGGAGAAGGCCGAGGTCCTCTCCCTCCACCCTCGCGCCACCCATCTCGCCCTGCTCGTGCTCGTCACCCTCGCGATCGTCTCGTCGTTCCGGACCGTCGGGGCCCTCCTCGTCTTCGGACTCCTCATCGGCCCGCCGGCCACCGCGTCCCTGCTCACCAGGCGGGTCCCGGCGATGATGGCGGTGGCCGCCGCCGTCGGCGCGGCGTCGGTCGTCACCGGGCTCGTCCTCGGCTACCACCTCGACACCGCCGGGGGCGCCACGATGGCCCTCGTCGCCATCTCGTCCTTCTTCGTGGTCCTCGCCCTCCGCGCCCTCCGGCGGGGCGTCGACGCCGCCGGCTGAGGGGAGGGGATGCCCCGGCGGACACGAGGACGTCCGGCTTCGGACGCGGTCGCTACGATCCGAGGGCGTGGAAGGGCCCCGGTGGACGGTTCGTCGAGGCGACGGCGCGGCGGAGCGCCCTCCCCTCCTCTTCGTCCACGGCGCCTGGCACGGGGCGTGGTGCTGGGAGGAGCACTTCCTCGACTGGTTCGCGGCGCGCGGTCACGACGCCTACGCCCTCGATCTCCCCGGCCACGGCCGCCGTCGCGGGGAAGGATCCCTGCGACGGCTCGGAATCGGTGACTACGTCGACGCCGTCGCCGAGGCGCTCGGAGACCTGCCGGCCTCCACGGTCCTCGTCGGTCATTCGATGGGCGGCTACGTCGTCCAGCGGCTCCTCGCCCGCCGCCGTGGTGGGCCCGCGGTGCTCCTCGCCTCGGTGCCGCCCACCGGCGTCGCCGGGATCACGATGCGCTTCGCCGCCCGCCATCCGGGGGCCCTCCTACGGGCGACGGCGGCCTACCGGCTGGGCCCGGCGATCGACGACTTCGAACGCGCCCGACGGCTCCTCTTCGACCCCGATCTGCCCGAAGACGAGGCCCGGCGCCACTTCGCCCGGCTCCAGGACGAGTCCTACACCGCTTACCTCGGGATGTTCCGACCCGTCCGCACCCGCCGGGTGCGCTCCCCGGTGCTCGTCGTCGCCGGCGGCGCCGACGCCCTCGTCTCCCGCGGTGCCGCGCATCGGACCGCCCACGCCTACGGGACCGAGCCCGTCGTCGTCCCCGGTGCCGGCCACGACCTCATGTTGAGCCTGCGATGGGAGGAGGTCGCCGCCGAGATCGCCGCCTTCGTCGGCGACGAAGCTCGCCGGCGCCGCTAGCGTTCGGGCATGGTCTCGACCCTGCCCGGCCCCGACGAAGCGCTCCCCGACCGCCCCGACCCGATCGAGATCTCCGGGCGCCACTTCGTCACCGGCGCGTCGATCGTCCCGCCGTTCCCGGCCGGGACCGAGCGGATCCTCCTCGGCATGGGCTGCTTCTGGGGAGCCGAACGCCGCTTCTGGGAGCTCCCCGGGGTCGTGGCCACCGCGGTGGGCTACGCCGGGGGGATCACCGCGAACCCCACCTACGAGGACGTCTGCACGGGACGGACCGGCCACGCCGAGGTGGTCCTCGTCGTCTACGACCCCGAGCGGCTCCCCGTCGAGCGGCTCCTCGCCACCTTCTGGGAGGGGCACGACCCCACCCAGGGGATGCGGCAGGGCAACGACGTGGGAACCCAGTACCGGTCGGTGATCTACTGGACGACCGAGGCACAGCGCCGGGCTGCCGAGACGACTCGCGCCCGATACGAGGAGCGGCTCCGGGCCGCGGGCTACGGTCCCATCACCACCGAGATCGCCCCGGCCGGGCCCTTCTACTACGCCGAGGAGTACCACCAGCAGTATCTCGCGAAGAACCCGAACGGCTACTGCGGGCTCGGCGGGACCGGCGTGTCGTGCCCCGTCGGCCTCGACGTCTGAGTCCCGGAGGTGCCTAGCCTGGGAGCCGCCGCCGACGAGGAGCCATCGATGTCCGACGCGCCCGACGCCCCCATCCAGATCGCGAGCTTCGCCACGCCCTTCGAGGCCGAGGCCGCCCGGGCCCTCCTGGAGGAGAACGGCATCGACGCGTTCGTCCTCGAAGACGACGCCGGCGGAGCCCTGCCTCCCCTCGGGGCCGCCACCGGCGGGGCCCGGCTCATGGTGCGCGCCGAGGACGCGCCCGCCGCCCTCGACCTGCTGAACCAGCCCCCGGTGTGAGGCTCAGCCCGTCGCCGAGGCGACGGCGCTCGAGATGTCCGAGTACTCCCCGGCGAGCGTGGCGCCGAAGAAGGTGATCGCCAGGAGCGCGGCGATGGCGATGAGGGTGACGAGGAGGGTGTATTCGACGAGGCTCGCCCCCCACTCGTCGCTCCACCGGATCTCGAGTCGTGCGATGAGGTCCTTCATGCGCGGTGCTACCCCTGCTCTGCGTGGCCGTTCGGCGAACACGGTATCGGGTGTCCGCCGCGGTGGCCATGGGCCGGGCGACCCAAATCCCCCGAACTGACTAGTCCGTGCCGGCTCCGCTCCGGGAGCGGACTAGGGTCGCTCGCGCCCACGAAGGGAGGAGCCCCATGCGACGCCGCATCCTCCGGTTCGTCGTCGCCGCCGCCGGGGCGGCCTTCGTCGCCGTCGACCGAGGCGGCGACGATCGCCGGATCCGCCGCGTCTGCGACGCCTCCGGCCGGGTCGAGGCCCACGGGGCGATGGGGCGTCCGACGAAGACGATCCGCCGCCTCCGGAGGGCGCGGTGGCCGGCCGTCCGGGCATGAGCGACCCGATCGCCCGAGCCCTCGCCGACTGCGCCGAGGCCGTGGCGGAGCTCGACCGGCGCTGCTGCGACCCGGGGCGGAGCCCGAGGATGGCCGAGCTCGCCGCCGGGAT
Organism: Actinomycetota bacterium; assembly: GCA_011371355.1. Lineage (GTDB taxonomy): Bacteria > Actinomycetota > Acidimicrobiia > Spongiisociales > UBA5794 > DRQR01. The sequence goes on from DRQR01000077.1 coordinate 3,415, forward strand.
CGAAGCCCTCCGGGATCGGCTCCCGACCCTCGGCGACGAGGCGGCCCGGGCCCGCTTCGTCGCCGACCTCGAAGCGCTCGGCGCCCGGGTCGGGGCGCTCCAGGTGGGATGCTGCGCCCCCGACCGGCTGCCCCTCTACGCCCGGATCCTCGAGCGGCTCACCTCGATGCAGCGCCTCGCTTCGTCGGCTCGGGACGCGGACTCCTCGTAGCGCGGGCTTCGAGGCGATGATGGGCGTCGTGAGCTCGGCGGGTGCCCTCGCCGGTTCGGACGACGAGGGCCGACGCCCTCGCCTCGGGGAGGCGGGTCGGCGAGGTCCGTGACGACCCTCGAGGACGCGCCGACTCCTTCGGGGAGTCGCCCGCCGACCGTCGCCCCCCACCAGGACGACGCGACGGCGTCAGGACGGAGCGTCCCTCCCTCCCCACAGGCGCTCGCCGAGGCCCGACGCCCGCCGGATCGAACGGGCGACCCCTTCCCGCACGACGGCCTCGGTCCCGACGAGGTGGAGCCGGGAACGGGCGCGGGTGACCGCGGTGTAGAGGAGCTGACGGGTGAGGAGCCGGGAACGCTCGTCGGGGAGGACGACGACGACCTCGTCGAACTGGGAACCCTGCGCCTTGTGGATGGTCGTCGCGTGGACCGTGACGTGGTCGCCGAGGTGGCTCGGAGGGACGAGCCGGGGGGTCTCCCGGTCGAAGACGACCCTCGGCCCGTCGTCGGTGTCGATGCACACACCGAGGTCGCCGTTGTAGAGGTCGAGGGCGTAGTCGTTGCGGGTGATCATGACGGGGCGACCCGGATACCACTCCCGGCCGCGACGCAGCCCCCGGAACCGCCGGTCGAGGGCCGCTTCGACCTCCTCGTTCCATCG
>DRQR01000078.1 GCA_011371355.1 Actinomycetota bacterium
ACGAACTCGCCGCCCCCAAGGGGGTCCTCCTCTACGGCCCACCGGGCTGCGGCAAGACCCTCATCGCCAAGGCCGTCGCGAGCTCCCTCGCTCGGGCCGTCGCCGAGAAGGAGGGCCGCGACGACGCCCGGTCCTACTTCCTCAACATCAAGGGGCCCGAGCTGCTCAACAAGTACGTCGGGGAGACCGAGCGGCAGATTCGGCTCATCTTCCAGCGGGCGAAGGAGAAGTCCGACGAGGGCTTCCCGGTCATCGTGTTCTTCGACGAGATGGACTCCCTGTTCCGGACCCGCGGGACCGGAGTGTCCTCCGACGTCGAGTCGACGATCGTCCCCCAGCTCCTCTCCGAGCTCGACGGCGTGGAGACCCTGAAGAACGTGATCGTCATCGGGGCGTCGAACCGGGAAGACCTCATCGACCCGGCGATCCTCCGCCCGGGTCGGCTCGACGTCAAGATCAAGATCGAGCGTCCCGACGAGGAGGCGGCCCGCCAGATCTTCCGCATCTATCTCAAGCCGACCCTGCCCTACGACGCCGACGAGCTCGCCGCCCACGGGGGCGACGTCGAGGCGCTCATCGAGGATCTCATCGAACGGACCGTCGAGGTGATGTACGCCACCGACGACATGAACCGGTTCCTCGAGGTGACCTACGCGAACGGGGATCGTGAGGTCCTCTACTTCAAGGACTTCGCCTCGGGCGCGATGATCGAGAACATCGTCCGGCGAGCCAAGAAGGACGCGATCAAACGGGAGATCGCCGGGGGGCCGTCCGGACTGCGTCAGGAGGACCTCCTCAACGCGATCCGGCAGGAGTTCAAGGAGCACGAGGACCTCCCGAACACGACGAACCCCGACGACTGGGCGAAGATCTCGGGCAAGAAGGGGGAGCGGATCGTCTACGTGCGGACCCTCATCGAGGGGGTCGGCGAGGGGCGGTCGATCGAAGCCGTGACCCCGGGTCAGTACCTGTGAGCGATACCATTCGGGCGATGACGACCCCGAAGGTGATCGGGACCGAGGTCGAGTACGGCATCACCGTGCTCAACCAGGAGGACTTCAACCCGGTCCTCGCTTCCTCGGCGGTCATCAACTCCTACGAGGGCGCCAGGGCGAGGATCCAGTGGTCCTTCGAGGAGGAGACCCCCGGCCGGGACGCCCGCGGATTCGGCCACGCCGCCCCCGTCGAGGTCGACTCGGGCCTCGTCAACGTCGTGCTCACGAACGGCGCCCGGTTCTACGTCGACCACGCCCACCCCGAGTTCTCCACCCCCGAGTGCGTGGATCCCCGACAGGCGGCCCTCTACGAGCGGGCCGGCGAGGAGATCCTCCATCGGGCGGCCCGCAGCGCCCAGCGGCTCCTCGCCGACGGCGAGCGACTCGTCATCCACAAGAACAACTCCGACGGCAAGGGCAACTCCTACGGCGCCCACGAGAACTACCTCCTCGCCAGGAGCCTGCCCTTCTCCGAGATCGTCGAGCACTTCACGGCCTTCCTCGTCACCAGGCAGATCTTCACGGGTTCGGGGAAGGTCGGCTCCGAGAACGGCCGGCCCGCGGTCGGCTACCAGATCTCCCAGCGGGCCGATTTCTTCGAGGAGGAGGTGGGGCTGGAGACGACCCTGAAGCGTCCCATCGTCAACACCCGAGACGAGCCCCACGCCGACACCACGAAGTACCGCCGTCTCCACGTGATCATCGGGGACGCGACCCTCTCGGAGTACCAGACGATGCTGAAGCTCGGCACGGCCGCCCTCGTCCTCGGCGCCCTCGAGGCCGGCGCGCTCCCCGAGTCGATCGGGCTGCGGGACCCCGTCGCCGAGGTCTGGCAGGTGAGCCACGATCCGACCCTCCGCCACACCCTGGAACTCGACGACGGGACGAAGGCAACCGCCCTCGAGCTCCAGTGGCGATACCTCGAGTGGGCCGCGAAGTACCGCCAGGGAGCGGGGCTGCCGGCGATCTACGACGAGGTGCTCGCGATGTGGGAGGAGACCCTCCAGGACCTGGAAGTGGACCCGCTGCGGACCGCCGACCGGCTCGACTGGACGGCGAAGCTGCGGCTCCTCGAGGGGTACCGGGACCGGGACGGTCTCGACTGGGACGCGCCGAAGCTGCGCCTCCTCAACCTCCAGTACCACGACGTCGACCCGGAGCGGGGGCTCCAGCGGCGGCTCGTGGCCACCGGTCGGATGCGACGACTCTTCGACGCCGACGAGATCGAGCGGGCGATCGTCGATCCTCCGACCGAGACGCGGGCCTACTTCCGGGGGGAGTGCATGCGGCGCTACCGAGACGCCCTCGTGGCGGCGAACTGGGACTCGCTCGTCTTCGACGTCGGCGAGGAGATGCTCAAACGCGTCCCTATGATGGAACCGCTGCGCGGAACGAAGGAACGGGTCGGCGCGCTCTTCGATCGGTGTGACGACGCGGCCGCGCTGATCCGGGCCCTAGGAGGCGACGATGGCTGAACAGGAACGCAAGCGTACGGCCAGGGCCCCGGAGACCACCGAGGCCGAGGCCGTCGAGACCGCCGACGCCGCCCAGGCGAAGGCCGAGGAGCTCACCGAGAAGATCGACGATCTCCTCGACGAGATCGACACGGTGCTCGAGGAGAACGCCGAGGAGTTCGTCAAGAACTACGTGCAGAAGGGCGGGGAGTGAGCGGTCCGCTCGGAGGCGAGCGGCCCACGCCGCTGCCCCTCGAACCCGTCCAACCGGCGGCGTCGTTCTCCGCGCTCTTGGAGGCACGGGGGCTGCTGCCGAGGTGGGAGGCGGGTCCCGACGCCGGGACGCTCGAGGTCGCCGAGGCCACGACCGTCCTCGCGCTGCGGTACGTCGACGGCGTCGTCATGGCCGGTGATCGGCGGGCGACCTCGGGCAACGTCATCGCGCACAAGCGGGTGAAGAAGGTCTACCCCGCCGACGAGTACTCGGCGGTGGCGATCTCCGGTACGGCGGGGATGGCGGTCGAGCTCATCCGCCTCTTCCAGACCGAGCTCGAGCACTACGAGAAGATCGAGGACGCCCGGCTCAGCCTCGACGGGAAGGCGAACTACCTGGCCCGCATGGTGAGGGGCAACCTCGCCCTCGCCTTCCAGGGCCTCGTCGTCGTCCCCTTGTTCTGCGGCTACGACGAGGCCGGCCGCGTGGGGCGGCTCTACAGCTACGACGTCGTCGGCGGGCGCTACGAGGAGCGCGACTACGCGACGACCGGCTCGGGAGGACCCGAGGCCCGGTCGTTCCTCAAGGCGAAGTGGCGTCCGGACCTCGACGAGGGCGCGGCCCTCGACCTCGCCGTCGAGGCCCTCGTCGCCGCCGCCGAGGAGGACGCCGCCACGGGTGGGGTCGACCTCAAGCGGGGCATCTACCCGACCGTCGTCACCGTCACTGCCGACGGATACCGGGAGATCCCCGACGAGCGGGTCGCCGAGATCGCCGCCCGGGTCCTGGAGGAACGGCCGTGACCCTCCCGTACTACGTCCCTCCCGAGCAACTCATCAAGGACCGGGCCGACTTCGCCCGGAAGGGGATCGCCAGGGGCCGCTCCATCGTCGCCCTCGAGTACGTCGACGGGATCCTCCTCATGGGCGGGAACCCGTCGTCGGCGCTCCACAAGCTCTCGGAGATCTACGACCGGATCGCCTTCGCCGGGGTGGGTCGGTACAACGAGTTCGAGACGCTCCGGGTCGCCGGCATCCGCTACGCGGACCTCAAGGGCTACTCCTACAACCGCACCGACGTCTCCGCCAAGGGCCTCGCGAACGCCTACTCGCAGACCGTGGGGCAGATCTTCACCCACGAGGTGAAACCCTACGAGGTGGAGGTCCTCGTCGCCGAGGTCGGCGACGTCCCCGAGGACGATCGGATGTACCACGTGCGGTTCGACGGCACCCTCCACGACGCCCATCGGTTCGCCGCGCTCGGCGGCCACGACGAACGGCTCGCCGAGCGGCTCGCCGAGGGCTGGCGGCCGGGGCTCGACCTCGCCGAGGCGATCCGGCTCGCCGCCGTCTCCATCGAAGCGGTCGAGGAGACCGAGATCCCTCCGGAGGGCTGGGAGGCCGCGGTGCTCGACCGGACCCTCGGTCGGAGGAAGTTCCGGCGGCTGCGGCCCGACGAGATCGCCGCGGCGAGAGCGGCCGGCCCGGGGCCGGACGGCCCTACGGCCTCCGACGAGGCCGAGGACGGCTAGCCCCCCGAGCCCGTCGCCGCGGCGGTGCCGAGGGTCGCCTGCCATTCGGCGGGTGCGGCGGTACGCTGGGGACCGTGAAGCGCCGGATCTTCGGGATCGAGAACGAGTACGGGGTCACCTGCACCCTTCGGGGTCAGCGTCGCCTCTCGCCCGACGAGGTCGCTCGGTACCTGTTCCGTCGGGTGGTGAGCTGGGGACGGTCCTCGAACGTGTTCCTCGAGAACGGCGCCCGGCTCTACCTCGACGTCGGCAGCCATCCCGAGTACGCGACGCCCGAGTGCGACAGCCTCTACGACCTCGCCGCCCACGACAAGGGCGGCGAACGCATCCTCGAGGGGCTCATGCACGCCGCCGAGGAACGCCTCGCCGAAGAGGGCATCCGCGGCGAGATCTTCCTCTTCAAGAACAACACCGACTCGGCGGGCAACTCCTACGGCTGCCACGAGAACTACCTCGTCGGTCGCCACGGCGACTTCCAGCGGATCATCGACACCCTCATCCCCTTCTTCGTGACCCGGCAGGTGTTCGCCGGGGCCGGCAAGCTCCTCCAGACCGCCCGGGGCACGGTCTTCTCCCTCGCGCAGCGCGCCGAGCACATCTGGGAGGGGATCTCGTCGGCGACGACCCGGAGCCGTCCGATCATCAACACCCGGGACGAGCCCCACGCCGACGCCGAGCGGTATCGCCGGCTCCACGTCATCGCCGGGGACTCGAACATGTCCGAATACGTCACCTACCTGAAGGTCGGTACCACCGCGGCGTTGCTCCAGATGCTCGAGGACGACGTGGTGTTCCGAGACCTCAGCCTCGAGAACCCGATCCGGGCGATCCGGGAGATCTCCCACGACGTCACCTGCCGCCGGCGGGTCCGGCTCGCCAACGGCCGGGAGCTCAGCGCCCTCGACATCCAGTGGGAGTACCTGGAGCGGGCGATGCGGTACGGGAGGACCACCGGGTTCCCACCCGAGGTGGACCGGGCCGTCATGATGTGGGAGTACGTCCTCACCGGGCTCGAGAAGGACCCCCTCTCCCTCTCTCGGGAGCTCGACTGGGTGGCGAAGTACCAGCTCATCGAACGGTACCGGGTCAAGCACGACCTCCCCCTCGGATCCCCCCGTCTGGGGCTCCTCGATCTCGCCTACCACGACGTGTCGACGACCCGAGGCCTCTACTACCTCCTCGAACGTCGGGGGATGATGGAGCGGGTGGTGACCGACGAGCGCATCCACCACGCGATGATCGAGCCCCCGGCCACGACCCGGGCGGCCCTACGAGGCCGGTTCATCAAGGCGGCCAAGGCACGCCGCCGCGACTTCACCGTCGACTGGGTCCATCTCAAGCTCAACGACCAGGCGCAGCGGACCGTCCTCTGCAAGGATCCCTTCAAGGCCGTCGACGAGCGGGTGGACAAGCTCATCGCCGGGCTCTGAGTCGCCGCGGGGTACTTCGGCTCGCCGCATCGCTCCGATACCCTCGGGGACATGCGGAACGTCATCGAGCGGGCCCTGAACCTCCTCGCCTTCCTCCTCACCGCCGAGCGGCCGGTCACCGCCGAGGAGATCCGGCACACCGTCGCCGGCTACGGGCAGGAGGACGATGCCGCCTTCCGCCGCATGTTCGAGCGCGACAAGGACCTCCTGCGAGGGCTCGGCGTACCCATCGAGGTGCGGCCCACCGACGCCTGGGAGGTGGAGATGGGCTACGTCGTCCCCGAAGAGGACTACGCCCTCGAGGATCCCGGCCTCACCGACGACGAACGCGCCGCGCTGGCCCTCGCCGTCCAGGCGGTCCGCTTCGGAGGCCAGCCCGCCGGCGTCGACGCCATCTTCAAGCTCGGCGGTGCCGCGCCACCGGGGGGTGGGGAGCCGCTCACCGCCGAGCTCGGCGGAGGATCGGTCCTCGGGGAGGCCTACCGCGGCGTGGTCGAGCACCGGATCCTCCGTTTCGAGTACCGGGGAAGGCGTCGCCGGGTCCGGCCCTACGGCATCGTCCACCGCCACGGCCACTGGTACGTCGTCGGTGCCGAGGTCGGCGCCCCCGAGGTCGTCAAGGCCTTCCGGCTCGACCGGGCCGGTGGCCTCGCCGCCGAGGACGAGGCCGGGGCCTTCACGGTGCCCGCCGGGTTCCGTGCCGCCGACCACGTCCCCGAGGTGCCGTGGCAGATGGGCGAGGAACCCACCCGGGCCAAGGTGCGCTTCGACCCCGAGGTCGCTTGGCTCGCACGACGCCAGCTCGGGCCGGGGGCTCGGGTCGTCGAGGCGGAGGACGGCTCGATCGAGGCCGAGGTGCCGGTGGCGGCCGAAGCCCCGTTCCTCGGCTGGCTCGTCGGCTTCGAGGATCGGGCCGAGATCCTCGCCCCGGCCGACCTCCGTCGTCGGTTCGTCGAGCTCGTCGCCGGACCCCGATGACGAGCCCGAGGACCCGTCGGCGCCTCACCCGGATCCTCTCGATGCTGCCCTGGGTCATGGCGAACCCCGGGGCGTCGGTGGAGGAGGTCCTCGAACGGTTCGGCTACCGGCATCGCCGGGAGCTCGTCGACGACCTGAACACGGTGTTCGTCTGCGGCCTGCCCGGGTACGGGCCCGGGGACCTCATGGAGGCCTACGTCGACGACGACGTCGTCGTCGTGGCGATGGCCGACTACTTCGCCCGGCCGCTGCGGCTCACCGCCCACGAGGCGCTCGGCCTGCTGGCGTCGGGGCGGGCGCTCCTGTCGGCGGGGCAGGGGTCGGAGACCCTGGCCCGGGCCGTCGAGAAGCTCGAGGCCGTGCTCCTCCCCGACGACGCCGAGCCCCTCGCCGTCGACCTCCCCGAACCCCCGCTCGTCGAGGTGTTCCGCCGTGCGGCGGCGGAAGGCAGGGTGGTACGGATCGAGCACGTCTCGGGCGCCACCGGTCGCCTCACGAGCAGGGACGTCGAACCGTGGTCGGTGTTCTCGACGCTGGGGAACTGGTACCTGTCGGCCCACTGCCGGCGAGCGGGGGCGGAGCGGGTCTTCCGCATCGACCGGATTCGCGCGGCCGAGGTGCTCGACGAGCGGTTCGAGCCTCCGGAGGAACCCCCCACCCCCGAGGTGCGCTACACCCCCTCGGCCGACGACGTCCGGGCGACGATCCGGCTCGGCCCCGAGGCGGCGTGGGTGGTCGACTACTACCCCGTCGACGTCGTCGCCACCGAGGAAGACGGCGCGACGGTGATCCGCTTCTCCGCCTCCGACCCGAAGGTCGCCGCCCGGCTCCTCGTCCGGCTCGGCGCCTCGGCGACCCTCCTCGACGGCGACGAGGTCGCGGCGGCTACCGAGGAGCTCCGTCGCGCCATCCTGCGGCGGTACCGGACTAGCTCGGAGGGATCATCCGACGAATAGTCATTCAGGTCGTGGGGTCCGTGCCGATGTTCCATGCGACGCTGGCAGATGGAGAACACCACCATGACCACGATCCGGACCACGTGCGAGCGATGCGGCGACGTCGAACTCACCGTTCGGCAGGTCGGCCTCCGCCTCGACGCCGACGGGACCGGTGGCAGCTACCGGTTCGATTGCCCCTTCTGCGGAACGCTCCAGTGCAAGCCCGCGAGCAGGCGAGTCGTCAGCATCCTCCTCGCCACCGGGGTGGCCTACGAGATCGTCCCCGTCCCCGGACCCATCACCGAGGAGGAGATCGCCGCCTTCGCCGAGGCCCTCGGCCGCGACGACTGGATCTCGGACCTCGCACCCTCCGACTCCTGACGGCGGGCCCACCGCCGCCTCCGAGCCCCCGGCCTCTCCTCCCCGGGGGCTCGCCGCGTTCGGTTCGAAGTCGACGCCGTCGCCTACCATCGAGGTATGGGCAGCTTCTCGTTCAGCGAGATCCTCGTCATCGTCTTCGTGATCCTCGTCGTCTTCGGACCGGACCGGTTGCCCGAGTTCGCCCGCCGGACCGGAGCCTTCGTCGGGAAGCTGCGAGAGGCGACGGGCTTCCTCACCGAGCAGCTCGAACGTGAGCTCGGCCCGGAGATGGCGGCCGTGCGGGATCTCGACCGGCAGATCGAGGGCGTCAAGGACGACCTCTCCCGCGGCCTCCGGCGCCTGACCACCCTGGAGGAGGCGGCCGCCGAGGCCCAAGAGGACGTCGCCGCCTCCACCACCGAGCCGGACGCCGGCGCGGATCCCGCCGAGGGACCCCTCACGGTCTTCGACGCCGACCCCGACGGGGAGGTACCGCCATCGCCGTGACCGAGACCCGAGATCGGATGCCTTTCCTGGAGCATCTCCGAGAGCTGCGGGCGCGGCTCGTGAAGTCCGCGGCGGCCGTCGCCGTCGGGACGGTCGTCTCCTTCGTGTTCTTCGAGGACATCCTCGCCTTCCTCGCCGCGCCCTATCACGCCGCGGTGCCGGAGGGCTCCCTGGTGTTCTTCACGCCGACGGGGGGTTTCTCGGTGGCGATGTCGGTCTCGCTGTGGGGCGGGCTCGTGCTCGCCTCCCCGGTGATCCTCTACCAGACCTGGCGGTTCGTCTCGCCGGCGCTGACCGAGAAGGAGCGTCGATGGGCCGTACCCCTCACCGGGGTGTTCGTCTCCCTCTTCCTCGTCGGCATCGTCGCCGGCTACTACGCCCTCTACCGGGGGATCGGGTTCCTCATCGAGTTCGCCGGAGCCCAGCTCACCCCGGTGATCGGCGCCAACGACTACCTCCGGTTCACGATGCGGTTCCTCCTCGCCTTCGGCCTCGCCTTCGAATTCCCGGTGTTCCTCTTCGCCGCCGCCGCCTTCGGGATCGTCACGAGCCGCCAGCTCGCCGAGTTCCGGCGCTGGGCGATCGTCGTCATCCTCGTCATCGCCGCCGCGATCACCCCGACGGGGGACCCCCTCACCCTCTCGTTGCTGTCGATCCCCATGTACCTGCTCTACGAGGCCGCGATCGTCGCCATCCGTCTCGTCCTGCGCCGATGACCGAGGGCACCCTCGGGATCGACACCCTCGAGTTCCTCCGCGGCCACGGGTTCGAACCGGATCCCTTCCAGCTCGAGGCGATCGGCGCGATCGAGCGCGGCGAGACCGTCGTCGTCACCGCCCCCACGGGCGCCGGGAAGACCCTCGTGGCGGCCGCGGCGGTCCACCTGGCCCTCGCTTCGGGGGCGCGGGCCTTCTACACCGCCCCGATCAAGGCCCTCTCCAACCAGAAGTTCGACGAGTTCCGGCAGAGCTACGGGATCGACCAGGTCGGCCTGCTCACCGGCGACAACGTCGTCAACCCCGACGCCCCGATCGTCGTCATGACCACCGAGGTGCTCCGGAACATGATCTACGCGGAGGCCCGGAGTCTCGAGGACCTCGCCGTCGTCGTCCTCGACGAGGTCCACTACCTCCAGGATCGATATCGAGGCTCGGTGTGGGAGGAGGTGATCATCCACCTCCCGCGTCATGTCCAGCTCGTCAACCTCTCGGCGACGATCGCGAACCCCGACGAGTTCGCCGAGTGGATCGCCGCCCGCCGGGGGCCCACGGCGCTCGTCGTCGAGACCCACCGACCGGTGCCCCTCGAGTCGTGCTACCTGCTCGAGGACCGATTCCGTGAGGGAGCGCTGCTCCTGCTCCCGGTCTTCGCGAAGGACGGGCGGCGTCCGAACCCCGAGGTCGTCCGGCTGTTGCGGAAGGGTCGAGGGCGCACCCGGCGGTTTCGCACGCCGCGTCGTCTCGAGGTCGTCGAGGAGCTGGCCCGGCGCGACCTCCTCCCGGCGATCTACTTCATCTTCTCCCGGGCCGGCTGCGAGCAGGCGGCGTCCTTCGTGGCCGCGGCCGATCCCGGGTTCACCACCCCCGACCAGCGTCTCGAGATCGACCGGATCGTCGAGGCGCGTACCCGCCACCTCCCGGCCGAGGACCTCACCGCCCTCGGCTTCGAGGGATTCGTCGAACGACTGCGGCGAGGCGTCGCCGCCCACCACGCGGGCATGGTGCCCGCCTTCAAGGAGACGGTCGAGGAGCTCTTCGCCGAGGGGCTCCTCGCCGTGGTGTTCGCGACCGAGACCCTGGCGCTGGGGATCAACATGCCGGCCCGCACCGTCGTGCTCGAGTCCCTGAGCCGCTTCACGGGGGAAGGTCACGAGCTCCTCCGTCCCGGGGACTACACCCAGCTCACCGGACGGGCCGGACGTCGAGGCATCGACGAGGCGGGGACTGCGGTGGTCCTCCACACCCCCTACGTCCCCTTCGAGAAGGTCGCCGAGATCGCCGCCGCCGGCGCCCATCCCCTCGTCTCCTCCTTTCAGCCGAACTACAACATGGCCGTCAACCTCGTGGCGAAGTACTCGAGGGAACGAGCCGAGGAGCTCCTCCGGGCCTCCTTCGGCCAGTTCCACGTCGACCGCCGGCGTCGGCGACTCACCGAGCGCATGGCGGCGGTCGAGGCGGAGATCGCCGAGCTCGAGGAGGCCGCCCGCTGCGAGGTCGTCGACGTCGCCGCCCATCTCGCCGCCGTCCCGAGTTCGACCGAGCTCGCCGCGCGGGCCCGGGAGTTCGTCGTCACGACCCGGCCCGGCGACGTCTTCCAACTCGACGACGGGCTCCGCTGGGTGCTCGTCGCCCGCGGCTACGGGAGACATCCCCGCCTCGCGATGGTCTCGGAGCAGGGGGAGCTGCGGCGGTTCCGCCCGACCGATCTGGGCCGTGGTGGGCTCCACCTCGGTCGCATGTCCCTCCCCGAGCCGATCCGGCCCCGGGATCCCGCCTGGCGGGAGGAGGTCGGCGGCCTCGTCGCGAGGTGGCGCTCGAGCGCGCCGCCGCGGCCCGTCCTCGGCGACCTCGCCGAGGGCCCCGAGGCGACCTGTCCCGACCTCGACCGCCACCTCGAGGCCCTCCGCAGGATCGCCAGGCTCCAGCGGGAGCTCAGGCGCCTGCGCCGCCGTCGCGACCGGACCACCGCGGATCTCGTCGGTCGTTTCCACGCCACCCTCGACGTGCTCGAAGGGTGGGGCTACGTCTCGGGTTGGCGTCTCACCGAGCGCGGTCGTCGCCTCCGGTTCGTCTACACCGAGATGGATCTCCTCCTCACCGAGTCGGTGGTCCGGGGCCACCTCCTCGGCCTCGATCCCGCCGAGCTCGCCGCGGTCGTCTCGTGCTTCACCTACGAACGGCGGTCGACGTCCCCGGCGGGGGAGACGACCTTCCCCGCACGGGTCGTCGAGGCGCGCTACGAGGCGATCCGTGGCCTGTGGGAGCGTCTCGTCGCCGACGAGGAGGCCGCGGGGCTGCCGACGACGAGGGAGCCCGACCCGGGCTTCGCCTTCCTCGTCCACCGCTGGGCGAGGGGCGAGGACCTCGAGGCGCTCTTCGCGGGATCGGACGTCCAGGCGGGGGATTTCGTCCGGGGATGCCGCCAGCTCCTCGACCTCCTCCGCCAGCTCCGGGACCACTTCCCGGGAGTCGCCGAGACGGCCGCGGCGGCGGTGCGCGCCGTCGATCGCGGCGTCGTCGCCGTAGGAGGCGCCGCGTGAGCTGGTTCGTGCTCGCGAACCCGGAGGCGGGCAGGGGCGTCGGCGTCGCCGCGGCCCGGCGTGCCCTCGTCGAGCGCCGCATTCCCCACGAGTTCGTCGTCTGTGCGTCGGCCGCCGAGCTGCGGGAACGGGTCGTCGATGCCGTCGGCGCCGGGGTCGAACGCTTCGTGGCGGTCGGCGGCGACGGGACGGCGAACCTCGTCGTCGACGCGCTTCTCGGAGCCCGTCCCTGGTCGTCGCCCCCGACCCTGGCGATCCTGCCGACGGGTTCGGGCTCCGACTTCGTCCGGACCTTCGGCCTCCCGCGTTCCCCGGCGGCGGCCGCCGCCCACCTCGAGACCGACGACCACTACCGGGTCGACGTCGGCGTCGTCGAGGGGCCCTTCGGGAGGCGGCACTTCCTCAACGCCCTCAACGCCGGGGTCGGCGCGAGGGCCGCCGCGGTCGCGGCACGTCTGCCGTCGCGTCTGGGCGGTCTCCGCTACGCCGTCGGGTTCTGGCTGGCGCTCCCCGGGTTTCCTCCCGCCGAGATCGAGGTCGTCGCCGACGGCCGCCGGCACCGGGGCGAGGTCCTCGACGTCGTGGTGGCGAACGGCCAGTTCTTCGGCGGCGGGATGAACGTGGCTCCCCGGGCGAGCCTGGAGGACGGTCGGTTCGACGTCCAGGTCTTCGCCGGGCCGAGACGCCGGGCCTTCTCGATCATGCCGCGGGTGGTCCGGGGGCATCACCTCTCCCTGCGGGGCGTTCGCCGGTTCGTGGCCGCCGAGGTGGAGCTCCGCGTCCCCGCCTCCTGGCCGATCGAAGCCGACGGCGAGCTCCTCGGGCGGGGACCCGTGCGAGTGGGGATCCTCCCCGCCGCCCTCGACTTCAAGATCTGAGCGTCGTGGTCGGCTCGGGGGGAGATATACTCCCGCGCCCGCGACCCCCTACGAGCGTCATGAGCGACCCGAAGGACACCGAGGTCATCGATCTTCCCGACGAGGTCGACGAGCTCGCCCTCGGCGAGGAGGCCGAGGTCGACGACGTCGTCATCGACGAGGTCGATCCCGTCGACGTCGACGACGAAGTGGACGCGGCGCCCCTCGACGAGCTCGAGGCCGAGGAGCTCGAGATGCTCACCGACGACGAGACCTCCGAGACCCTCGTCGTCGACGAGGCCCAGGAGCTGCTCGCCATCCGCCGTGCCGAACTCGCCCTCCAGGGGGAGGGAGCCGAGACGGCCGCGGAGGACGAGTTCGTCTGCTCGAGCTGCTTCCTCGTCCTCAAGGTGAGCCAGCTCGCCGACCGTCGACGGAAGATCTGCCGAGACTGCGCCGGGTGAGATCGGCGTCAAGATCGAGACCGACGGGGCCGATATGAGCCCCATGGATCTCGCTGGACGCCTCGCACCGCCGGTCCGCCGCCTCGATTCCTCCGACGTGGTGGTCGTCGTCCCCACCTACAACGAGGCGGAGAACCTGCCCACGGTGGCGGGGGCCATCAGGGCCACGGGGTTCCGGCTCCTCGTCGTCGACGACGCCTCTCCCGACGGTACGGGGACGATCGCCGACCAGCTCTCCGCCGCCGACCCCGACGTCGAGGTCCTCCACCGGGCGGCGAAGGAGGGGTTGGGACCCGCCTACGTCGCCGGCTTCGAGCGGGCCGTCCGTGCCGGGGCCCGGGTCGTCTGTCAGATGGACGCCGACCTCTCCCACGATCCCGCAGACCTCCCACGTCTCGTCGAGGCCCTCGACGCCGGTGCCGACCTCGCGATCGGATCCCGGTACGTGCCCGGCGGTGGGGTGGAGGCCTGGTCGGTGCGGAGGCGGCTGCTGTCCCGGGGAGGCAACCTCTACGCCTCGATGCTCCTCGGCCTCGGCGTTCGCGACGCCACCGCGGGGTTCCGCGCCTGGCGGGTCGAGGCCCTCGAGCGGATCGACCCGGCGAGCTGCGAGGCCTCCGGATACGGATTCCAGATCGAGATGACCCTGCGGGCTCGACGCGCCGGCCTCGAGATCGCCGAGGTACCGATCCTCTTCCGGGACCGCGAGGAGGGGACCTCGAAGATGTCCTCGGAGATCGCCCTCGAGGCGATGCGGTTGGTCACCCGCTGGGGATTGGAACGGCTCGTGGGCCGATCCCCGAGCCCCCGCGCCGTCTAGCCTCCGGGCCATGGAGCCCGAAGCCCGTGCGGCGACCCGTCGCGACCTCGACGAGCTCGTGCGCCTCTACCGGGGCCTCGAGTTCGAGCAGACCGAGCTGCGGCCCCTCTGGCGGCTCGCCGACGGGCTCCCCGAGCCGATCGAGGAGGCCTTCGAGGGGATCCTGGCGTCGGGGGATCCCCTCCTGTGGGTCGGCTCCCTCGACGACGTGGTCGTCGGCTTCCTCTGGGCGACGATCGATCCGCTCCTCCCCCAGGCGGGGGGACGACGGGTCGGGACGATCCGCCTCATCTACGTGGAGCCCGATGCCCGGGGCGTCGGCGTCGGCGAGGCGATGATGCGAGCGGCGATGACCGAGCTGCGCGGACGCGGGCTGCGGCTCTTCGACGCGAAGGTGAGCCCCGGTCATCGGGCGGCGAAGAACTTCTTCGAATCCCACGGGTTCTCCGCGCGGCTCATCGTCATGCACCACGACGATCTCCGCTGAGGAGGAGGGGAGGATGGGCGAGGCGGTCGAGCTCCTCGTCGAGCTGATCCGCAACGGCTGCGTCAACGACGGCTCGCCGGCCTCGGGGAACGAGCGCCGATCGGTCGAGACCCTCCGCGAGTTCTTCGGCGAGGCGGGCACGGTCGTCGAGCCGCTCCCGGGTCGTGCCTCGGTGGTCTATCGACTCGAGGGCACCGACCCCCGGGCTCGTACCCTCGCGTTCCTCCCCCACCTCGACGTCGTGCCTGCCGATCCGGCCGGTTGGACCCATCCCCCCTTCTCGGGGGTTCGCGTCGACGGCTGGGTGTGGGGTCGGGGTGCCGTGGACATGCTCAACCTCACCGCGGCCATGGCCGTGGTGTACCGGGCCGTGCGCGACGGAGACCTGCCCCTCCCTCCCGGAGGACTCGTCTTCGCCGCGGTCGCCGACGAGGAGGCGGGGGGCGTCTACGGAGCGGCGCACCTCGTCGACGAGCACTGGCCGCTCGTGCGCTGCGACGATCTCCTCACCGAGGTCGCCGCCCCGGCGCTGCGAGGACCCGGCGGGGTGGTGATCCCCGTCACCGCGGCGGAGAAGGGACCGGCGTGGACGCGGCTGTGCACCCACGGGCGCCCGGGACACGCGTCGCAGCCCCACGGCACGGAGAACGCGATCGTGCCCCTCGCCGCCGCCGTGGCGCGGCTCGGGACCGCCGAGGATCCGGTGTCGATCACCGACGAATGGCGGCGCTTCCTCGCCTCCGCTCCCTTCGACCCGGAGCTCACCGCCCGGCTCGCCGACCCGGACCTCCTCGACGCGGCGATCGCCGACCTCGCCGAGGCGGATCCGGCCTTCGCCCGATGGGTGCACGCCTGCACCCACCTGACCGTCGCGCCCACCGTGATCACCGGGGGCGTCAAGGCGAACGTGGTGCCCGACCGGGCCCAGGCCGACGTCGACGTGCGGATGCTCCCCGGTCACGAACGCGCCGACGTGGACGACCACTTCCGGAAGGTGCTCGGCCCCGGGCTCGCCGACGAGGTGGAGCTCGAGGCGGTGCTCGACTTCCCGGCGACGGGCTCCGAGCCGTCGGGCCCGCTCTGGGAGGCGATCGGGGACGCGGCCGAACGGCACCTCGGGGCTCGCCGCGTCGCCCCGACGTTGAGTCCCGTGGCGACCGACGCCCGGTTCTTCCGGGCGCGAGGCGTCCAGGCCTTCGGGGTGGGATGCTTCGACGACGAGACGGGATTCGGGGAGATGCTCTCGATGTTCCACGGGATCGACGAGCGGGTGTCGGAACGATCCGTCGACCTCACCGTCGAGTTCCTCGGCGACGTCGTGACCGCCTACGCCGCACGGACCGGCCGATGACCCTCGGCATCGTCTGCGACCTCGACGGGGTCCTCTACCTCCACGACGAGCCGGTCCCCGGGGCTCGGGCGGCCCTCGAGGCCTTCGCCGGCGCCGGTGCCCGCGTCGTCTTCGCCACGAACAACTCGACCCGTACGCCGGCCGCGGTCGCCCGGGTGATCACCGAACGGGTGGGCCATCCCGTCCGGGCCGACGACGTCGTCACCGCGGCGGTGGCGACGGCTCGGCACCTCGAGGGAGGGCCGAGCAGGGCGATGGTCGTCGGCATGGAGGGGCTCGTCTCGGCCCTCGCGGAGGTCGGCGTCGCCGTCGAGTCCGAGTTCCCCGAGGTGGTCGTCGTCGGCCTCGACCGCGAGCTCACCTACCGGAAGCTCGCCGCGGCCACCCTCGAGCTCGCTCGGGGCG
Organism: Actinomycetota bacterium; assembly: GCA_011371355.1. Lineage (GTDB taxonomy): Bacteria > Actinomycetota > Acidimicrobiia > Spongiisociales > UBA5794 > DRQR01. The sequence goes on from DRQR01000078.1 coordinate 16,051, forward strand.
TCCGCTTCGTCGCCACCGGCCTCGACGCGACCTTCCCCACGCCCCGGGGTCCCCTCCCGGGTACCGGCGCGATCGTCGCCGCCCTCGCCGCCGCCACCGGCCGGACGCCCGAGGTGTGCGGCAAGCCGCATCCGCCGATGCGTCGCCTCGTGCGCGAGCGTCTCGGAGCGGTGGAGGAAGTCTGGGTGGTCGGCGACCGGCCGGAGACCGACCTCGCCATGGCCCGGGCCGAGGGGTGGCGCGCGGCCCTCGTACTCACCGGCGTGACCCGCGATCCGGCCGCCGTGCCCGACGAGTTGCGCCCCGACCTCGTCGTCGCCTCGATCGCCGAACTCCCCGAGCGCCTCGGGATCCGGATCAGCCCATGAGCGGCAGCCGGGGTCGGTGGATGGCGGCGAGCCGGGCGACGAGGTGGCGGCGCAGCAACGCGGTGATCCCCATCCCGGCGAGGAAGCCGCCGACGTGGGCCTGCCAGGCCACGCCCGGGTCGGCGACCCCGAACTGCGAGAGGAACCAGATGACGAGGAAGACGATCGCCGGGATCGGGACGAAGAACACCACGACGAGGGTGAGGACCTGGTGGTTGGGGAAGAGGACCGCGTAGGCGCCGAGCACCCCTGCGATCGCCCCCGACGCACCGACGAGGGGCACGGTGGACGACGGGTTGGCGAGCACGAAGGCGAGGGTCCCCACGAGCCCCGCGGCCAGGTACATCCCGAGGAAGCCGAGACGGCCGTAGGCCTCCTCGACGTTGTTGCCGAAGATCCACAGGAACCACATGTTCCCGGCGAGGTGGAGGACGGAGGCGTGGAGGAACATGGAGACGAACGCCGACAGGAGCAGCGACTTGTGGGGGAAGGCCGCCGGTTCGGGTCGGTCGGAGCAGATGCCGGAGCGGATCTCGGTCGGGCTGAGGGGCTCGCCGGTGACGAGCTCGCAGGCGATGACCGCGTTCGCGTAGACGAAGCGCTCCACCTCCTCGGGGGGACGGGGCGCGAGGAGCCCGAAGAAGACGAGGGTGTTGACGACGATGAGCAGGACCGTCACGACCGGCCGGACCCTGGTGGGGTTCACGTCACGGAGCGGGAACATGGGATCCGTCCTCGGCCTGGGGGATAATGGCGCCATGGATGATACGCGGCCCCACGCCCCCGATCCGGATCCCGAGGTCGCGGCCCTCGCCGAGCTCGACCCCGCCGAGGCGCCCGAGCGAGCCGAGGAGCTCGCCGATCGGCTCGCCGCGGACCTCGACGCCGTCGCCCGGCGCCGGCAGGGGGAGGCGGAGCGCTGAACCGGCGCCGGCTGGACGTCGAGCTCGTCCGCCGCCGGCTCGCCGAGAGCCGAGCGGAGGCCCGACGGCTCATCTCGGAGGGCCGGGTCGAGGTCGGCGCCGTGGCCGAGCCGAAGCCGGCCACCCTCGTGTCGGCCGACCAGCCCGTCCACGTCCTTCGGCCGCCCCGCTACGTGGGGAGGGGAGGCGAGAAGCTCGACGCGGCCCTCACGGCCTTCGAAGTGCCGGTGACCGGTCGGCGAGCCGTCGACGTCGGTGCCTCGACCGGGGGCTTCACCGACCGGCTCCTCCAAGGTGGTGCCGACGAGGTCGTCGCCGTCGACGTCGGCTACGGGCAGCTCCACTGGCGGCTCCGGAGGGACGAGCGGGTCCGGGTCGTCGAACGCACGAACATCCGGTATGCCGACCCCGATGCCCTCGGGGCTCCCTTCGACCTCGTCGTCGCCGACCTCTCCTTCATCTCGATCGCCACCGTGGCGCCCGCCCTCGCCGCACTGGGACACGACGACACCGACTGGGTGGTCCTCGTCAAGCCGCAGTTCGAGCTCGGTAGGGACCAGGTCGGTCGGGGAGGTGTCGTCCGATCTGCCGCCCTCCACGTCGAGGCCGTACACTCGGCGGCCGAGGCGCTCGAGGCGGAGGGCCTCGGCGCCCGCGGCGTCGTCGCCGCCCCGATCCGGGGCGCGAAGGGCAACCAGGAGTACCTGCTGTGGGCGCGGCGTGGCCCGGCGCACCTCGGCACCGAGGAGATCGAGCGGATCGTGGAGGAGGGTCGATGAAGCGCATCGCCGTGGTCGTCCATCGGGGCCGCAACCACGTCGAGGAGGTCGCCGCCAGGCTCGTCGACCGCGCCCGGCGGGCGGGTCTCGAAGCCGTGGTCGTCGACGGCGACGTCCCCGAGGACGTCGAGGCGATCCTCGGGGTCGGCGGGGACGGAACCGTGCTGCGGGCGGCGAACCTCGCCCTCGAGGCCGGTCTCCCCGTGGCCGGGGTCAACGTCGGGCGGGTCGGGTACCTGGCCGAGATCGCCGTCGACGAGCTCGACGACTTCGTCGAGGCCCTCGCGGCCGACGGCTACGACGTGGTGGAACGGCTGACCCTCCGGGTCGCGCACGGAGGGCGACACGCCGATGCCGTCAACGACGTGGTCGTCGAGAAGGCGATCATCCAGCGCATCATCCAGATCGCCGTGACCATCGACGGTGAGTTCTTCGCCCGCTATCGCGCCGACGGGATGATCGTCGCCACGCCGGTGGGTTCGACCGCCTACTCCCTGTCGGCGGGGGGTCCCGTCGTCGACCCGCGGGTCGAGGCCCTCGTCCTCACCCCGGTGGCGCCCCACTCCCTGCTGTCCCGTTCCCTCATCCTCGCCCCCGAGGCCGTCGTCACCCTCGACGTCGAACTCGACCGTCCGGCCCAGATCAACGTCGACGGGCGAGAGTTCGCCCGGGTCGACCCGGGCGGCCGAGTCGAGGTTCGGCGCTCGGACCGAACCATCCGCTTCATCACCCTCGGGCGGCATCCGTTCCCCCAGGCGGTTCGCCACCAGTTCGGGCTCGACCATGCTTGACGAACTCCACGTCCGCAACCTGGGGCTCATCGCCGAGGCCACGATCGAGCCCGGGCCCGGGCTCGTCGTGGTCACCGGGGAGACCGGCACCGGCAAGACCCTCCTCCTCGGCGCCCTTCGCCTCCTCGGGGGCGAGCCGGCGAGACGAGACCTCGTCGGCCCGGCGGCCCGGGAGGCGCTCGTGGAAGGCCGCTTCCTCCTCGGCACGGAGGAGGTGACCCTCACCCGGCGGATCGGGCAGGAGCGGAGCCGGGCCTACCGGGACGGTGCGATGGTGCCGGTGAAGGCCCTCGCAGCGACGACGGGGGAGCTCGTCGAGATCGTCGGCCAGCACGACCATCTCCGCCTCCTCGACCGGGCGGGGGTGCTCGCCCTCGTCGACGGAGCCCTCGACGACGAGGGCCGGGCCGCCCGCGTCCGGTACGCCGAGGCCTGGGAACACCTCGTCGCCGTCCGGGCTCGGGCGGCGCTCCTCGGCGGGGACCGACGCGCCCTCGAACGGGAGCTCGACGTGCTCCGCTTCCAGATCGCCGAGATCGACGCCGCCGGGTTCTCACCCGGCGACGACGAGGAGCTCACCACCCGGGCCGACCGTCTCCGCAACGCCGAGGCCCTCGCGGCCCACCTCGACGCCACCGCCGCCGCCCTCGGCGACGAAGGGGCCGCCCTCGGACTCGAGGCCGCCGCGAAGGAGCTCGCCGCCGCGGCTCGGCTCGATCCCAGCCTCGGCGCCCTCGTCGAGCGGCTCGACGTCGTCGCCGAGCTCCTCGCCGAGGTCGTCGCCGATCTCGGCCGCATCCGTCTCGATCTCGACCACGAGCCGGCCGCCCTCGCCGAGGTCGAGGAGCGCATCGCCCGCCTCGGGGACCTGCGCCGCAAGTACGGGGACACCCTCGACGAGATCCTCGCCTTCGCCGACGAGGCCCGGGTCCGGGCCGACGAGCTCACCGGACTCCTCGACGAGGCCGACCGGATCGGCGACGACCTCGCCGAGGCGGAGGCGGAGGTCGCCGCCGCCGGTGCCGACCTGCATGAGGCCCGTCGACGGGCGGCGGCGCGGATCGCCGCCGATGCCGTGGCCCACCTCCGAGACCTGGGGTTCCGGGCTCCCGTCTTGGTGTTCGACGTCGCGGAGGCGTCGCCCGGACCCGGTGGCATGGACCGGGTCGAGCTCCTCTTCGCCTCCGACGAGAGCCTCGCCCCGGGACCGATCGCGAGGGTCGCCTCGGGGGGAGAGCTCTCCCGGATCGTCCTCGCCCTGCGTCTCGCCGCCGGGATCCGGGACGCGACCGTCCTCGCCTTCGACGAGGTCGACGCGGGGATCGGCGGCGCCACGGCCCTCGCCCTCGGAGAGAAGCTCGCCGCGCTCGCCGAGGACCGGCAGGTGCTCTGCGTCACCCATCTGCCGCAGGTCGCGGCCTTCGCCGATCGCCACTTCGTCGTCCGTCGCCGAGATCGGGTCGCCACCGTCGAGGAGGTCCGTGGCGACGAGCGGGTGGTGGAGCTCTCCCGCATGCTCTCGGGGCTCCCCGAGTCGGACAAGGGGCGGGACCACGCCGCCGAGCTCCTCGCCCGGGCCCGGCGGAGCTGAGCGCCAGGAACTGGATACCGGTCTTCGGCCCCGGCGCGGGTACACTCCGGGTCGTCCGAGGTGGAGGAGCGGTGGTCAAGCACGTGTTCGTCACCGGCGGGGTGACGTCGAGTCTCGGGAAGGGCATCACCTCGGCGTCCCTCGGTCGGCTCCTCAAGGCTCGGGGCCTCCGGGTCGTCCTCCAGAAGCTCGACCCCTACATCAACGTCGATCCCGGCACGATGAACCCCTTCGAGCACGGGGAGGTGTTCGTCACCGACGACGGCGGCGAGACCGACCTCGACCTCGGGCACTACGAGCGGTTCACCGGCGAGCGGCTCGGACGCGACTCGAACGTCACCACCGGGGCGATCTACCAGTCGGTCATCCGCAAGGAGCGGCGAGGGGACTACCTCGGTGCCACCGTCCAGGTCATCCCGCACATCACGAACGAGATCAAGGCACGGATCCGCAAGCTCGGAGCGCGCGACGACGTCGACGTCGTCATCACCGAGGTCGGCGGAACCGTCGGCGACATCGAGAGCCTGCCCTTCCTCGAGGCGATCCGGCAGGTGCGCAAGGACGTCGGTGCCGAGAACACCTGCTACATCCACGTCACCCTCGTCCCGTATCTCGCCACCTCGGACGAGCTGAAGACGAAGCCGACCCAGCACTCCGTCGCCGAGCTCCGGAGCCGAGGCATCCTCCCCGAGATCATCGTCGTGCGCTCCGATCGGCCCCTCGGCGAGTCGGCCCGACGGAAGATCAGCCTCTTCTGCGACGTCGAGCCCGACGCGGTGATCAACGCCGTCGACGTGCCGAACATCTACGAGGTGCCCCTCGTCCTCCACGACGCCGGCCTCGACGCCGTGGTCTGTCGCACCCTGCGCCTCGAGACCCCCGAACCCGACCTCGACGGGTGGCGCGAGATCGTCCACCGGATGACGAATCCCTCGGATCGGGTGACCGTCGGCATCGTCGGCAAGTACGTCGAACTGCCCGACGCCTACCTCTCGGTGGTCGAGGCCCTCCGGCATGCGGGCCTCGCCAACGACGTCGCCGTCGACGTTCGCTGGATCCCCTCCGATGCGGCCGACGGGCTCCTCGCCTCGGCCTACCTCGATGGCGTCGACGCCATCCTCGTGCCCGGGGGCTTCGGTGCTCGGGGCATCGAGGGCAAGGTCCAGGCCGCTCGGTACGCCCGGGAGGAGGGCGTCCCATACCTCGGGCTCTGCCTCGGTCTCCAGTGCGCGGTCATCGAGTTCGCCCGCAACGTCCTCGGCTACCCCGACGCCCACAGCACCGAGTTCGATCCGACGACCCAGCACCCGGTCATCGATCTCATGGAGGACCAGGTCGACGTCGAGGAGAAGGGGGGGACGATGCGGCTCGGCCTCTATCCGGCGAAGCTGCTCGACGGCTCCCTCGCCCGGCGCCTCTACGGCGAAGCCGTCGTCTACGAGCGCCATCGGCACCGCTGGGAGGTGAACAACCGGTACCGGGCCGAGCTCGCCGAGGCGGGGATGATCGCCTCGGGCCTGTCGCCCGACGAGCGACTCGTCGAGATCGTCGAGATCCCGGCGCATCCGTTCTTCATCGCCTCGCAGTTCCACCCCGAGTTCCTCTCCCGACCCGACGCCCCCCATCCGCTCTTCGTCGGATTCGTGGCGGCGGCGAAGGCCCGTCGACGGGCCGACGGGGTCGATCGGTCGGCGGCGGACTCGGTGGCGACGCCGGCTCGGCCGTGACCGGAGCCGGAGCCGGCTTCCGGGTCGTCGGTACCCGCACCCTCGTCGACGAGGCGTTCCTCGCCGTCGAGCGCATGCACCTGCTCGGCCCCGATGGCCGGGCCTTCGAGCGGGTTCGGGTCCGTCATCCCGGGGCCGTGGCCGTCGTCCCCGTCGACGGCGACGACGTGTGGCTCATCGAGCAGTACCGGGCACCCCTCGAGCGGGCGATCCTCGAGATCCCCGCGGGGAAGCTCGACCTGCCCGGCGACGACCCGGAGCTCGCCGCCCACCGGGAACTCGAGGAGGAGGTCGGCATGCGAACCCCCACGCTCACCCGACTCTCGGTGATCGCCACCTCGGCGGGCTTCTCCGACGAGCGGATCGTCCTCTACCGGACCGGACCACTCGAGCCCGTGCCGAGCCGTCCCCACGGCATCGAGGAGACGACGGCGCGCATCGTCCGGATGTCCTTCGCCGAGGCCGTGGCCATGGCCCGGTCGGGGGCGCTCGAGGACGCGAAGACCGTCGTCGGGCTCCTCCAGGCCGCAGCCCTCCGATGACCGAAGCATCGAGCACCGCGATCGACGAGTACCTCGCCGCCCTCGCGGTGGAGCGAGGTCTCGCCCCGGCCACGCTCGCCGCCTACCGTCGGGATCTCTCCGACTACCTGGCGGCCCTGGGGTGCGAGGTCGTCGACGCCACCGAGGACGACGTCGTCGCCTACCTCACGCGGCTCGCCGAGCGAGGACTGGCCCGGTCCACGATCGCGAGGAAACTCGCCGCGGTGCGGGGGCTCCACCGGTTCCTCGTCGTCGAGGGGCTCGCCGCCGAGGATCCCACGCTCCTCGTCCGCGGCCCCCGACGGAGCACCCCGCTGCCGAAGGCCCTCACCGTCGAGGAGGTCGAGCGTCTCCTCGCCTCCCCGGACCCCGACGATCCCCTCGGCATCCGCGACCGGGCCCTCCTCGAGTTCCTCTATGCCACCGGCACCCGGGTGGCCGAGGCCGTCGCCCTCGACCTCGACGACGTGGACCTCGACGCGGCGACGGCGCTCGTCACCGGGAAGGGGTCGAAGCAGCGTCTCGTGCTCCTCGGTTCCTTCGCCGTGGCGGCCATCGAACGCTACCTGCCGGTTCGGCTCGAGCTCGTCGGCGGACGCGGCGATCCGGGGCGGCTCTTCCTCAACGCTCGAGGTCGCCCGCTGACCCGCCAGGGGGCGTGGCTCGTGGTGCGGCGACACGCCCGGCGGGCCGGCCTCACCGACGTCTCCCCGCACGTCCTCCGACACTCCGCGGCGACCCACATGGTGGAAGGGGGCGCGGACCTGAGGACCGTCCAAGAGATGCTCGGCCACGCTAGTATCTCGACCACCCAGGTCTACACGAGGGTGTCGCCCGCACACCTCCTGGAGGTGTACCGAACCGCCCATCCGCGCAGCGGGCACACCCCGACCAGGAGCGTCCCATGCACCCGACCGTCGACCCCACCTCGGTGAAGGCGATCCTCGAGAAGGAACGGGCCAAGCTCGTCCACCAACTCGAACAGCTCGGCGCGGACGAGCGCGGCGAGCTCATCGGCGACGTCGACTACGGCGACGCCTTCGCGGACGCCGGGGCGGCGACGGCGGAGCGCACCGAGGTCCTCGGGCTCGTCGAGACCCTGAAACGCTCCCTCGACGAGGTGGACGCGGCCCTCGAGCGCATCGCCGAGGGCAGCTACGGGATCTGCGAGCAGTGCGGACGACCGATCGGCGCCGCGAGGCTCGAGGCCCGACCCACCGCCCGGCTCTGCGTGGAGTGCAAGGCGAGACAGTGATCGGGACGGCGAGGCACCTCGTCGAGCGCTTCGTCGGCTTCCTCCTCGCCCGCCCACCATCGCCGTCGGAGCAACGCTGGGTCGCCGAGCACCTCGATCCCGCCGCCGCGGCGCTGTTCTTCGCCCAGCGGGCCGAGGACCAACGCCACGCCATCGAGGTGGCTCGGCTCGTCGCCGACGATCCTGCCCTGGTGGAGGCGGCGCTCCTCCACGACGTGGGAAAGGCCGATGCCGCGCTCGGTCCCGTCGCCCGAGCCCTCGCCACCGTGCTCGACGCCCTGGGCGTGCCCCTCCGGGGGCGGTGGGCGCGCTACCGCGCCCACGGCACGCTCGGCGCCGGGCGTCTCGCCGAGGTGGGGGCCTCGCCCCTCGCCGTGGCCTTCGCCGCCGGGCATCCCGGCCCCTGCCCCGACCACGTCGACCCCGTGGCCTGGGCTCGGCTCGCCGCGGCGGACGACGGGGAGATCGTCGGTCCCGAGACGGCCGCCCGATAGCATGCGGAGTCCATGACCTACCACGTCCACACCCGGGTCTTCGACGGCCCCCTCGATCTGCTCCTCCAGCTCATCACCGCCAGGCAGCTCGAGATCACCGAGGTGAGCCTCGGCGAGCTCGTCACCGAGTACCTCGCCCACCTCGAGCTCATGGAGCGCCTCGACATGGAGGTGACGAGCGAGTTCCTCCTCATCGCGGCGACGCTCATCCAGCTCAAGGCCCGTCGACTCCTCCCCGACGACCGCGACGTCGACCTCGACGAAGAACTGGCCCTGGCCGAGGAGCGAGACCGGCTCCTCGCCCGGCTCCTCGCCTGCCTCACCTTCAAGGACGTCGCCGCGGTCCTCGCCCATCGCCTCGCACGGAACGCCGAGTACGTGCCGAGACTGGCCGGGCTCGACCCGGAGATCGTCCCGACGCCGCCCGAGGTGGTCCTTCCCGTCGACCTCGAGGGCTTCGCCGCGCTCGCCGGGTCGGTCTTCGCGAGGCCGCCGGAGGAACCCGACGTCGATCACCTCGACCTCGACCTCCCGTCGGTGACCGACGCCATGGTCGCCATCCAGGCCCGCATGGACGAGGTCGTCGAGACCGACTTCGAGGCCCTCGTCGAGCACTGCGACCGGCCCGCCGAGGTCGTCGCCTTCTTCCTCGCCGTGCTCGAACTCACCCGGTGGGGGGTCGTCTCCCTCGGGCAGGAGCATCGGGAGGCACCGATCCGCGTCCGACGGGGCGAGGCCTTCGGCCGGGAGATCGAGGCGGTCCTCGCCGCCGCCACGAGGGAGGAGGAGGGGTGATCGAGCCCCGAGCGATCCTCGAGGCGATCCTCTTCGTCGCCGAGACCCCCGTTCGGACCGAGGAGCTCGCCGAGGTCCTCGAGCTCCCCACCTCCCGGGTGGAGGAGGAACTCGACGCCTTCGGTCGCCACCTCGAGGCCGAAGGGCGAGGGATCGTCCTGCGGCACGTCGCCGGGGGCTGGCGCCTCTACACGGTGCCGGCGGCGCGCCCCTATCTCGAGCGGTTCGCCGCGACCGAGCGCGTCGTCCGCCTCTCGAAGGCGGCCCTGGAGACCCTCGCCGTCGTCGCCTACCGGCAGCCCGTCTCCCGGGGCCAGATCGCCGAGATCCGCGGCGTCGACTCCGATCGGGCGCTCCGCACCCTCGAACGCCGAGGGCTCGTCACCGAGCTCGGTCGCGATCCGGGTCCCGGCCAGGCGATCCTCTACGGTACGACCGAGCTCTTCCTCGAGAAGCTCGGGATCTCCAGCCTCGAGGAGCTGCCGCCCCTGGCCGATCACGTCCCGCCCGAATCGGTCGTCGAGACCCTCGAGCGTCCCTTCCGTCCGGAGGCATCATCGAGCGACTCCACAAGCTGATCGCCCGCTCCGGTCTCGCCTCGCTCCGCCGCGCCGAGGAGCTCATCCGCGCGGGACGGGTCACCGTCGACGGCCGCCCGGCGGAGATCGGCCAGCGGGTCGATCCCGCCACGGCGAGGGTCGAGGTGGACGGCGTTCCGCTGCCGGTGGCCCCCGAGCTCCGGTACTGGCTCGTCTACAAGCCCGTGGGCGTCGTCTCGACGGTCGAGGACCCCCACGGTCGTCCCGTCGTCGTGGACCTCGTCCCCGACGAGGTCCGGGTGTTCCCCGTCGGGCGCCTCGATCGCGATTCGGAAGGTCTCATGATCCTCACGAACGACGGGGAGCTCGCGAACCTCCTCACCCACCCACGCTACGGCGTACCGAAGACCTACCTCGTCTCGGTGCGGGGCCGACCCTCACCCCGCGTCCTCCGGCGGCTCGTCGAGGGCGTCGAGCTCGACGATGGACCTGCCCGGGCGGCCTCCGCACGGCTCGTCGATAGCCTGGGGGACCGGTCGCTCGTGGAGGTGGTGATGACCGAGGGGCGG
>DRQR01000079.1 GCA_011371355.1 Actinomycetota bacterium
AGTGCTCGGTCGTGTTCTCGACGACCTCGAACAACGACGCCCGGGTGAAGCTCTCCGAGCTCTTCGTCGGGATGTTCGGTGCGGTCGGGATCCCCTACGAGAACCAGCTCGAGGACTCGCAGATCTTCTTCGGTGAGACCCTGGACAACGGCAAGTGGGACCTCGGCGAGTGGGCCTGGGTCGGCTCGCCGGGCCTGTCGGGCCTCGTGGGCATCCACGACGTGTTCGATCCGGAGTCGCCGCCGCCCGACGGCGCGAACTACTACCGCTGGGGCACCGAGGACTCGTCCGTCCAGGACGAGAACACGGCCCGCTTCGCGGAGATCCGGGACGCGATGAACGAGACGGTGGACGACGCCGAGCTCGTGGCCCTCATCAACGAGGCCGAGCAGATCCTCGCCGACCAGGTGGTGATCTTCCCGCTCTACGCCCGGCTCGTCACCGCGGCGGTGTGGGAGGACGAGATCGGCGGGTTCAAGCACAACCCGACGAGCGCCGGCCACACCTGGAACATCGAGGAGTGGTATCGGACCGACCTCGGTTGATCCGAGCCCTGCGATGACCGATGCGGGGGCCCTCCGGGGCCCCCGCATCGCGTCCGGCGCGGCTTCCCGGCGCGTCCCCCGGGCACGGCTATAGTTGTGGCGCCCACGAGCCGGAGGCATCGTTGCTCGCGTACATCACCCGTCGCGTCGTCTACGGCGTGGTCACGCTGTTGGCCCTGAGCGTCATCGTCTTCGCCCTCCTGCAGATGTCGGGAGGTGGGCCCCTCGACCGCCTCAAGCTGAATCCCCGCATGCAGCCCTACATCCAGCAGCTCACCAAGCAGTGGGGCCTCGATCAGCCGGTGTGGAAGCAGTACCTCACCTGGCTGCGGAACTACGTGAGTCCCTGCGTCGAGCGGTCCCAGGGCTGCACGGAGACGATCGGGCTCCACAACGCGATCCCCTTCGTCGTCCTCGCCGTCGCCGCCGTGGCCACGGTCCTCATCGTCATGAAGGTGCGGACCTACTGGCGGGCCGGTCTCATCCTGGGCCTGTGGGTCGTCGCCCTCTTCGTGGCCATCCAGAACATGACGATCGCCTTCGACTGGGGGATCTCCTTCCAGGGGGCCGGGCCGGTGTGGGACATGATCTTCTCCCGGGTGGGGGCGACCTTCCGACTCGGCTTCGCCGCGCTCTTCCTCGCCCTGCTCATCGGCATCCCCCTGGGCATCTACCAGGCGATCCGGCAGTACTCGTTCTTCGACCAACTCGGCACCACCGCGGCCTTCGTGACCTTCTCCACGCCGATCTTCGTCATCGCCATCGCGCTCCAGCTCCTCCTCGCCCTCTACCTCGAGAAGTGGACCGGGGTGAAGCTCTTCTACGTCACCGGGATGAACAGCCCCGACTACGGGGACATGAACCTCCTCCAGCGGCTCGCCGACATCCTCCAGCATCTCACGCTCCCGGCGCTGTCGATCGCCCTCATCTCCCTCGCCGGCTACTCCCGGTTCCAGCGGGCCTCCATGCTCGAGGTGCTCCACTCCGACTACCTGCGCACCGCGAAGGCGAAGGGGCTTCCCCGCCGGAAGATCGTCGTCAAGCACGCCCTGAGGAACGCGCTCATCCCCATCGTCACGCTCGTCTCCCTCGACATCGCCTTCATCGTCTCGGGGGCGATCATCACCGAGTCGATCTTCGGCTGGCCGGGGATCGGCCGGCTCTACATCAACGCGATCCAGACCGTCGACTATCCGGTCGTGATGTCCATCGTCATGGTCATCGGGATCGGGATCGTCGTCATGAACATCGTCGCCGACATCCTCTACGGCGTCATGGATCCACGGGTTCGCTACGAATGACGGAGGCGCAGTGAGCGAGATGGGGTACCAGGTGGAGGCGGAGGAGCCGGACCTCGCCCTCGAGGCCGAGGGCCTCGCCGTCGAGCCGATCACCCAGTGGGACCTGTTCTCGGCTCGGCTGCGTCGCCATCGTCTCGCCATGGTCGCCGCCGGGATCCTCGCCGGCCTCGTCATGCTCGTCGTCGCCGCACCCTGGCTGCCCCTCCACGACCCGACCGAGCGACTCGTCGACGAGGCGGGTCGGAGCCTCGTGAACATCGCGCCCCGCCAGGGCCTGTGGCTCGGCACCGACGATCTCGGACGGGACGTCCTGTCGAGGGTGATCTACGGCGGCCGGGCCAGCCTCATCGTGGGGGTGACCGCCGGGATCCTCGTCGCCCTCCTCGGCACCCTGATCGGGTCCCTCGCCGGCTACTACCCGGGACTCCCCGACCAGGCCCTCATGCGTTTCACCGACCTCGTCCTCGGGTTGCCGCTCCTCCCGGTGGCGATCGTGGTCGGCCGGATCCTCCCCGAGATCCCCTTCCTCCCCGAGTGGCTCAAGCAGGGACCCTTCGGGATCGCGCTCCTCCTGGGCTTCCTGAGCTGGGGGAGTCTGGCCCGGATCGTCCGGGCCGAGTTCCTCTCCCTCCGGGAGAAGGAGTTCGTCGAGGCCGCCCGGGCCGCCGGGGCGAGCGACCGTCGGATCGTCTTCCGCCACATCCTGCCGAACGCGATGAGCCCGATCATCGTGACGACGACCCTCGTCGTCGGATCGGCGATCATCATCGAGGCGGCCCTGTCGTTCCTCGGTTTCGGGGTGCGGCCTCCCACGCCGACCTGGGGGGCCATGGTCGCCCAGGGGGGACGGCTGGCGGTCCGCGGCTTCTGGTGGTCCCTCGTCTTCCCCGGCATCGCGCTCGTGGTCACGGTGCTGTCGATCAACTTCCTCGGCGACGGTCTCCGGGACGCCCTCGACCCGACCCAGACGATCGAGAGGAAGTGACGATGCCCGAGCCGCTGCTGCGCGTCGAAGACCTTCGCACCTACTTCGCCACCGAGGAGGGCGTCGTCCGGGCGGTGGACGGGATCAGCTTCGAGATGTATCCGGGGGAGCGGCGAGGGGTCGTCGGCGAGTCGGGATCGGGGAAGTCGGTCACCGCGATGTCGATCATGCGGCTCATCGAGCCCCCCGCCGGGAACATCGTCACCGGCCAGATCGTCTTCCAGGGCACGAACCTCCTCGAGCTGCCCGAAGACGAGATGCAGCGCATCCGAGGGGGGAAGATCGCGATGATCTTCCAGGATCCCATGACCGCCCTCAACCCCGTCTACACGATCGGGGACCAGCTCATGGAGACGATCATGCTCCACCAGAAGGTGGGGAGGGCCGAGGCCCGGGAGATCGCCATCAAGGCGCTCGAGGACGTCCAGATCCCCAACGCCGAACAGCGCCTCGGCGACTACCCGCACCAGTTCTCCGGTGGTATGCGGCAGCGGGTGATGATCGCGATGGGGTTGTCCTGCAATCCGGACCTCCTCATCGCCGACGAGCCGACGACCGCCCTCGACGTGACCACCCAGGCTCAGATCATGGACCTCATGCTCAACCTCGCCGAGGAGCGGGGAACGGCGGTCATGCTCATCACCCACGACCTCGGAGTCGTCGCCGGGTTCTGCGACACGGTCCAGGTGATGTACGCGGGCGGGATCGTCGAGTCGGGTACCGCCGACGACATCTTCCACAACCCGCAACATCCCTACACCTGGGGGCTCCTCGCCTCGATGACGCGGCTCGACGACGCGAGGAAGCACCGGCTCCACTCGATCCCGGGGGCGCCGCCGTCGCTCATCCGACTGCCGGAGGGCTGCCGGTTCCGGCCTCGTTGCGAGTTCGCGGTGGACGTCTGCCGACAGATCCTCCCCGTGCTCTCCCCGGTAGGCGACGACGGCAGGCTCGTCGCATGCCACCGGGCCGAGGAGCTCGACCTCAAGACCCTCGAGGTCGACGCGGCATCGTCGCCGCAGGTGGACGCCGATCCGGCCGAGGGGGTGTCGGCATGACCGACACCGCCCGGTACGCCGCGGCCCAGGGGACCGAGCTGCCCGAGAACGTCATCCTCCGGGTCAACCATCTCGTCAAGGAGTTCCCCATCACCCGGGGGGTGTTCTTCAAGAAGCAGATCGGGTCGGTGAAGGCGGTCTCCGACATCTCCTTCGAGATCCGCAGGGGGGAGACCCTCGGCCTCGTCGGGGAGTCGGGTTGTGGCAAGTCGACGACGGCCCGATGCGTCCTGCGGCTCCTCGAGCCGACCTCGGGGGAGGTGCTCTTCCGGACGAACGGCGAGGTGGTGGACATCGCCGGGGCGGAGGGCGACACCCTGCGGCGGATCCGGCGGGAGATGCAGATCGTCTTCCAGGATCCCTACGCCTCCTTGAACCCGAGGATGACCGTCGCCTCGATCGTCGCCGAGCCCCTCGTCGTCCACGGGATCGGGACGAAGCAGGAGCGAACCGACCGGGTCAAGGAGCTCCTCTCGGTCGTCGGACTGTCACCGGAGCACGCGAACCGGTACCCCCACGAGTTCTCGGGCGGGCAGCGGCAGCGGATCGGCGTCGCCCGGGCCCTCGCCCTCAACCCGAGCTTCATGGTGCTCGACGAGCCGGTGTCGGCCCTCGACGTGTCGATCCAGGCCCAGGTGCTCAACCTCCTCGAGGACCTCCAGGAAGAGTTCGGGCTCACCTACCTGTTCATCGCCCACGACCTGTCGGTGGTTCGACACATCTCCGACCGGGTGGCGGTGATGTACCTGGGGAAGATCGCCGAGCTCGCCGACCGGGACGCCCTCTACGAGCGGCCCATGCATCCCTACAGCCACGCGCTCTTGTCGGCGGTGCCGATCCCCGACCCCGACGTGGAGGCCCGTCGGAAGCGCATCCTCCTCGAAGGGGACATCCCGTCGCCGGCGAACCCGCCCCAGGGGTGCCGCTTCCACACCCGCTGCCCGAAGAAGCAGGAAGGCGTCTGCGACGTCGAGGTCCCCGAGCTCAGGGAGCTCGAGCCCGATCACTGGGTGGCCTGCCACTTCCCCGAGGTGAAGAAGGTCTTCTGAGTTCGCCGCCCTATACTCCCCTCCCCGCGTCGGAGTGGCGGAATTGGTAGACGCGCTAGGTTGAGGGCCTAGTGGGCGATGAGCCCGTGGAGGTTCGAGTCCTCTCTCCGACACTCGATTCCCTGTGGCCGGGATGCGACGCTACCCGGCCTAGCGGTTCGGGGCGCCCTCCGTCGGTCTTCCCGACCGACCCCCGGGATTCGTCCTGGGAGCAGGTACCGACGCTTCGGGGTGCGGGTGGCGGCGTCGATCGTTGGGGAACCGTTCCCGAAGGATCTTCCGCCCCTCGCGAGGGACGCGAACGGTGTTCGCCCTCGAGCCGTGCTCGTGGGACCGCGCCGGCCATCGATCGATCGCGAGCGCGAGCGTCGGGCCATGCCCTCGCGACGTTGCGGGTCCGGCCGCCGGTCGTTCGGCATGGGCCGCTTCGAGGAGCCGGCCGATCGAGACCCCTTCCTTCGGTGCACCTCGTGAGGTATGCTGACATACCATGAAGCGAACGACGGTGAAACTTCCCGATGAGCTCGACGCCAAGCTGCGCCACGAGGCCGAACGGCGCGGCATCACCGTCTCCGAACTGACGCGGGAGGCGATCGAGCACCATCTCGGAGGTCCCGGCCGCCGTCTTCGCGCTGCCGGGGCGGGCCGGAGCGGGCGTGACGACATCTCCGAGCGGATCGAGGAGATCCTCCAAGCCGAGGTGAAGCGATAGCGCTCCTCGTCGACGCGGGACCGCTCTACGCGTACGTCGATGCCGACGACCGTCACCACGCGGCGTCACTCGAGCTGCTGCTCCACCACCCCGGTCCACTGATCGTTCCCGCGCTCGTGATCACCGAGGTGGCCCACCTCGTCGGGACCCGGCTCGGCCCCGACGCCGAGGTTCGCTTCCTGGGCGATCTCGCAGCGGGTGAGTTCGCCATCGAGCCGGTCATGGCGGGCGACTGGCTCCGCAGCGCCGAACTGGTCGGCCGGTATCGGGACCTTCCGCTGGGGACCGTCGACGCCTCGGTCGTGGCGACGGCCGAACGCCTCCGAGTCACCGAGATCGCCACGCTCGACCGCCGACACTTCTCCATCGTCCGTCCCGCCCACGCCGACGCCTTCGAACTCGTACCTCGAGCTCCGTAGCCGCGCCGAGCACCGGCTTGCGAAAGGTCGGTGGCGCGGTCGAGGCTCGAAGGCCGCCACGAGCGCGGCCACCCGTGTGGTTCGCGACCGGAACGCTGCTCCGACGCCGCCGGGTGGGCGGCGGCTCCCGAGGCACCGATCTCGGCCCCGGCGGCCCGTCGACGGGGGTCACCCGTCGGGCGTCCGGGATCGGCTCCGGGGACCGACGACGCGCTCGGCGGGGGTCAGCGGTTCCTCGGGGCGGTCGTGGCCGGTCGATACCACGCGAGGTCGGTGTTGCCGCCGCTGAGGACGATCCCGACCCTCTTCCCGGCGAACCGCTCGGGCGACGCGAGGAGGGCGGCGAGGCCGGTCGCCCCCGAGGGCTCGACGACGAGCTTCATGCGTTCGAGGAACAGCGTCGCCGCCTCGAGGATCTCCGCTTCGGTGACCGTGACGATCTCGACGCCGGCCTGGGAGAGGATCCGGAAGGGGAGCTCGCCGATGCGGGTGAGGAGCCCATCGGCCATCGTCCGAGGGTCGGTCACCGCGGGTTGGCGTACCCCGGAGGCGAGGGAACGAGCGGCGTCGTCGACGGCCGCGGGCTCGGCGCCGAGGACCACGGTGTCGGGGGACAGGGCGGCCGCGGCGACGACGGTGCCCGACAGGAGGCCGCCGCCGCCGATGGGGGCGACGAGCACGTCGAGGTCCGGTACCTCGTCGAGGAACTCGGCCGCCACGGTGGCCTGTCCGGCGACGACCGCGGGGTCGTCGAAGGGATGGACGAAGGCGGCGCCGGTCTCGGCGACGAGGTCGGCGGCGACCCGGTCCCGCTCGTGGTGGACACAGAAGACCACCTCGGCACCGTAGCCCCGGACGGCGTCGACCTTGACCCGGGGAGCGTGGTCGGGCATGACGACCGCACAACGGATGCCGCGGATCGCCGCGGCGTAGGCGAGGGCCTGCCCGTGGTTCCCCGACGAGTGGGTGACGACGCCTCGGGAGGCCACCTCGTCCCCCAGGGAGAGGACGGCGTTGACCGCACCGCGAGCCTTGAACGCCCCGACCTTCTGGAGGTTTTCGCACTTGAACCACACCCGCGTCCCGACTCGGACGTCGATCGTGGCCGAAGTCACGACGGGGGTGCGGTGGACGTGGGGGGCGATGCGTCGGACGGCCTCCCGGACGTCGGCGAAGGTCACCGGAACGTCGCTCGTCGGGTCGGAGGGAGCGTGCGGCACCGGATCGAGGCTACCCGGGCGACCGATCCGGCGGCGGTTCCGGACGGGGGTCTCCGGGATCCTCGGTCCTCCCGGGGGCCGGTGGGTGTGGCGGGTTCGGGGAATGCGGGGCGGCCGCCGGGCGTTGTCGATGGTGAGGACCGTTGGTCCTCACCGCTCTTTCGACGGCAAGACCAGAGGAAGGGAGGTGATGGACTGATGCTCTTGGCTCGTCGTACCGGCACGCCGACGCTGCGTCCGACGGAGATGCTCGCCGGTGACTGGTTCGACACCCAGTTCGCCAAGATGTGGTCCGACATGACCCGCTGGTTGGAGGGCATCGGCCAGCCCTCGGAGGGCGGGATCGCCTTCGTTCCCCCGGTCGGCATCGAGCGGTTCGACGACCACTACGAGGTGCACGTCGAGCTGCCCGGCGTCGATCCCGAGGACGTGACCGTCTCCATCCGCAACGGTCTCCTCGAGATCAGCGGGACGAAGAAGGAGCGCCGCCTCTCCGAGGACGGCACCCGGGTGCTCTCCGAGCTCCGGTACGGCACCTTCCGCCGGATCCTCGAGCTGCCCGACGCGGTCGAGGCGGACCACGCCGAGGCGGTCTACCGCAACGGGGTGTTGACGGTGAAGGTCCCGGTGTCGGAGGCGGCGTCGAAGGTGACGGTGCCGATCAAGACCGGCTGAGGCCCGGGACGGTCGGTACCCGAGGGGCCCGCGGGCCCCTCCGTCGCGTCACAGGAGGGTGTCGAAGATCGTCCCTGCTCGCTCCCAGTGGCGGGTCTGGGGGTTCACGACGTCGGGGTCGAGGACCTTGAAGGTACGCGCCAGGGCGACGCAGAGTCCCCCGAGGACGAAGGGGAGGCGCTCCTCGGTCTCCACCGCATAGGTGACGTCGAGGGGAGGGCGGGTGGCGAGATGGCCGAGGATCGGATCGAGCTCGAGGTCCTCGTCGAGGCGGCGGAACTCGTGGATGGATCGCTCGAGTCCTGCGGTGATCGGCAGGTCGTGGGGGAGGAGGACGTCGCGTCCGTTCGCCTTCGCCGTGGCGGCACCGACGGCGAGGAGGTCGTGGAGCTTGCCGCCGAGGAAGTCCTCGAGCCGCGCGAGGTCGCGCTTGTCGACGTCGAGGGACGCCGCCTTGCGGAACAGGGACTCGAAGCGGGCAACGGCCATGACCATGGGAGGCTCCTCCTGTCGACGGGGGCGTAGGGTAGGGGACGTCCTCGTCGTCGTGACCGTCGTATCCTTGGGCCGATGCTGCATCTGACGATCTCGGGCGACGTGTTCTTGAAGTCGCGCCGCACCCAGCGGGGCCTCGTCCATCG
>DRQR01000080.1 GCA_011371355.1 Actinomycetota bacterium
CCCGACGACGGCCACGCTCGCGGCGAGGAACATGGGGAGTCGGGACGGCGGCAGGGGCCGCCCGGTGCGCAGGGCCCGCTCGTTGAGGGCCCAGCGTCGGTAGCTCGTCGCCGCCACGGCCAAGGCGAGGACGAGGAGGAGCACCCCGAGGAGTTCCCGACCCGGGAAGGCCGGCAGGAGCTTGACGGTGCCCAACCCTCCCGCGGTGAGGGCGAGGGCGGTTCGGATCCAGGCGAGGAACGTGCGCTCGTTGGCGAGGGAGAACCGGTAGTCCGGGTCGCTGCCCACCCGGCGGGGATCGCCGGGCAACACCCAGTCCCGGATCCGGCCTGCCGGTCGTCGCTCGGTCATCGATCACCTCCTCGGTCGGGGAGCGTACCGGCCCGCCGCTCCCAGGGACCCCGCGCCGTCACATCGGGACGTCGTGGCCCATGTCGGCGAAGAGCGTGAACTCGGGGAGGAAGGTCATCTCCAGCTTGCCGGTGGCGCCGTGGCGGTGCTTGGCGAGGTGGAGCTCGGCGACGCCCTTGGCTTCGACCCGGTCGGGGTGGTAGTACTCGTCCCGATAGATGAAGATCACGACGTCGGAGTCCTGCTCCACCGCGCCCGACTCCCGCAGGTCGCCGAGCCGAGGCCGCTTGTCCTCGCGGGCCTCCACGGCCCGGTTGAGCTGGGAGAGGGCGATGACCGGGACCTTGAGCTCCCGGGCGAGGTTCTTGAGGGAGCGGGAGATGATGGCGATCTCCTGCTGACGGTTCTCGCCGCCGGATCCCTGCATGAGCTGGAGGTAGTCGACGACGACGAGGTCGAGGCCGGGCCGGCGTCGGAGTCGCCGGCACTTGGCACGGATCTCCGTCACGGTGAGGCCGGGCGAGTCGTCGACGAAGAGGTGCTTCTTGTAGAGGGCCGAGGCCGCGTTCGACAGTTTCGTGAAGTCCCCTTCGGACAGACGCCCCGTGCGGAGCTTCTGCGAGTCGATGCGCCCCTGGGCGCAGAGCATGCGGGCGACGACCTCCTCACGGCTCATCTCGAGGGAGAAGATCGCCACCGAGTGACCGGCGAGGGCGACGTTCTGGGCGATGTTGAGGGCGAGGGCGGTCTTCCCCATCCCGGGCCGGGCCGCGATGACGACGAGGTTCGCCGGATGGAGTCCCGCGAGCTTGCGGTCGAGGTCCCGGAACCCCGTCGACAGGCCGGTCACCTCGGCGCCGGTGCGGTGGAGCTCCTCGGCCTTCTCGATGGTGGTGGCCAACAGGGGATCGATGGGCGCGAGGCCGTCGCCCACCCTGCGGTCCGACACGGCGAAGACCGCCTGCTCGGCACGGTCGACGACCTCCTCGATGGGGTCGGTCATCTCCTGGGCGAGGCGACCGATCTCGCCGCCGACCCTCATGAGGCGACGCCGCAGGGCGTGTTCTTCGACGATGCCGGCGTAGTAGTCGACGTTCGACGCGGCGGGTACGGCGTCGAGGAGACGGGTGAGGAAGCCGACGCCGCCGAGGCGCTCGAGGCTGCCGTCCCGCCGGAGCTCTTCGGCGACGGTGATCGCGTCGATCGGGCGGTTCGCGTCGAAGAGGGTGTGGATCGCCGCGAACACCTGCTGGTGGGCCGGTACGTAGAAGTCGTCGGCGTGGAGCCGCTCGAGGGCGACGTTCGCGGCATCGCCGGACATGAGGATGGCCCCGAGCACCGACTCCTCCGCCTCGACGGAGTGGGGAGGGGTGGACAGGCGTCGGGCGTCGGGATGTTCGAGCGTCGTCACGGGTCCTCCTCGGCTCGGAACTCGCGTCGCCATCTTGCCGTGGGGCGGTGACAGAAGACGGCCGCGGGCCTCGGCCGTCGAGTGTACGACCCTCCGAGGGGCGAGGGCGCCGGCTCGCCGGCCCGCTTTTCGCGACGTGGGGCTGCCTTTCGCGAGGAGGCCGGGTGCCGCCGCCGGAGAAGGCCGGGCCGACCCCCTCAGGCCGGGATCACGTCGAGGGTCACCTGGAACTCGACCTCCCGGTGAGGACGGATGGTGACCTCGTGGAGTCCGATCTCCTTGATGGGTGCCTCGACGACGATGTGGCGGGGATCCACCTCGATGCCGGTGAACTTCGTGATCGCCTGGGCGACGTCCCGCGCCCCGATGGACCCGAAGAGCCGCCCCTCGTCGCCCGATCGGGCGGCGACCACCACCCGAGCCCCCGCGAGGGACTGTCGGAGCTCCTCGGCGGCTTCGAGGAGCCGCCGCGCGGCCTCCTCCCGAGCGATCCGCATCGCCTCGGCCTGCCGGAGCGCTCCCGCGGTGGCCTTCACCGCGAGCTTCTTCGGGACCAGGTAGTTCCGGGCGTACCCGTCGGCGACGTCGACGACGTCACCCTTGTGCCCGAGCTCCGGTACGTCCTTGATGAGGATGAGCTTCATGGTTCAGCTCTTCACCGCGGTGTAGGGGAGCAACGCCATCTCCCTGGCGTTCTTGATCGCGTTGGCCACCCGACGCTGGTGTCGGGCACAGTTGCCGGTCACCCGACGGGCCCGGATCTTCGCCCGGTCGGACATGAACTTCCGGAGCAGCGCGACGTCCTTGTAGTCGACGTACTCGATCTGCTCCTTGCAGAAGTAGCAGACCTTCCGCTTCCGCCCCCGATCGCTCTGCGGACGTCGGCGCCGTCGGGTGTTGCGCTTCCTCGATGGTGGCATGGTTCGTCCTCCTCGGAACTCAGAACGGGGCCTCGTCGGGGCCGTAGTCGGTGCGAGGCGCGGGGGCAGGCGCCGGACGGGACCCGCCGAAGCCCGAGTCCGCCCGCGGGGTGCGGGTGACGTTCGCCGTCGCCCAGCGCACCGAGGGACCCACCTCCTGGATGTCGATCTCGACGACCGACCGCTTCTCGCCCTCCTGGGTCTCCCAGGTTCGCTGCTGGAGGCGACCGACGACGATGATCCGCATCCCCTTCGTCAGGGACTCGGCCACGTTCTCGGCCATGTCTCGCCAGCAGGTGCCGCTGAAGAAACTCGTGTCCTCCTGCCAATTGCCGTCGCGGTCCTGGTAGCGGCGGTTGACGGCGAACCGGAGCTTCGCCATCGCGGTTCCCGACGGGGTGAACCGGAGCTCGGGATCGTCGACGAGGTTGCCGACGAGGGTGACGCTGTTCATGGCTCTTCTCTCTTCCTCGCGGAGTCCACAGTGTGCGTCGTGGCGGTGACGAGAACAAGCCCCATCACGCCTCCCGCCGGATGATCTTGTGCCGGATCACCGCGTCCGACAGGGACAGGGCCCGGTCCAAGACCGCGAGCAGGTCGGGCTCGGCCCGGAACTCGACGACCGAGTAGTAGCCCTCGTTGACGTGGTCGATCTCGTAGGCGAAGCGACGCTTCCCCCAGAAGTCCGTCGACTCGTGGACCCCGGACTCGGCGATGGCCTTCTCGAGGTCGGCGATGGCCGACCGCACGTCGTCCTCGGCCAGCTCGGGCCGGTGGATGATCATGATCTCGTACGGACGCATTCCGCGTACCTCCTTCGGACGTTCCCGTGGGAACGGTCCCCGTGGGGACAGGGGTCTCCGCCGATGTGGCGGCCGACGGAGTGTAGCGGACCGCGCCGGTTTTCCCGTAGGCTGGCCAGGAGGAGGCCCGTGTCCCAGCCCACGCCCGCCCTCGCCGAGCTCGCCGAGCTCGACGTGGCCCACGTCGTCCATCGCCACGGCCCCGTCGACACCTCGAGGGCCTACGGCGTCGCGGTCGCCGCGGCCCTCGGCATCCCCACCGATCGGGCGTGCAAGACCCTCGTGGCCCTCGTCGACGATCGCCCCGTCGCCGTGGTCCTCCCCGTCTCGCGCCGCCTCGCCCCGAAGCGGCTCGCGAAGGCGGCCTCCGGGCGTCGGGCCCAGCTCGCCGACGCCGCGACCGCCGAGCGGCTCACCGGTTACGTCGTCGGCGGGATCAGCCCCTTCGGCATGCGGCGCCGTCTCCCCGTCTGGGTCGACCGTCGCGTCCTCGACCAACCCACCGTCTTCGTCTCCGCGGGCCGTCGGGGCCTCCAGGTGGAGCTCGCCCCCACCGACCTCGTCGACGCCACCGGCGCCATCGTCGCGGACCTCGCCGATCAGTCCTCGAACGCGAGCCTCGATCCGACCGCCACCTCGAGCCGACCCCGGGGCGTCTCGAGGGCGTAGCGGTACGGCGCCGCCGGTCGGTAGGTGGGACAGGGATCGGCGGGACAGGGCTCCATGGGGAAGGCATCGACCAAACGTCCCGCGGCGTCGAAGAAGGCGATGTCGAGGGGCAGGACCGTGTCCTTCATCCAGAACGCGGCGTCGACGTCGACGTCGAAGACGAAGAGCATCCCGTCGAGATCGCCGAGGTCGGTGACGCCCATCAACCCCCGGGCCCGGGTCTCGGGGGTGGCGGCGACGGCCACGACGAGCTCGTCGCCGTCGACGCGGACTCGGGTCGTGGGAACCGACGATCCCCCGAGCACGGCGCCCGACGCGGTGGTGACCGTCGTCGCCGACACGGACGGGGAGGTCCCGCCGCTCGACGAGCCCCCGCAGCCGGCGACGACGGCGGCGACGACGAGGGCGACGACCCCGGGCCGGCGCACCGCGCCTCAGCGATCCATCGCCTCGTCGGCGAAGAGGTCGTCGCCGACCCTTCCGATCATCTCCCGGAAGATGTCGGCAGACTCCTCGGGCATGTGATAGGTCTCCGTCTCGGCCGGGAAGCTCCCCGAGGCGACGTCGTCGAAGAAGCGGCGCAGGGCATCGACGGCCTCGTCGGCGAGGGCGGCGTAGCGGCGGACGAACTTCGGGAGCCCCTCGGCATCGCCGAGGCCCACCACGTCGTGGAAGACGAGCACCTGGCCGTCGCAGGCCGGCCCGGCGCCGATCCCGATCGTCGGCACCGGCACCTGCTCGGTCACCGTCTCCGCCACGAGGTCCGGCACGCCTTCGAGGACGATCGCGAACACCCCGGCCTCGGCGAGGGCATGGGCGTCGGAGAGGAGCTCGTACGCGGCGTAGGCCTCGCGCCCTTGGACCCGGTAGCCGCCCATCGCATGGACCGACTGCGGGGTGAGCCCGAGATGGCCCATCACCGGGATCTCGGCGTCTCGGAGCGCGCGGATCACGGGGAGTCGCTTGCGACCCCCCTCGAGCTTCACCGCCTCCGCCCCTCCCTCTCGCACGAGCCGGCCGGCGTTCCGTACCGCCTCGGCGACCGAGACGTGGAAGCTCAGCCACGGCATGTCGGCCACCACGAGCGCCGACGGCTCGGCCCTGGACACCGCGGCGGTGTGGTGGACCATGTCGTCGATCGACACCCCGAGGGTGTCGTCGTGGCCGAGGACGACGTTGCCGAGGGAGTCGCCGACGAGGATGATGTCGGCCCCGGCCCGGTCGGCGATCCTCGCCGTGGGGTGGTCGTAGGCGGTGACCATCCGGAGCTTCTCGCCACCCTTGCGCGCTCGCACCCTGGGAACCGTCATCTTCTTCGTCGCCATGGCACCTCCCTCGTCCGCGGGCACGGCTCGTCGAGGGCAACCGTACCGGGTCTCGAGGGGTGTCGCGCCCGGACTCAGGGACGGGCGATGGCCTCGGCGAAGGCCCTGACCTGGTTGCGGCCGCCGTGCTTGGCCGCGTACAGGGCCTGATCGGCGCAGTCGATGAGGTCGGCGAGGTCGTCCATGTCCGGGGCGACCTGCGCCACCCCCGCGGAGACGGTCACCTCGAGGGGCCCGGCGCTCGTCTCGATGGGGGTGTCCCCGATCGCCCTGCGAAGCCGCTCCGCGGCGGTCGTCCCTCGTTCCAGATCGGTCTCGGGCAGCAGGGCCACGAACTCCTCACCCCCGTAGCGCCCGAGGACGTCCACGTCCCGAACGGTCCGGCGAGCCCGCTCGGCCACCTCCACGAGCACCTCGTCCCCCACCGCGTGCCCGTAGGTGTCGTTGATCTGCTTGAAGTGGTCGATGTCGAACATCACCGCCGAGAGGGGACGGCCGTACCGCTTCGCCGCCGCGAAGGAGCGAACCCCCAGTTCGAAGAGATGCCGCCGGTTGTTGATCCCCGTCAGGGCGTCGGTGAGGGCGAGTCGGTGGGTCTCCTCGATGAGGAGCGAGTTCGCGATCGCCACGGCCACCTGGGCGCCCATGACCGAGGCCATCTCGGTCTCGTGGGCGCCGAAGGGAGGCGCCTCGGGCTCCCGCTCGGCCACGAGCAGGGCCACGTTGCGGGAGCGGTGGACGAGGGGGACGACGAGCCTCGGCCCGTCGTCCTCCGTCGCCGGGACCGGTACCGTCGTCGGCGGGATGCCCCCCTCCACGATGCCGTCGAGGAGCTCCATGAGCCGGCTCGGGTCGATGCCCCGGCTCTGGCCGCCGGTGACGACGTGCCGGATCTCGAAGTCCTCGTCGTCGAGGACGCCGATCGACACCCGCAGCGCCGGGAGGGCGGAGGCCACCACCTCGGCGATCGCCTTGAGCATCTGCTCGAGACCCACCTCGCGGTTCTGGGCCTGGACGATCTCGTAGACGGCGCTGAGCTCCATGAGCGCCTCCTCGGTCTCCTCGAAGAGGCGGGCGTTCTCGATGGAGACGACGGCCTGGTTGGCGAGGGCCGACATCAAGGCGGCGTCGTCGCCGTCGAAGTCCTCGACGTCCAGCCCCCGGAGCGCGGCGAGGAAGCCGATCGTCTTGCCCCGGGACCACAGCGGGGCGATCACCGCGCTCCCCACCGGGGCCCCGATCTCCGCCGCGGCCTCCTCGCCGGGGAGGACGAGGCCGAACCGGGCGTCCATGGCCCGGGCTCGGGCGGCGGCGAGGAGCTCGACCTGCCGTGGGTCGCGGATCGGCTCGGGTCCCACGATGACGAGCCCCGACCGCTGCCCGTCGAGGAGCCGGAGCTCCACCGCGTCGGCGGCCATCCCGGCCAAGATCGCGTCGACGATGGTCTGGAGGGTCTCCTCGAGGGAAGCCACGCCGATGAGGGAGTTCGCGACGAAGGCGAGGACCTCGGCCCGCTCTCGCTGGTAGGCGGCCTCCTGGGCGAGTCGGGCCCGTTCGATGGCCGCGGCGGCCCGCTCGGCCAGGGTGCGCAAGAAGGCGAGGTCGTCGCGAGACCAGTGACGCGGCTCGGGTTCGAGGGCGTAGAGGACCCCGACGGGTCGTCCCTCGAGGACGATGGGCGTCGCCGCGTAGGCACCGACGCCGAAGTCCTCGTTGAGCCGGTTCGCGCCGAAGGGATCGTGGTCGATGTCGTGGACGGCCACCTGGTCGAGGTGCTCGACGACGAACCGCGACGCACCCCCCTCGGAACGGACCCGGGCGACGACGTCGCGGGTGTCCTGGCCGGCGATCGTCGACACCGCGAGGGTGAACGCCTCCCGCCGGGCGTCCCACAACAGCACCGACGCTCCCCGATCGGCCGGGAGCAGCTCGGCGGCGACCTCGGCGATCCGCTGGAGCACCTCCTCGAGGGAGTCGCCGTGGAGGTCGAGTTCGGCGAGGCGCGCCATGCGCTCGTACTGGCGCGCGAAGTCCTGGGAGCCTGTCCGACCCCGGGATCCGAGCTGTTCGATCACGGCCCTCTCCATCGTTCCCTGCCTCTATCGGCGGGCGACGGCCCGGCGTTGAGTCCCATCGAGCGGCGACCGGTCGACCTACGATTCGATATGTTTCTATCGTTTCGATATAGAATGCCGGTCGCCATGCTCGACCTCGCCGTCCTCGGGCTCCTCCGAGAGCACCCGCGTCACGGGTACGAGCTCCGACGCGCCCTCGCCGAGCTCGGCTACCGGCGGGTGTCCTTCGGCGCCCTCTACCCGGCGCTCCGCCGCCTGGAGCGTCGCGGGTGGATCGAGGCCTCGCCCGAGACGGGACGACGCCGCACCTACGGCCTCACGGCCGCCGGCGCCGAGGCCTTCGTGGAGCTCCTCTCGCAGGTCGATCCCGAAGAAAGCGACCGGGCCTTCCAGACCCGACTCGCCTTCCTCGGACGCCTCGAGCCGTCGCGTCGCATCGCCGTGCTCGAGGCCCGGCGGCGCGCCCTCGCCGAGCGGCTCCGCCGAGTTCGGGACACCCTGCGGAGAGCCCGGTCCGTCGACCGATACCGGCGCGCCTCGATGGAGCGCAACGTGCGGACCGCCGAAGCCGACATCGCATGGCTCGATCAACTCATCGCCGCCGAGCGCGCCGGCGCCGGCACCTGAGAGGAGGAACGATGA
>DRQR01000081.1 GCA_011371355.1 Actinomycetota bacterium
CTGGGGGACGATCGTCGACTCGACGTCGGAGGACACTCCGGTCCCGCGGGTCCGGAACAGGGAGTCCATCTCGTCGAAGAACACGATGACCGGGAAGCCCTCGTCGGACTTCTCCTTCGCCCGCTGGAAGATGAGCCGGATCTGCCGCTCGGTCTCCCCGACGTACTTGTTGAGCAGCTCGGGCCCCTTGATGTTGAGGAAGTAGGAGCGGGCGTCGTCGCGGCCCTCCTTCTCGGCGACGGCCCGAGCGAGGGAGCTCGCGACGGCCTTGGCGATGAGGGTCTTGCCGCAGCCCGGTGGGCCGTAGAGGAGGACCCCCTTGGGGGCGGCGAGTTCGTACTCGGCGAAGCGCTCCTTGTGCAGGTAGGGCAGCTCGACGGCGTCCTGGATGACCTCGATCTGCGGCCCGAGCCCCCCGATGTCGTCGTAGGTGACGTCGGGGACCTCTTCGAGGACGAGCTCCTCGACCTCCGGACGCACGAGCTTCTCGAAGACGAGACCGGTCTTCGGGTCCATCCGCACGTGGTCGCCGGCCCGGAGCCGGATGCCCCGCGACGGCGCGGCGAGCTCCACCACCCGCTCCTCGTCGGCCCGGCCGAGGACGATGAGCCGGTCGTCGTCGAGGACCTCCTTGACGACGACCACCTCGCCCGAACCGTCGAAGCTCCGGACGTCGACGATGTTGTAGGCCTCGTTGAGGAGGACCTCCTGGCCCACCTCGAGCTGTTTGACCTCGATCGTCGGCTCGACGTTCACCCTGAGTTTGCGGCCGGAGGTGAACACGTCGACGGTGCCGTCGCCGTTGACGCCGAGCACGGTCCCGAAGGGGTTCGGGGGTGCCGTGAGCTTCTCGACCTCCTCGCGGAGGAGGGCGAGCTGCTCCCTCGTCTCCTCGAGGGCCGCGGCGAGCTTCTCGTTCTGCGCCGCGGCCTGGGCGAGCTTGCCGCGGGCGTCCATGAGCCGCTCCTCGAGGATGCGGACACGCCGAGGAGCATCCTCGAGGCGGCGACGCAGGACGGCGATCTCCTCCTCCAGGGCCTGGATCGTGGACCGGAGCTCCCTGTCCGTCATCGCTCATCGCCTCCTCTGGGGTCCTGCCCCTGGCCGTTCGACGGGACCACGTGTCGAGTGTAGGCCACGGGGGGGCCAGTCGACACGTCTCCCGTCGGCCCGATACGGCCCGAAACGAGGGGTCCTCCGATTGCAACGCGCGGGCCTCTACGATGGGGTCGGCCGGCAGGCCGCCGAAGTACGAGAACGCCCGAACGTGAGAAGGGACTGGTCATGAAGGTCTGGATCGATCAGGATCTCTGCACCGGAGACGGCCTCTGCGAGGAGATCGCCCCGGACGTCTTCGTCCTCCTCGACGACGGCTTGGCCTACGTCAAGGAGGGCGACAAGATCTACGCCGAGGCGATGGGCAACCCCCAGGGCGCCGAAGGCATGGCCACGATCCCCGAGGGCCAGCTCGACCTCGTCGTCGAGGCCGCCGAGGAGTGCCCCGGCGAGTGCATCTTCATCGAGCCCTGACCGGTCCCCACGCCGATCGATCTCGGGGAGCCGCGAGGCGGCTCCCCGTTCTTCGTCCACGGCCCGGCCGACTCAGGCCGGGGGAAGCCGCCGTCGGGCGACGGTGATGAAGCCGGTGTGGCCGATCATCCGGTGGGACGGCCGCACCGAGCGACCGGCGACGACCCAGTCCCGGAGGAGGATCTCGAAGGTCTCGACGTCGAGGTAGGCCCCCGAGGCCTCGAGCTCCTCGCGGACCTGCTGGACTTGGGGGACCGTCGGGAGGTAACAGCAGAACACCCCGCCGCCGGGAAGCGCGGCGGCCGCCGGTCGCACGAGATGCCACGGCTCGGGGAGATCGAGGACGATCCGATCCGGGTTCACCTCGTCGACGACGTCCTCGACCTCGCCGACGCGAAGCTCGAGCTGGGGTGGGACCTCCCCGAAGAAGCCGGCGATGCGCCGCTCGGCGAGGGCCGAATGGTCGGCGCGGCGTTCCACCGAGACGACCCTCCCCTCCGGACCGACGGCCCGGGCGAGGATCATCGCCAGCCCTCCCGATCCGGTCCCGGCCTCGAGGACGGTCATCCCGGGTCCGACGTCCGCCCACAGGAGGATCGCGCCGACGTCCTTGGGGTAGGAGACCGTCGCACCCCGCCGCATCTTCAGGACGTAGTCGGCGAGGCGGGGACGCAGCGCCACGAGGGGCGCGCCCTTCGACGACCACAGGGTCGTTCCCTCGTCGACGCCGATGACCGCGTCGTGGGCGAGGACGCCGCGGTGGTAGTGGAACTCCCGGCCCGGCTGCAGCTCGATGAGGTAGGTGCGACCCCGCTCGTCGTAGAGGAGACAGGGGTCCCCAGGCCCGAAGGCGGTCATGAACTCGGCAGGAAGGCGAGGGCGAAGGAGACGATCATCATGAGCGCGACGAACCACACGAAGACCTTGACGAGGGTGCGACGGTGCCGGAACATTCAGGCCCTCGCGCCGCGTCGCCCGTCGATCACCCGGATCGTGACCGCCTCGCCGGGATCGAGATCGAAGCCGCCGAGGAGCTCCCGTCCCCGGGCCCGCCCGAGCACGAGGCCCAGCGCCACGAGGGCGAGGCCGAGGCCGGTGCCTCGGCCCCCTCGCCGAACCGAGGCGGCGGCGATGAGCCAGCCGAGACGGGCGAGCCGCGGCAGCCGAGATCGGATCCGCCAGGCGAGGTACCCACCGAGGTTCATCGCTGGTAGTAGACCTCGACGCGGATGCGGCGTCGTCGGGCCCGGAGGATCCCGTAGGCCACGAGTCCGACGACGACGGCCGCGGCCACCGCGGCCACCACGACACCCCGGCTCCTCGCTTCGGCTTCGAGCTCCGTGACGGCGTCTTCGACCTCACGGAACTTCGCGGCGAGCTGCTCCTTCGTGACCTTCACTCCGTCGCCCCTCTCGGCGCGAGGAAGCGGACGAGGAGGTAGCCGACGACGCCGAGGACCACGACCCCGGCGAGGTAGCCGAGGGCCTCGTAGTAGGGCCCGGCGGGCAGGAAGCGGATGAGCGTCCGGACGCCGGCGACGGCGAGGAGGACGAGCCCGACGGACCACAGCAGCGCCGCGCCGAGGGAGACCCCGGCGAAGCGGCCGAGCCGCTTGGCCGGCTCGACGGTCTCCTGGACGAGGTAGGCCTTCGTGAGGTCGTAGCTCTCGACGACGAGCCGGGGGAGGTCACCGATGTCCGCCATGTCGTCCTCTCGCTCCCATGGTCGCTACGAGGAGCCGCCGCTCCCGTTCGAAGAGCCCCGCGATCCGACCGAGGCGCTCGGCGGTCGCCGGCTGGTCGAGGAGCTCCTGTCGTTCGGGCTCGGAGACCCGTGCGAGAGAGGTTAGCCGGTACGAGGCGGCCACCGGATCGTCGGGCACCTCGACGAGGACGTCCGCCCCCTCGCCGAACTCGGCGAGGGCCCCCAGGTAGGCCCGCAGCGCGGCGACCGCCTCGTCCCGGCGGGCTCGGTCGGCCGGGGACCCGACCTCGACGGCTTCGAACTCGACGACGCCGTCGCGCTCGAAGACCGGCTCGGCGCGCCGCCGGGCCGCGACGGTGAGGACCGCCCCGACGCCGGTCCGCCGGAGCTCCGCCACGTCGGCGACGACCCCGGCACCGCCGGGCGCGGCACCCTCGAACCGCACGAAGAGTCGCTCACCGACTCGAGGGGGATCCTCGAGCGGGAAGGAATGGACGGTGTCGGGCAGCACCACCCGACGGACGCGGAGGAGGCGACCACGCATCCCCCCGAGGGTACCCCGCCCAGCCCGCTGCGGCCCCGTCCGGTACCATGGCGCCCCACGATGGATGTGCATCCCGACGCCGCGTCGGAGCCGGGTCCCGCGGAGCCGAGGTCCCGGGCCCGGAGGAACTTCGTTCCCCTCGTCGCCGGACAGGCGATCTCCCTCTTCGGGGACTACGTCGCCTGGTTCACCCTCCCCTACTTCGTCCTCTCCCTCACCGGGCGTCCCCTCGACCTGGGGCTCACCGCCTTCGCCGAGACCCTCCCGATGCTCCTCTTCGGGTTCACCGCGGGCGCCTACCTCGACCGGCGTCGCCGCCTGCTGCCGGTGCTCGTGAGCGCCGACCTCGCCCGGGCCGGGGTCTTCGGCCTCCTCGGCGTCGTCGCCGCGACGGGCGCGGCGACCCCGACCCTCGTGTTCGCCGCGGCCTTCGTCGCCGGGTCCCTCGCCGTGCTCTTCGATGCCGGGTTCCACGCCCTGATGCCCGGGCTGCTGGAGGAGGACATGCTCGTCGAGGCCCACACGAAGCTCGGCTTCGCCCGCAGCTCGATGTTCGCCCTCGGCCCGCTCGTCGCCGGCTTCGCCATCGCGAAGACGAACGGCTTCGTCCTCGCCTTCCTCCTCGACGCGGCGACCTTCGTCGCCTCCGCGGGCTTCCTGCTCTCCACCCGCAGACTCCGTCCCCGAGTGCGCTCCGAGTCGGCGCCCATCCTCCGCTCGATCGCCGAGGGTCTGCGGTTCCTGTTCCGGGAGCCCCGGCTGCGACTCGCGACCCTGGGCGGGCTCGTGACGAACTTCGTCTTCTCGCCCCTGTCTGCGCTCCTCATCCTCTTCGTCGCCTCGCAGATCCTCGACACCGAGCAGACCGGCCTCTCCCTCACCGGCGACGGCCTGCGGATCGGCCTCTACGTCTCGGGCCATGCCCTCGTGGGGGCCCTGGGGGTGGCCTTCGCCTCGCGGGTCGCCGCGAAGATCGGCCTCGGTCGGCTCTTCGTGGTGGGCCTGACGATGTTCGGCTCCGGGTTCCTCCTCGTCGCCCTGTGGCACTCCTACTGGTCCTTCCTCGGCGCCGGGGTCGGCGTGGCCGGGGTGATGTGGGTGAACGTGGCCTTCTCGACGATGCGGCAGCGTCTGAGTCCCGAGCCGCTCCTGGCCCGGGTGGTCTCGGCCTCCCGGACGATCACCTGGGCGGGGCTCCCCGCGGGCGCGGCCCTGGGCTCCGGGATCGCCGAGGCGGTGGGGCTCGTACCCGTCTACGTCTTCGGGAGCGCGGTGGTGATCGTCACCGGCCTCGTCCTCTCCAGGACGGCCCTCGGCCGTCTCGATCTCGCCTGACCGTCACCTCGGAGGGATCTCGCCGCCCCGGTAGTCGGCGTCGGTCACCGGCTCCCCCGTCCACTCGGTCGGCCCGCCGGTCGTCAGCGACAGGTGGGTCATCGGGCCCTCCGGGGTGGCGCCGTGCCAGTGGACGACCCCGGGCGGGGTGCGGACCACGTCGCCGGGGCCGGCGACGATGCGTCTCCCGTCCCGGTCGGCGACGATCCCGGTGCCGGCGACGACGTAGAGGATCTGTCCCTCGGGGTGGTGGTGCCACCCGGTCCGGGCCCCGGGTTCGAAGTGGACGGCGAGGGCGGTGAGGCCCGCCTCGTCCGGCATGACCCCGAGGCTCGCCAGCCACACCCGACCGGTGAAATGCGCTCGGGGCGCCGCCTCCCAACGGAGGTCCTCGGCGGGCAGGTGCTCCATGCCGACGGAGCTTAGACCTCAGAACCGACGCCGTTTCTTCGTCGTCGTCCCTCGCCGACCCCTCGCCATCCACCCGATCGCGAAGCCGAGCGCGGCGGCGGCGAGGATCCAGAAGACGATCTGCAGGGCGACGTCGACCATCTCACTCCTCCAGGGCGATGAACTCGATGCGGCGGTTCCGTGCCCGGCCCTCGGCCGTCGAATTGTCGGCGATCGGCCGGGTGTCCCCGTAGCCCACCACGACGAAGCGATCTGGGTCCGCGCCCTTGGCGACGAGGTAGTCGTAGACCGCCCGGGCCCGTCGCTCCGAGAGCTCGAGGTTCCGTTCCGCCGAGCCCTGGGCGTCGGCGTGCCCGGCGATCTCGACGGGGACGTCGGGGAACAGGGCGAGCGCCTCGAAGATCTCGTCGAGGAGTCTCCGCCCCTCGGCGGTGATCACCGCGCTCCCGGTCTCGAACTCGACGACCTTGCCTTCGAGGAGCTCGTCGAGGTCGTGTTGGAGCTGGACGACCTGCTCCTTCGGCGGCGGGGCGTCGGGGATCCGCACCCCGGGGGTGAAGGCGAAGCCGATCGCCTCGACGAGGCTGCGCGCGGTGGTCTCGAGCTCGCGGCGTTCCTGTCGGGTCTCGACCTCCCCGGAGAGCTGGACGATGCGTTCGGCGGGGTTCACGAACACCTGTCCGTCGGTGAGGACGTCGGCGGCGGCGTCGACGAGGGCGACGACGGTACCGATCCACTCGGTTTCGTCGGCGAGCCCCTCGAGGACCTCGACCTCGGAGAGGTCGACCGAGGAGAAACGCGCTTCGAGCTCGCCGGCGAGGAAGGACTCGATGTCGTCGGAGGAGACGTCCCCGACGACGGTGACGGCCCTCCCCGACCAGGAGACGACGATCGGGTCCCCGACGACCGCCTCGGGATCGGCCTCGCCGAGCTCGACGACGAAGAGGTTCGCCTCGACGCGGTCGACCCCGGCGAGGCCGGCCACGATGGCCGGGGGTTCGGCGAGGTCCTGGTCGGAGGAGACCGTCCCGGTCAGGAGGAGGTCGTTGCCGCGGGCGACGACGTCGACCGCGACGTAGCCGGCGGCGTGGAGCGCTCGGAGCGCCCGGGCCGTCACCGTCGACTCGACGGCGCGGATACCGAAGAAGAGGGCCAGGGCGACGACGAGGAGGAGGCCGAGGGCCGAGAAGAAGACGAAGTTCAGCCAGGGCACCGGCTCGTCGTCGAGACCCGGGCCGGTCCCGGGCGGTCCCGGAACGGGGGTCCGGGTCTCGAGGGCTCGGAGTCGCTTGTTGAGTTTCCGGCTCATGGGTCCTCCCGCGGCGACGAGGGTATCGGGCTCGGTCGCGAATGCCTCCGTCTGGTTCTTCGGCGGTTTCTGGGCGCCCCTGGAGTCGGTATGCTCGCCTCGTCAGGAGGGAGCGAACGATGCGTCTCATCAGCCACTGGATCGCAGGATCCCCCACCCGGGGGAAGTCGTCGAGGACCTCGCCGGTCTACGACCCGGCGACCGGTCGCCAGACCGCCGAGGTCGGGCTCGCCGAGCCGGCCGACGTCGACGAGGCGGTCGCCGCCGCGGTCGCGGCCTTCCCCACCTGGCGGGAGACCCCCGTGACGCGCCGTCAGCGGATCCTCTTCCGCTTCCGGGACCTCGTCACCGCCCACGCCGACGAGCTCGCCCGCCTCGTCTCCGCCGAGCACGGCAAGACCGTGGGCGACGCGGCCGGCGAGGTGACCCGCGGCCTCGAGGTCGTCGAGTTCGCCTGCGGCATCCCCCATCTCCTCAAGGGCGACTATTCGGAGCAGGTGTCCACGGCGATCGACACCTACACGCTGCGCCAGCCCCTCGGCGTCGTCGCCGGGATCACGCCCTTCAACTTCCCCCTCATGGTCCCGATGTGGATGTACCCGATCGCGATCGCGGCGGGGAACACCTTCGTCCTCAAGCCTTCGGAGAAGGACCCCTCGACCTCGCTGCGAGTCGCCGAGCTGTGGGCCGAAGCCGGGCTCCCCGACGGCGTCTTCAACGTGGTCCAGGGCGACAAGCCGGCGGTCGACCGTCTCCTCGAGCATCCCGACGTCCGGGCGGTGAGCTTCGTGGGGTCGACCCCGGTCGCGCGGTCGATCTACGCCACCGGCTGCGCCCACGGCAAGCGGGTCCAGGCCCTCGGCGGCGCGAAGAACCACATGATCGTCCTCCCCGACGCCGACCTGGAGCTCGCCGCCGACTCGGCGGTGTCGGCGGCCTACGGGTCCGCGGGAGAACGCTGCATGGCGATCTCCGTCGTCGTCGCGGTCGGCTCGGCCGGCGACCGTCTCGTCCCGATGATCGCAGAGCGGATGCGGAACCTCGACGTGGGCCCGGGAGACCGGGCGAAGGACATGGGTCCGCTCATCACCCGGGAGCATCGGGACCGCGTCGCCGGGTACGTCGATCGCGGCGTCGAGGAGGGAGCCGAGCTCGTCGTCGACGGGCGGGGACTGACCATCGACGGCTTCGAGGAGGGGTTCTTCTTCGGCCCGACGCTCTTCGACCGGGTGACCCCCGAGATGACCATCTACCGGGACGAGATCTTCGGCCCCGTGCTGTCGGTGGTCCGAGCC
Organism: Actinomycetota bacterium; assembly: GCA_011371355.1. GTDB lineage: Bacteria > Actinomycetota > Acidimicrobiia > Spongiisociales > UBA5794 > DRQR01. Next base: position 8,129 of record DRQR01000081.1, read on the forward strand.
GACACCTACGACGAGGCGATCGAGCTCGTGAACCGGAATCCGTGGGGCAACGGGACCGCGGTCTTCACGAACGACGGCGGGGCGGCCCGCAAGTTCCAGCACGAGATCGAGGTGGGCATGGTGGGGATCAACGTGCCGATCCCGGTGCCCCTCGGCTTCTACTCCTTCGGCGGTTGGAAGGATTCGATCTTCGGCGGTCACGCGATCTACGGACCCGCCGGCGTCGACTTCTACACCCGGCCGAAGGTCGTGATCTCACGCTGGCCCGATCCGGTCCATCGCGGGGTCGACCTCGGCTTCCCCCGCCACGGCTGAGCTCAGCCGGCCTCGTCGCCGGCGACGAGCCGGAGGGGCTCGCTCGTCGCCAGGCCGTGGGCGAGCATGCCGGCGACGGCCTCCTTGAGGGCGAGGATCCGACCGACGAGGAGGTCGTACTCTTCCCGAGCACCGGCGAGCACCTCCTCGGCCTCGCGGCGGGCCTCGGCGAGGGCGTGGTGGGCCGTCTCCCTCGCCTCGGCGAGCATGCGCTCGGCCTCCTGCTCGGCCCGGCTCCGGGAGGCGGCGATCGCTTCCTCGAGCTCGTCGTGGCGCGCCCGAGCCGCCGCGAGGATCCGTTCCGCCTCGACCTCGGCGTCGTCGAGCCGCGCCCTCGCCTCGAGGAGGATCCCTTCGGCATCTCGGCGGGCCCGGTCGGTCTCCTCGGTCGAGGCCCGCAAGAGCTCCTCGGCTCGCTGCCGTGCCTCGGCGACGATCCGGGTCGCCTCCGCCTGGGCCTCGGCGAGCATCGCGTCGCGCTTCTCGGCGGCGGCGAGGTAGGCCGCTTCGACGTCGTCGCTCGCCGCGGCGCGCAGGGCGAGGGTTCGTCGAAGCTCGGCGTTGTGGAGTCGCTCGGCCCGGAGGGCCTCTTCGAGCTCCCGGACTCCCTCCTCGAGTTCGTCGAGGAAGGCATCGACGGCC
>DRQR01000082.1 GCA_011371355.1 Actinomycetota bacterium
ACACCACTCGTATGGAGGGGGTGGATTGTTTCTACTGGTCTCGTCGTCCCGGCGGGGTGGACGTGTGGGACCCTTCGAACGATCCGACCACGATCCGGATCACCACCACCTTGGCAGAATGCGTCTGGCCCGATGCCGAAGACCGCGCCTGGGAGATCTTCCGCAGCTTCCCCCTCCCAGTCCCCAGGGTGCGGCTGCAACCCGAAGACGCAGGGATCGTCAACCTCCCCACCTACCTGTCCCTCACCCGACCCCCAGAGGCCTTCCACCACCTCGAGGCGCTCCCGGACGGACGGATCCTGGAAGTCGTCGCCGAGGCGGTCGCCTTGGAGGTCGACTGGGGGGACGGCACCGTCTCGAGCCACCTCCCCGACCAAGCCCGGCCGTATCCCACAGGTGAGGTCACCCATCCCTATCGGACCCGCACCTGCCCTGCTGACGAACGCGCCACCACCCAGGGAGGGCCGTGTCATCCCACCTTGGAGGCCTACCGGATCGTTGTCACCTTGATATGGCAAGGACACTGGCGCACCAACCCCACCGGCCCCTACCAGCCCCTCGACACCATCGACCGGACCACCACCATCCACTACCCCATCGACGAAATCCAAGGCGTCCTCGTCGACCCCTGAACCCCCCGAGGTGGGCGCCGCGCCCGGATCGAGGCCCCGTCGTCACCTCAGACCGAGTCGGCGCCCCACCTCGGGTGGTCCGACCACGACGAGATGCGCCCGGGCGCGGCTCAGGCCGACGTAGGCGAGGGCCCGGTCCCGGTCGGACTCGAGCCGGTCGAGGACCACGATCGCCGCGTCCGCCTCGAGGCCCTTGAACCGGTGGATCGTCTCCACCACCACCCCGTCGCCTCGTCGCTCGGCGTCGACGAGCACGAGGCCGGCGACCTTCGAGCCGACGAGACGGTCCTTCGTCCCCCGGGCGCGGGTCAAGACGACGATCTCGCCGGGGCGCACCCGTTCATCGACGACGAGGCGGCGGAGGGCCTCGTGCACCCGCCGGTCGATCTCCCGGTCGTCCTCGGCGGCTCGGAAGTCGACCGGGAGCCCTTCGACGGCCTCGGTGGGCTCCGGATCGTCGAAGACCCGGGCGACGACCTCGGCGATCTGACGGGTGTTCCGGCAGTTCCTCCCCAGCTCGTAGGGGACGGCGGCGAAGGGCGGTTCCCAGCCTTCCCGGTAGATCGCCTGGTGGGGATCGCAGAAGACGAGGAAGGGTCCGTCGTCGTGGGCGAGGGTGGCTTCGAGGACGACGAACCAGGAGGGGAGGAAGTCCTGTCCCTCGTCGACGAGCACCGCGTCGAAGCTCCGGCCGAGGAGCTCGAGGGCCTCGAGGGCGAGCTCGCCGATCCGATCCTCCCAGAAGCCGGTGTCCGGTTCGTCGGGGAAGGCGAGGCCCGCCTCGACGATCCAGCGATGGGCGAGGCCGTGGAAGTTCCCCGCCGTCACGTTCGCCACGTCGGCGAAGCGGCCGGCCAAGGCATCGCCGAGGGGCCGGTTGAAGCACGTGAGCAGCACCCGGAAGCCGTCGGCGGCGAGACGGCGAGCCCGTTCCACCGCGAGGACGGTCTTGCCGGTGCCGGCTCCACCGTAGACGATCACCCGCCGGGCTCGCCGAAGCCCGTCGAGGGCTCGGCGCTGCTCCTCGGTGAGGACGACCTGGCGGGCTCTGATCTCGGCGACGTCGTCGGCGAGGACGTGGCGGATCTCCACCGTCGGGGCGAGCCGTTCGCCGATGGCCTCCACCGTCGATTCGTCGAGGCGCGTCTCCAGCCGCCAATGGGCCACGATCCGGTCGATGGCCGCGGCGGCGTCTCCGAGGTCGCGCCGGTCGAGGACGAGGACGTCGGGGATCGCAGGGCCGAGGTCGGTGTCCACGAGGACGTCGGGGAACCACACCGCGTGGCCCGCGTCGAGACGCTCGAGCCCGTCGATGGCGCCGACGAGGTACCGGACGAGGGCCTTCTTCGACGAAACGGCCTGCTCGACCGGATCGATCCGACGGAGGCCCTGGCTGCCTCGACCGAACCACTCACCGTCTCTGACGAGCAGGCCGCCGCCCTTCACCTCGACGACGAGGATCCCGTGGTCGGGGTGGAGGAGCACGAAGTCCGCCTCGCCGTCGTCGGGGCGGCCACGGCGCAGGGACTGCCAGGCCACACCGTGGAAGACCCGCCAGGGATCGTCGAGCCGTCGCAGCGTCTCCCACACCCGCCGCTCGGAGCCGGGCACGTCGGCGGGGAGCCGCCTCGGATGGGTCCTCGCCATGGCGGGATCATGCCACGGGCTCGGGTGCCGCGGGCGACGCCGTCGACGACCGGTACCCTTGGGGCGGACCATCGGGTCCGATCCCGCCACAGGGGGACGCATGCAGACCGAAGGACTGCGGGTCAATCTCGAGCGCACCGCCGTCGAGGTCGGGATCCCGTCCGAACACGAGGTCCTCCTCGAGATCACCGCCCCGCTCCACGGGGTCCACGCCGAGACCCGACGCCTCCTCGAGGAGGCCCATCACACCTTCGCCGGGTGGGCCCAGACCCTGCCCGAGCTCCACCGGCGGGCCATGGCCGACCTCCACCTGTGCAACGCCCATCCGCGGGGCACCGAGGGGATCGCCGTGTACTGCGACCTCTACGCCAAGGCCGTCGCCGAAGCCCCCGACGAGGTTCGGCCGGTCGCGGTCCGCAACTGGCTGGCCTATCTCCGCAAGGTGGTGGTCGAAGGCGGCGCTCGACGAGCCGAATACCTGCCCGTCGTGGTGGAGGCCGTCACCGAACTCGAGGGGCTCGTCCGTCGCTCGGATCTCCTCGTGGCCGAGGCCTCCGCGGGCCTCCGTCGTCTCGTCGTGGTCCTCTTCGAGCACGATCTGTGCGACGACGAGATCCTCGACGTCCTCGTTCGGACGCTCGAGCGGGTCTACGACCTGTGGCTCGATGCCGACGATCCCGAAGCCTGGTACCGGGAACTCCGCCCGGAGGGACCCCTACCCGGCGAGGTCGAGCGGATCTCCCATCGTCGGCTTCGGGAACTGCGAGCCGAGCTCGGCGAGCTCCGACGGTCCGACGCTGCCCGCCTCGTCGAGCTGCCCGACCACGCCGCGCTCGTGCGAGCCCACTTCGACGCCGCCGACGTCCTCGACGTCCCCGATCGGCGCCGGGCCCTCCGCGACCGGGCCACCTGGATGTCCCGGGTGCTCTCGCAGAGCCTCACCCGACCCGTCCACGACCAGGCCCTCTGGGCGATCGCCCGTTCCTGCCGAGCCATCGTCGACGGCGCCGACGACGACGAGATCGAAGGGTTCGTCCGTGACGTGTTCGCCACCGTCAGGGCCTCCGAACGCAGCTCACCGGCGGCCACCCTGGACCTCGTTCTTCGCCTCGGCCAGGCGATGTTGGCCACCGGACATCGCCGGGGCATCGACCTCGTGATCGACGAGATCCTCGCCCTCGACTTCCACCGTCCCGGATTCTCCGGCTTCACCGCCGAGTGGGACCCGAAGGTCGATCCGAACCATCTCCGCAACATCCGGGCCTATCTCGGCGTCATCGAGGTCGACCCGGCCGCCGCTCGGCGTCTCCTCGCCGCCCTCATCGTCCACCTGCGCCTCGGTGGGGTCTTCATCGCCGACACCGATCTGTTCCAACGGGACGTCTCGCAGCTCCTCGCCGCCGACATCCGGCCCGTCTACCAGAAGGTCCGCCACCTCCTCCGGCTCTTCCCCGTCTACTTCAACGACATCGGCGCCGAGGGGGAGCTCCGTCGGGTCTCGACCCGCCTCGACGAGAACCGGCATCGCCGCGACGCCCTCGTCCACTTCATTCGGAAGCAGTCCCACGTCGACGCCACGCCGGTGCTCGTCGATCTCGTCGCCGAGGTGCTCCGGTTCTGGGCGACGGGAGACCCCGAGCCGCTCCGCCGCTACCTCCCCGAGGAGGTCTTCGGCCGGATCGACCCGGCCGACTACCGGATCGCCCGGGAGGTCCTCGCCCGGCTCGCCGGCGACCTCGGCGGCTTCACGGCGATCCTCGCCGCGGCACCGTCGGAGGTCTGGCGGCACCTCGACGCCTACGAGGACGTCGACGAGCTGGAGCGGGAGCAGGTGGGTCTCCTCGTGGAGGTGCACCATCATCTCGCCGCGAAGTACCGGCTCGATCACGCCGATCTCCTCGACCGGCTGCGCGCCTCCCACCACATCCCCAACGACGACGTCGACGCCCTCGAGGCGGCCCTCGCCGAAGGAGCGCACCTGCGTGCCCTCGACCTCCTCGTCTCGTTCCTCGAGCGGCTCCACGACGTGATCCTCGACCGGTCCCCGACCGAGGTCTTCGAGGACATCTACCACAAGCGTCACATCGCCGCTGGCATTCCCTCGATGTACGGCCGGTATCGCGAGGAACGGTTCGAGGCGATGGGATTGTCGTTCCGCATCGAGTCCCTCGCCGGTTCCCTCTTCGACCGTCTCATCGAGGCCGCCACTCCCGAGCCCGACGTCCTCGACGCGTCGCTCATCGCCGAGCTCCTCCGCCTCCTCGAGCGCGGCCTCTTCATCGAGGGCTACGAGCCCCAGGGCCTCGCCCTCGCCCTCTCGATGCTCGAGGAGGCCCTCGAGATGCCGGAGGTCGGTCTGCCCGAGTACGTCGACATCTTCCGGGCCATCTCCCGGTCGGTCCGGTCGGTGGTTCGCGGTCAGGTCATCGGTCCCTTCGCCGACGTCCTCGACGTGATCGTTCGTCGACTCGTCGCCGAGGGGATCGTGGCCGGGGAGGGACCCCTCGACGAGGTGGTCGTGCGCACCACCGAGGCCTTCCTCCGGGACCTCATGGCCGAGGGCCTCGCCCTCCAGCGGATCGACCGACTCACCGGGCGGATCCTCAGGACGATCACCGCCCGGGAGGGGGCCAGGGGCGGCCCCCGGGAGCGCACCCGCCTCGATCCGGAACGCTGCCTCGTCGAGATCGGCTCACCCACCGAAGCCGGGATCGTTCGCCTCGGCAACAAGGGCTACATGCTCTCCCGGATGGCTGCCGCCGGGATCCCCGTGCCGCCGGGGTTCGTCCTCACCACCGACCTGTTCCGGTCCCTCGACCCGGACGAGCCGGTGCTGCCTCCCTCGATCGTCGAGCGTCTGGAAGAGGCCGTCGCCGGGCTCGAGCGGCGGACGTCCTCCCGCTTCGGGGATCCGGAACGACCGCTGCTCCTCGCCGTCCGGGGTGGGGCCCCGATCTCGATGCCGGGGATGTTGGACACCTTCCTCAACGTCGGCATCGATCCGGCGATCGCCGAGGGGTTCGCCGCGGCGCGGCGGAGTCCCTGGGCGGCCTGGGATGCCTACCGTCGTTACCTGCAGGCCTGGGGCATGAGCCACGGCATCGACCGAGACCGGTTCGACGCCCTCATGGCGGCGGCGAAGACCCGCCACGGGGTGGCGAAGAAGGCGCTGCTCGCCGCCGAGCAGATGCGAGAGCTCGCCTTCGACTATCGGGCGCTCCTCGTCGCCGAGGGTGTTCCGGTGGATCTCGAACCCCGGGAGCAGCTTCGCCGGGCGGTCGAGCGGGTCATCGCCTCGTGGCGCTCCGACAAGGCGAAGGTGTACCGCGCCGAGCTGCAGATCGCCGAGGGATGGGGTACGGCGGTGATCGTCGAGGCCATGGTCTACGGCAACCTCGACCAGCGTTCGGGGACCGGGGTCGTGCTCACCCACGACCCCCACGAGCCGGGGGATCGGTTCTCCCTCTACGGGGACTTCATCCTCCAGGGTCAGGGCGACGACGTGGTCTCCGGGCTCGTCGAGACCTTTCCCATCTCGGCGCACCAGCGGGGCGCCCGCGGCGACGGTCGATCCCTCGAGACGGACTTTCCCGAGATCTACGCCGCCGTCGAAGGGTGGTGTCGGCGGCTCGTGGTCGGTGAGGGGCTCCCTCACCAGGAGGTGGAGTTCACCTTCGAGTCCGCCGATCCCGCCGACCTCTACATCCTCCAGTCGCGGGAGGCCATCGAGGAGCGACCGGGAACCGTGGCGATCTTCGTCCCCGGTCGGGAACTCGACCGTGCCCTCATCGGCAACGGCATCGGCGTGGGCGGCGGTGCGTTCTCCGGCAGGGTCGCCTACGACGCGGCGAGCATCGCCGAGCTGCGAGCCCGACACCCCGAGGACCCGGTGCTCCTCGTCCGTCCCGACACCGTGCCCGACGACATCCATCTCCTCTTCCAAGCCGACGGGCTCCTCACCGCCGTGGGTGGGGCCACCTCCCACGCCGCGGTGGTCGCCGCCCGGCTGGGGAAGCCCTGTGTGGTGGGATGTCGGGGACTCGTCGTGCGGGAGGACAGCGGTAGCATCTCCATCGGCGGGCATCCGGTGCCCGTGGGGGGGTTCCTCTCGATCAACGGAAGCGACGGCTCGGTCTACGCGGGCCGTCACGCCACGAAGATGTCGGCGGCCCGAGGGCCGGTGTGGTGAAGGAGCAGAGGATGACAGACGCCTTGGGAATCAACGGCCTCGGCCGGATCGGCAAGCTCACGCTGTGGCACCACGTGGCGCGGCGGCACTTCCCGTCGATCGTCGTCAACGTCGGGCGCGAGGTGGGGACCGGCCTCGAGGCGGTCTGCGCCGCGATCGAGAAGGACTCCACCTACGGTCCCCTCCACCGGTTCCTCTATGGGGTCGACGCCGAGCCCTGCGTGAGGATCGTCGATCGGGATCGTGGGCTCCTCGACGTCGCCGGGACCCCGGTGACGATCCTCCAGGAGGCCCGGAATCCCGCCGAGATCGCCTGGAAGCCCCACGGGGTGCGAATCGTCGTCGACGCCACCGGCGTGTTCAACGACCCCACCCTTCCCGCCGACCATCCGAAGGGCTCCCTGCGGGGTCACCTCGCCGCCGGGGTGGAGAAGGTCGTCAACTCGGCGGCGTTCAAGATCGAGGACAAGTCCAGGTCGATGCCCGAGGACGCCGCGGTGCTGATCTACGGCATCAACCACGAGGCCTTCGATCCGGTGCGCCACAACCTCGTCTCCGCCGCGTCGTGCACGACCACCGCCGTGGCGCACATGCTCAAGCCGCTCCTCGACGCGTTGCATGCGTCGAGGCTCCTGACGGCGGCGATGTCGACGATCCACGCGGCGACGAACTCCCAGTCGGTCCTCGACACCCTGCCGAAGGCGGGGGCGAGCGACCTGCGCAAGACGCGGTCGGCGTTGAACTCGATCATCTTGACGTCCACGAACGCCACCGCGGCGCTCGAACAGGTCATGCCCGAGCTGTCCACCGTGGGCTTCATGGGCGACTCGGTGCGGGTGCCGACGCCCACCGAGTCGCTCGCCATCTTGAACCTCACCTTCCAGGAGGAGATCGATCGGGACGGGCGACCCCTGATCGACCGGGAGCGCATCAACCGCATCTACCGGGACGCGGCGGAGGGCGCCCAACGGGGCCTGCTCGTCTACTCGGAGGAGCAGAACGTCCCCGCCGACGTGCGGGGAATGCGGGCGGCGGTGGTCATCGAAGGGACGGAGACCCACACGAGGACCGGGTTCGTCGACCTCGACCTGTCGACGGTGCCGGGGATCGACGAGATGGGCTTCGACGGGATCGACACCATCGTGCAGTTTCCGGTGACCCACGCCAAGGTGTTCGGCTGGTACGACAACGAGTACGGGTCCTACACGAACATGCTCGGCGATCTCACGGTCCACGTGCACGAGAGCCTCGGTTGAGGCCGGGGGAGGTCAGCCCTCGGCGGCGACGGACTGCTGGAGCTGTTCCCACGCCTGGTGGACCGCGGCGCGGAGCTCCTCGTCGATCCCCCACTGCTCGAAGTCCTCGTCGCGCATGGCGATGATGTCGGCGGCGGCGGACTCGAGGAGGCGGCGACCGCGGGCGGTGAGCTCGACGATGACGATACGGTGATCCTCGTCGGCGTTTCGGCGGCGGCGGACGAGGCCTTCCGCTTCGAGGCGGCTGAGGAGCTTCGCCATGCCGCCGCTCGTCATCCCGACCTCGGCGCGGAGTTCACCGGAGCGATGCGGCTCGTCGCTGAGGGCGAGGAGGGCCCTGAATCCGGACCAGGTGAGGCCGCGTCGGGCGAGGACGATGTCGGCGTCTTGGCGCCACATCTCGATGGCGGTGCACCAGACGCGGAGTCCGTTGAGCTCCCGCTGTGTCGTCCCCTTGGCCATCGCCGCCTCCGGTCGTCTGCGTAGCCCCCTGTCGGCGGCCGACGGCGAGAGTAGAGGAGATATTCGCGGGCCTGGAACCTTTTTACGATAGGAATCGTAGAAAGGTTATGTCGAAAGCTTTCTATCGCAGTAGGTTGCTCCGGATCGAATCGGTCGGGGTGTTCGTGCTCCTCCTGGTGCTCGGGGGTCTCTCCGTCGTCGCCGTTCGACCACGAAGTCGGCCTGCACCCCAGACGGTCGTCTGGGGTGGGATGGTCGCCGGTCCCTCCACGGTCGGCGGGTCTCCAGGTCCAACGGATGCGCCGCGGCCGACGTCGGGTCGCCGGGACCCACCGTCGCCTCGTCGGCGACGCGAGGTGTGGCGATGGCTCCTTCCGTCGGTGCTGTTCGCTCAGCTCGTCGGGGCGAGCTGGTGGTTCACCCGACGCCCGGGCGGGCGGCGCGGTGTCGGGAGGGTCCTGCGCCGGGGGTCCCCGGATCGGCGAGCCGACCCCGCGTCGTCGGGGATCAACCGACCCCGGCGGCCTTGCGGGCCAGGCTCCGGAGGCCCTCGGCGTCGAGGCCCGGCCACCCGTGGAGGACCTCGAGCCATCGAGGATCGATGACCGCGGCACCGTAGGCGGCCCCGAGGAGCGAGCCGGCGATCGCGGCGATGGTGTCGGTGTCGTCGCCGATCGACACCGCCGCTTCGAGGGCCACCCCGAAGGGATCGTCGTACTGACGGGTGTGGACGATCGACGACCACGCCGCCTGAAGTGCGGTGACGACGTAGCCGTTCGGGACGAAGTGACTCGGGGGCTCCACTTCGGCCTGTTCGATGATCCCCGCCCAGTCGTCACGACGCTCCGAGGCCAGCGCGTCGAGGCACTCCTCGAGGGCGACGAGCTCGCCGGCTTCCATCGAGCGCCGCACCGCGAGGGTCCACAGGATGCAGGCGTCGACGGCACGGGGGTCGGCGTGGGTCAGCGCGGAGACCTCGGCGGCGAGCCTCGCAGGGTCGTCGGAGGGGACGAGCGCGACGGCTGCGGTGCGCATGAGCGAGCCGTTGCCCGCCGAACGCTCGGGATGGGCCCGGTGATAGTCGGCCGCGAGGCGAGGGAGGTCGCCGCCGTTGCGAGCCTGCGAGAGGACGGCACGGGTCTGGTTCCCCACGTTGCGGGCTTCGCGAGCCCAGGCGATGAACCGGTCGCCGAGCGAGACGAGGTCGAAGTCCCCCGTGGCCGCCTCCTCGGCGATGCAGATCGCCATCTGGGTGTCGTCGGTCCACTCACCGGGTTCCCAGCCGAAGGGGCCGCCTCCCTTCATCACGACCGGACCCACGACGGGTGGGCCGGACTCGTAGCCCGCTCCGAGGGC
>DRQR01000083.1 GCA_011371355.1 Actinomycetota bacterium
CCGGTCGACGCGTAGGGCGGCCAGCTCGCCGGGACGGAGTCCGGTGTAGGCGCCGGTAAGCACAAAGGCCCGGTACCGGGGCCGGATGGTCTCGGCGAGCTGCTCGATCTCCTCGACCAAGCCGCCGGTGAGATCCTGACCTTCATCGGGTTCCCCGAAGCCCATTGGCGCCAGATCTGGTCCAACAACCCCCAAGAACGGCTGAACAAGGAGATCCGCCGCCGCACCAAGGTCGTCGGCATCTTCCCCACCCGCCACGCCATCATCCGCCTCGTCGGCGCGCTCCTCGCCGAGCAACACGATGTGCGTGTTGGAATGGGGTAGCTCCCCGGGGGTGCCTCTAGTCACGATGTGTCCACGCTGGGAGCGTGTGACTTGCCATTCGAGCGGCCCTCCGGGGGGCCAGCCCATGGGCGGATGTCGCTGGATAGGAGCATGACCCTGTCGGGATCCACGCACGTGTGCGCTCCGCCGGGCACCCACGCTAGGAGAAGGGAGGAACCATGAGAGCCGTGGGGATCGATTCACACAAAGACACCCTGGCGGTGGCGGTCGTCGACGAGGTAGGACGACAGGTTGCCACCACCGAGGTCGCCAACACCCCAGAAGGGTTCGAACGGCTCGCCGGATGGCTCACCCGTCACCGTCCAGAACGAGTCGGGATCGAAGGCTCAGGCGGTCACGGCCGTCAGGTGGCGTTGCGGCTCCTTCGGGCTGGCTACGAGGTGGTCGATGTCCCTCCCCAGCTCACCGCCCGAGAGCGACGACGCCAGCGCACTCCAGCCAAGAGCGACATCACCGACGCTGTGGGCATCGCTCGAGTCACCCTGCGGGAAGCCCACCTGCCCGGGGTGCGCACCAACGGAGACCTCGAAGACCTCCGGGTCCTGGTCCGCTACCGGCGGGAACTCGTCGCTGAACGCACCCGACTCGCCAGCCGCCTCCACGCCGACCTGGAACAACTCCACCCCGGCTACCAGCAGCGCATCGGACGGCTCACCACCCGCCGGAACCTAGACCGGGCCCGTCGGCTCCTCACCGGCGACCCGCAACCCCGCGCCGTCGTCGCCCGCCAACGCGTCACCCAGCTCCGGCAGCTCACCCGCCAGATCACCGACCTCACCAGCGAGATCACCCAGCGAGCCCGCCGCCTCAACACCTCCCTGGTGACGATCCCCGGCATCGGAGACCTCACCGCTGCCGAACTCCTCGCCGAGATCGGCGACATCTCCCGCTACCGCACCCGCGCCCAGTTCGCCATGGCCAACGGCACCGCACCCATCCCCGCCAGCTCCGGACGCACCCAACGGTATCGCCTCAACCGGGGCGGCAACCGACGACTCAACCGGATCATCCACCTCATCGCCCTCACCCAGATCTCCCACCACCCCCAAGCCCGCGTCTACTACCAACGCAAACAAGCCGAAGGCAAGACCCGACGAGAAGCCATCCGCTCCCTCAAACGCCACATCTCCGACCGCATCTACCGAACCCTCCGCGACACCCACCCACACACCGCCTTGACATAGGAGCTCGAGTGGACCATCGCACGGCGTTACATGAGCCTCGACAGCCTCGCCCAGGCTCGACTCCGAGCCCTCGAGAACCCCGACCTCGAACCTGAGGAGGTGGCAGCCCTCGAAGCAACCGGCTAGAACCATGACCACGAGGCCGACGCGGCATCACTCATACACCACGTCCATGGACGTGACGACCGAGCCTGGAGGGGCCTCACCCCCTCACCGCGTCTTTCCCAACACGCCCACCAACATCACTCCCCACAAACTCGCGAAGAACCTTCGAATCCCGTCAGCTCCACCCTCGAAGATCCCTCGCCCTGCGAGGGATTCCGATCTTCCGGGACTTCGGGCGAGGCGTCCAGGGATTCGTGGGCTCGAGGTCGGTTGGTGCCCCGACAGCCGGAACCGAGGCTCTCCTCCGTGGACGTGGTGGATCCGCGTGGCCCGTCGCGTCTCTCGGAGGGTCGAGGTGATAGCCGGTCGTGTCCGAACGGGCGCCGGGTCGGGGTGCTCAGTCGCGAGGGTCGCGGGCCCGCTCGACGTCGCCCTCGGTGATGATCCAGGCCGGGTCACCGGGGCAGAACGGTCCCGGTCTGGCCTCGACGACGGTTCCGTCCTCGAGCCGGGCTTCGAGATCGCCCTCGAGACAGCCGTCGAACCACCGGGAGAGGATGCTGAAGCCTCCGGTTCCAGCGATCTCGTCGAGCACGCGCTCGTCCTCGCCGACGATCTGGACGATCACGATCGACGTGTCGGAGTCGTTGACGAAGTCGATGCTTCCCCTGCTGCAGGCCGTCGGGATGACGGTCGAGGCGACGACGGCGATACCCATGCCGAGTCTGAGGCTCATCGTGGGGCGCTTCGCGGGCACGCCGAAGCAGCGTAGGGTGGTCGTTCGCCAACCGACGCGGGCGTTCCCGGCGCGGCGCCGTCGGTCAGGCGGGGGGCCGGTCCGTGTTCCCGGCGCTTCGCAAGGAGGCGAGCACCGTTTCGTTCGGGGGGGCGCCGGTGTGGAGTTCGATCGCCAGGGCGACCGCCCCCGGCGCGCCGCTCCGGGTCGTGGTGATCGTCGTCTCCCTCCAGCGACGACGGACCTCCGATCGGACGAGGTCGGCGAGGGGGGCGGCGTCGGTGAGGAGCGACCCGGCGAGGACGACGACGGAGATGGTGTGGTCGACGACGGCGGCGAGCGTGCCGGTGAGCTCGACGGCGGCGTCGCGGACGAGCTCGGAGGCCACGGCGTCCCCCGCCGCGCAGGCATCGACGACGGGGCGGGCCAGGCGGCCGAGGTCGGCAGGCGGATGGGCGTAGACGTGGTCGACGAGCGCCCGGGCCAGGGTCTCGGGATCGGCATCGGCGTCGATCCCGATCGCCTCCACGAAGGCCGTGGTGAGGGAGGTCGCCGGCCCACGGCCGTCGAGGGCGTGGAGGACCGCGCGGACGCCGCGGATCCCGAGCCACACGGCCGATCCCTCGTCGCCGACGAGCCAGCCGTGGCCTCCCGCGCGGCGGACGACGGCGTCCCCGTCGACGACGGCGGCGACGGCTCCGGTCCCGGCGACGAGGACCGCACCTCGACGCGCCGGCGTTCCCGCCCGGAA
>DRQR01000084.1 GCA_011371355.1 Actinomycetota bacterium
GGTGGCGGCTCCGGACGGCACCGTCGTGACCTTCGACGTCCGGGGCGTCCCCGACGGCTGGACCGCCGAACTCCGAGGCGGCGGGTTCGTCGTCGAGCGTATCATGGTCGCCGAGGAGCTCGACCGAGGTCTCGACCTCGTGGTCGAGGTACCCGAGGCAGCCGCCGAGGGCCGCTACGAGCTCACCGTCGTCGCCGAGGGGGCCGGTGGTGCGGCGACCCTCCCCTTCGTCGTCGAGGTCTCGCCCGTGGTGGGGGGTGGCGTGAGCCTCGAGACCGAGTTCCCGGCCCTCCGAGGGCCTGCCGACGTCACCTTCAGCTTCTCCCTCGAGCTGCGCAACGACACCGCCCAGGAGATCCAGTTCGGCCTTCGCACCGAAGGTCCTCCCGGTTGGCAGATCGAGGCCCGACCCGCCGGCCAGTCGCGGGCCTCGACGGTGATCGTCGACGCCGGTGCCACCGAGCGGATCACCGTGGACGTCGACCCCCCCGACTTCGTCCCCGCCGGTCTCTACCCGGTCCTCCTCGAGGCCTCCGGCCAGGGGGAGTCGGCGCGGGCCGAGCTCGCCGTCGAGATCACCGGGACCTATGCGATGACCCTGACCACGCCCGACCAGCGGCTCAACGTCGAGGCCCGGGCCGGGGAACCCTCCGAGCTCGCCCTCGTGGTCGTCAACGACGGCAGCGCACCGCTCCTCGACGTCGACCTGTCGGCGACCCCACCGCGGGGATGGGAGGTGACCTTCGCCCCCGAGCGGATCGACCGGATCGAGCCCGGGGAGACCGCCGAGGTCGTCGCGACGGTGACGCCCGCCGAGGACGCGATCACCGGCGACTACCGCATCACCCTCCGGGCCCGGACCGCCGAGACGAGCGATCAGATCGAGGTGCGGGCGACCGTCGAGACCTCGGCGGTGTGGGGGCTCGTCGGCGTCGGCGTGATCCTCGTCGCCCTCGCCGGGCTCGGGGCGGTGTTCCGCCGCTACGGCCGGAGGTGACGGGGTGGCCGCACCGGTGCTCGTCGAGACCCGTGGCCTGTCGAAGCACTACGGCGAGGTCGTGGCGGTCGATCGCATCGACCTCGAGGTGCGAGCGGGCGAGGTCTTCGGGCTCCTCGGACCGAACGGGGCGGGGAAGACCACGACGGTGCTCATGCTCCTCGGCCTCAGCGAGCCCGACGCGGGGACGGTGGCGGTGTGCGGCCTCGACCCGGCCCGGGACCCCCTCGGGGTGAAGCGTCGCGTCGGCTACCTCCCCGACACCGTCGGGTTCTACGACGCGATGACCGGACGGGAGAACCTCCGCTACACCGCGGCGCTCAACGAGCTCGACCCCGACGAGGCCGAGGACCGTATCGAGGCGCTCCTCGATCGGGTCGGCCTCACCGAGGTCGCCGATCGGCCCGTGGGCACCTACTCGCGGGGGATGCGGCAGCGGCTCGGCCTCGCCGACACCCTCGTGAAGGACCCCCAGGTGGTCGTCCTCGACGAGCCCCTCGTGGGCATCGATCCCGAGGGCATGGTGGAGATGCAGCGGCTCATCGTCGAGCTCGCCGCCGAGGAGCGGCGTGCGGTCCTGCTCACCTCTCACATGCTCCACCAGGTCCAGGAGATGTGCGACCGGATCGCGATCTTCATCGGCGGCCGGGTCGTCGCCGAGGGGACCGCTGCGGAGCTCGCCTCCGGCCTGGGCGACGGGCGGCGGGTCTACGAGGTGGCCGCGGACGTCTCCGAGGAGGTCCTCGCCGGGGCCCTCCGAAGTGCCTTCGATGACGCCACCGAAGTGCGCGCGGCCGGGAACGGTCGATGGCGGGTGACCCTGCCCGCCAAGGCGGCGACCCGGCTCATCCCGGTCCTCGTCGCCGCCGAGGTCC
Source organism: Actinomycetota bacterium (assembly GCA_011371355.1). GTDB lineage: Bacteria > Actinomycetota > Acidimicrobiia > Spongiisociales > UBA5794 > DRQR01. The sequence goes on from DRQR01000084.1 coordinate 1,873, forward strand.
CCCTCCACGAGGTCCGAGAACTCGGCGCCGACCTGTCGGAGATCTACCACCGGTACTTCGTGGAGGCGACGGCATGACGACGATCGAACGTTCCGAGGTCTGGATCCGACGTCGACCCGGATGGGCGGTGATCGCCCGGAAGGAATTCGCCGATCACCTGCTGTCGGTGCGCTTCACCGCGCTCCTCGTCCTCCTCGGGCTCGTCGCGCTCGCCAGCGTCTACGCCGCCGCCGGTGCGCTGCGGGACGCAGCCCCCGACACCGCGGGGGCCTCCGGGATGTTCCTTCGGCTCTTCACCGTCCGCGGCGAGCCGGTGCCGTTCTCCTTCCTCACCTTCGTCGGGTTCCTCGCGCCGATCCTCGGGATCGCCTTCGGGTTCGACGCGGTGAACGGGGAGCGGGCTCAGCGGACCCTGCCCCGGCTCGTCGCCCAGCCCATCCACCGCGACGACGTGATCAACGGCAAGTTCGTGGCGGGCCTCGCCACCGTCGCCCTCATCCTCGGGGTCGTCACCCTCATCGTCGCCGGGCTCGGCATCGTGCTGCTCGGCATCACCCCCACCGCCGCCGAGGTGCTCCGCCTCTTCCTGTGGTACCTCGTCGTCACGATGTTCGTCGGGGTCTGGCTGGCCTTCGCCACCCTGTGCTCGGTGTGGATGTCCCGGGCGGCGACCGCGGCCCTCGTGGCGATCGGCGTCTGGCTCGTCCTCGCCCTCTTCGGCGCGTTCTTCGCCCGGATCGCCGCCGACGTCATCTCGCCGATCGACCCGGCGGATCCCCGCTCGGCCTTGGAGAACGTTCGGACCGAGCTCGCCGTCGCCCGCCTGTCGCCGGTCACCCTCTACGAGGAGGCGGCGGTCGCGCTCCTCACCCCGGAGCTGCGGAGCGTCGGACTCGTCACCCTCGCCCAGCTCGATCGTGCGGTCGTCTCCGACCTGCCCGTCGCCCAGAGCCTGCTCCTCGTCTGGCCCCAGATCGTCGGGCTCGTCGCGGTGACCGTCGTGATCTTCGCCGCGGCCTACGTCTCGTTCATGCGTCAGGAGATCCGGGCCTAGCCGACCTAGGCTCCCGGCATGGAGCCGTCCGACCTGCTCACGATCGGCGAGCTCGCCGCCCGGGTGGGCGTGGCGACCTCCGCGCTCCGCTACTACGAGTCCCTCGGCCTCATCTCCTCCGAGCGGACGCCGGGCAACCAGCGGCGATACCGACGCGCGACGATCCGCCGGGTGTCGGTGATCAAGGCGGCGAGGGAGCTCGGGATCCCCCTCGCCACGGTCGCCGAGGCCTTCGAAGGGCTGCCCGACGACCGGGCGCCGTCGGCGGAGGACTGGGTCGTCCTCGCCGAAGGGTGGCGGGCCGAGCTCGACCGCCGGATCGAGTCGCTCGTGCGCCTCCGCGACGCCCTCGACGGCTGCATCGGCTGCGGCTGCCTGTCGCTGGAGGTGTGCATCCTCGTCAATCCGGAGGATCGGGTCGCCGCCGAGGGTCCCGGTCCCCGCTTCCTCCTCCCCGAACGCTGACGGCTCGCGCGGAGCCCTGGGGGCTGCGAGCCGAGAAAGCCCTTGACTTCGAGTGCACGTGAAGTCGTACCGTGGGGACGGTCACCTCAGGAGGTCGCGGCGATGACGACGAAGACCGGCACGTGGGTACGGGTCTGCTCGGTGGACGAGCTCCCCGAGGGGAGTCGACGCCTCGTCGACGCCGATGGCCGCAAGGTCGCCCTGTTTCGGACGGCGAGCGGGATCTACGCCGTCGACGACCGATGCCCCCACCGGGGCTACGGTCTCGTTCGCGGGGAGGTGCGTGACGACGTGCTCACCTGCGAGTGGCACAACTGGAAGTTCTCCCTCGCCGACGGGCGGTGCCTGCTCGGCGGCGAGGAC
>DRQR01000085.1 GCA_011371355.1 Actinomycetota bacterium
CGCTGGGCCGAGTTCGTGGACCTGCTCGTCGACCGCGGGATGATCTCCCCCGACGACCGGTCCCTCTTCCGGATCACCGACGACCTCGACGTCGCGGTGGCCGAGATCCTCGACTTCTACCGGGTCTACCACTCCCAGCGCTACGTGGAGGGCGAGCTCGTGCTCCGCCTCCGCGCGGCGCCGTCGCCCGAGCTCGTCGACCTCCTCAACGCCGAGTTCGACGACATCCTCACCGGCGGCACCATCCGTGCTACGGGGCCGACGCCCCAGGAGCTCGCCGACGACGACCACGTCGACCTCCCCCGCCTCCGCATCCCCTTCGACCGGCGTCGCCACGGTCGTCTCCGCCAGCTCGTCGATCTCCTCAACCGCTCCGGCGCCCGCTGAGCCACCGCCCCGGCCCGATCGCGAGGTACGGCGGGGAACTAGAATCCGCCCCGACATGCGGGAAATCCTCTCCGACCTCGTGGCCGAGGAGCAGCACCTCGACCAGTTCCTCCAGACGCTCTCCGAACGCGACTGGCAGCGTCCCACCCCCGCGGCCGGCTGGTCGATCCTCGACCAGGTGAACCACCTCGCCGCCGTCGAAGCGCTCGCCGCGGAGGTGATCGCCGAAGGAGCCGAACGCCTCGCGAGGGAGGAGGTCGCCGACGTCGACGCCTGGACGGCCCGCCACGTCGCCGAGGGCCGTGGCCTCCGCCACCAGGCGGTGATCGAACGCTGGCGGCATGCCCGGGCCGAGGTCGTCGACGCCCTCTCCCGGCTCGACGCCTCGACCCGCATCCCGTGGCTCTACGGCGACATGAGCGCCCGCAGCTTCGCCACGATGCGCCTCATGGAGACCTGGGCGCACGGGCTCGACATCAAGGCCGCGATCCTCGGACGGGTCACCCCCCTCGCCGAGGAGGAGCTCGGCGAGGACGAGGAGGATCCCCTCGCCGACACCGACCGGTTGCGGCACGTGGCGTGGCTCGCCCACGCCTCCCTGCCCTTCGCCTTCCGGGAGGCCGGGGAGCGATTCCCGGAGTCGGGGATCCGCGTCGAGGTCATGGGTCCCCGCTACCAGGCGTGGCGCTTCGGTCCCGAGGACACCGAGCAGGTCATCCGGGGCAAGGCGGGTGAGTTCTGCCGGGTCGCGGTCCACCGTCAGACCGTCGAGGAGACGACGCTCAAGGCGATCGGCGAGGACGCCGAGGTGGCCCTGCGCGTCCTGCGCTGCTACTGATCCCGTGCGCGGCCTCCCCTCGCTCATCGGGATGGTCCACCTCCCAGCCCTCCCCGGCGCGCCCGGCCACGCCGGCGACCTCCCCGGGATCGTCGATCGTGCCCGCGGAGAGGCGAGGCTCCTCGCGGCGGCCGGATTCGACGGGATCATGGTGGAGAACTTCGGCGATGCACCCTTCTTCGCCGACGACGTGCCGAAGCTCACGGTGGCGGCCATGGCACGGGTGGTCGGCGCGGTCGTCGAGGAGGTGGAGGTGCCGGTGGGCGTCAACGTCCTCCGCAACGATGCCCTCGCCTCCCTCGCCGTCGCCGCCGCCACCGGTGCCTCCTTCGTCCGAGTCAACGTCCTCGGCGGGCTCATGATCACCGACCAGGGACCCATCGTCGGCCGCGCCGCGGAGGTGGTCCGCTTCCGCGACGCCCGAGCACCGGGGGTCCGTATCCTCGCCGACGTCTTCGTGAAGCACGCGGTCCCCCCTCCCGGCCTCACCATCGACCAGGCCGCTCGCGACCTCGCCGAGCGGGCCGGTGCCGACGCGCTCGTGGTCTCCGGCACCGGCACGGGAGCGGCGACGGCGCCCGACGACCTCCGGGTGGTCCGCGCCACCACGACCTTGCCCGTCCTCGTGGGTTCCGGCGCGACCGAGGACACGATCGCCGAACTCCTCGCCCGCTCCGACGGCGTCATCGTCGGCTCGGCCCTCAAGGAGGGTGGGGTCGCCTCGGCGCCCCTCGACCCGGAACGGGTACGCCGGGTGGCGGCCGCGGCGGGGAGGACGTCGCGATGATCGGCCGCCGTCTCGAGGTGGCCGCCGTCCACCTCGTACGCCTCGCCACCGGCGACGACCTCTACGAGGGCCTCACCACCTTCGTCACCGACGCCGGGATCACCGCGGCCACGGTCACCTGCCTCGGCGCCGTGCGCCGCGCCTCCCTGCGCTACTACGACCAGGATCTCCACCGCTACGACGACTTCGTGCTCGACGAACACCTCGAGCTCGTCGCCGGGGTGGGGAACGTCTCCCTCCTCGAGGGGGCTTCCTTCCTCCACCTCCACGCGGCCTTCGCCCGCGCCGACGGGCAGGCCTTCGGTGGGCACGTGAACGTCGGCACCGAGGTCTTCGCCCTCGAAGCCCACGTCACCGAGCTCCGGGGCGAGCCGCCTCGCCGTCGACCCGACGACTGCACCGGCCTCACGCTCTGGGGATGACGGGGCGTCTTACCCGCGTCGGTGGTGCATAAGACGATTTTGTCATTCGCCACGACCCTCGACCACTGGTCGAGCCTTCGGTCCATCTCCCTGGTGTTTCAGCCCTTTCATACCCTCGACTTCAGGTCGAAGGTCGCGCGCCTGCAGCGTCGGATACGCTGAGCCGATGCCCGACGACGCGACCGCCCGGCTCCTCGAGGAACTCACCGCCTGCCGTACCGAGCTCGCCGAGGACCCCTCCCCCGAGCGCCGCGCGGCCCTCACCCGCCGCATCGAGGCGCTCCGACGCCGCCTCGCGGACATCGGCCGACATCCCGACTCCCTCCGCCGGGAGGCCGAGGCCGCCCGGCGCCGCGTCGCCGAGATCGACGCCATGCTCATCGGTGGGTCGTGGCCCGAGCGGAGCCGGCTCCCCTGGCTCAACGACCCCGATGCCTACGCCGCCGACATCAACCGCCGGATCCACGACGAGTACGCCGCCGAACGGGAACGCCTCGTCACTCGGATCGGTGAGATCGAAGCCCTCCTCGAGGAGCGTTCAGCCGAGCCCGGCGGGAGCTGACGCGCCGGTCGCGCCGCCGTCGACGGGGAGCACGACCCCGGTGATCCACGATGCGGCGTCGGACGCGAGGAAGGCGATCGCCGCGGCCACGTCCTCGGGCTCCCCGATCCGTCCGAGGGGATGCGCCGCCGCCGTGTGCTCCTCGACCCCCTCCCACAACAGCCGCGACAACCGGGTCCGGACCACCGACGGCGCCACGGCGTTCACCCGGACCGTCGGGGCGAGCTCGAGGGCGAGCTGATGGGTGAGATGGATCACGGCGGCCTTCGAGACGTTGTAGGCCCCGATGAGCCGTCCGGGCCGGAGCCCGCCGACGGAGGCGACGTTGACGATGACCCCGCCGTGGTCGGCCATCGCCCCGTGCCAGGCGGCCCGGGACCACAACAGCGGTCCGAGCTGATTGACGGCCCATGTCTTCTCGACGGCACCGAGGTCGACGTCGACGAGGTTGCCGGCCGCCGGGTTCGTGCCGGCGTTGTTCACGAGGATGTGGCACCCGCCGTAGCGTTCCACCGCGGTCGCCACGGCCCGCTCGGCGGCCTCGGGATCGTCGGCGGGAGCGACGAGCGGCAGGACCCGGTCGCCACCCCCGAGGCGCTCCACCGCCGCCTCGAGGTTCTCGAGCTTCCGCGCCGTGATCACGACGCCGGCGGCACCGCCATCGAGGAACGCCTTCGCCGTCGCCTCGCCGATCCCCCGGCTCCCGCCGGTGACGATGGCGACCTTCCCGTCGAACCGCAGCTCCATGACGCCTCCTCGCTCCCTTCAGTGTCCACCGCGGCGAACGCCACCGTACTTCATGCGGGTGTCCTCCATCCGAGCGACCTCCACCTCCTCGCCGTAGGGACCGAAGCCTGCATCGACCACCTCGCCGAGGAAGAGGTCGTGGGTCCCGCACTCGACGATCCGCCACAGCCGGCACTCGAAGAACACGGCGGCCTCCTCGAAGACGGGCACGCCGGTGATCCCCTCCCGGATCGGCCTCCCATTCAGGGTCATCCCCTCCTTCTTCGCCGGTTTCGAGAACTTCACGAAGACCCGGGTGTCGTCTCGAGGCCACAGGTTGATGCTGAAGGCACCCCCTTCGCGCACGAGCCGGTTCGTCAGGGCCTTCGTGTCCACGGCGGCGGCGAGGAGCACCGGCTCCATGGACACCTGGGTCACCCAGCTCTGGGTCATCCCGTTCCAGGTGTCCCCGGCCCGGGAACCGAGCAGGCAGAGGGCGTTCGGGATCTTCCACAGGGTCTTGTTCAGCGTGGTGTCGTCGACGGCCATCGTGCTCCCTTCCGACGGGTCGAGCTTACCGCCACCGCGCCTCGCGGCCGGCTCCCTACCATGGCCCCATGCGGGTACTCGTCGCGACCAGCGGTGCCCTCGATCCCGGACCCACGGTCGCCCTCACCGGCCGGCTCCTCGTCGGCGGAGGCACCGTGACCGTCATGACCGCGGTCCAGATCGCCCCCGGCTTCCGCGACGAGCTCGAGGACGACGATCCGAACACGCAGGGAGCCGACCGAGAGCTCCGCCGCTACGTCGAGGAACGAGCCGCACGCGCCACCGAGCGCCTCGTCTGCGCCTTCGAAGCCGCCGGCTACCCCACCGAGCTCCGGGTCGTCACCGACGTCGAGCCGACCGAAGCCATCCGGACGGTCGCCGACGACGTCGAGGCCGACGTCGTCGTCGTCGGGGCCACCCGTCCCCTCTTCGACCAGGGTGCCTGGGAGAGCGTCTCCGCCCGTCTCGTGACGACCTGCACCCGGCCGATCCTCGTGATCCCCGCGGGCGCGCTCGGGCGCTCCGCCGACTGATCCGTCCCCGCTCATCCACAGTGGAGATCGGCCGGGACCCCCTTCGACGCGAGGGCCGCCTCGAGGGCACGACAACCGGCGAGGATCCTCGGCCGGGCGTCCGCGTACACCGACCCGGCGATCGCCGCGTCGAGCTCCTCGAAGGACGTGGCCCCACCCACGGCCTCCAGGAGCCCCGGGAGGCCCTCCACGGCCACCGAGAGTGCCTCGAGGAAGGCGCGATGCTCCGTCGCCACCGCCGTCGGCGGCTCGACCGCGTCGAGGGCGTCTCGGAGACGGCCGTCGGCGTCCCCGACTCCGGCGAGATGGGCGAGCATGGCCCGACGGGTCGTCTCGACGGCCTCCCGCTCGAAGGCCGCCGCGTCCTCCCGCCCGAGCGCCTCGATCGCGGCAGGCAGCTCCTCCTCCAAGTCCCGCCGCAAGCGGGCCACCTCCTCGGCGTGGGCGAGGGCGGCCTCCTCGACGTGGTCCCGGTAGTCGGCGAGGCTCGGCGGTCCCGGGCCTCCACAGGCCGCGAGGACGACGAGCACCGCACCCAGGAGACGACGACCCGTCAGGACGTCCCTCCCAGCTCGACGAGGGGCACCGTGGAACGAGCCACCTCGAGACAGTGGTCCTCCGGCACCGTCGCCCGACAGAACAGCTCGTACCGGAGCCCACCCTCCGTCCACAGCATCGTGACCCCCTCGGGCACGAGGATCGGCGTGACGTCACTGCGGACCGGCGGCACGTCGGCGGGGGCCTGGCCTACCCGGAGCACCATCGACCGCCCTTCCGAGGCCGTGTAGGGCTCGACGAGCCAGAAGCCGAAGGCCGCCGACGTGTCCACGTCGAGTCCTCCCGACACCTCGTCGAAGACGAGTTGGCTGGTGATCCAGCGGATCTCGGGGGGAACCCGGGAGGGAAAGCGGATCGTCGGGAGCGCGGCGGCGATCTCACGCGGGCTCGCCTGGACGAACCGGCTTCCCCCTCGACGCGCCCAGACGCCGGCGACGACCTCGTCGGCGTCCCCCACCACCTCACCCTCGATGCCCTCGTTGAACCAGACCACTCCCGACGCGGGCGCGAGGCCGTCCGGGTCCACCGCGGCGACGATCCCCGGGGGCTCCTGCCCCTCGGAAGCACCCTGGAGCCAACGGGCCGACAGCTCACCCACGCCGTCGAGGGGTCCGGCCTCGCCGCAGGCGGCGGCCACGAGCGCGGCGGCGACGACGAGGCGGAGGACGCGACCCATGGCCGGAAGTGTGCCACGCACCGCCCGGTATCGACGGCGCTACGCTCCCGCCGTGCGCGTCGTCGTCGCTCCCGCTCCCGACGCCCCGGCCATGGGCACCGCGGTCGCCCGCGCCCTCCTCGAGGCCGTCGCCGCCGGGACCGAGCCCGAGACCCTCTGGCTCCACGTCCCCGGCCGGGAGGTCGCCTTCGCTCGCCAGGACGCCCGGGTCCCCGGCTTCCCCGCCGCGGCGGACCGGGCCCGAGCCCACGGCTTCGTCCCCGTCCTGCGCCTCGCCGGCGGGCGTGCCGCGGTGTTCCATCCCGCCACCGTGGCCTTCTCGTGGACCGTTCCCACCGCCGATCCCGCCGACGGCATCGAGGACCGGTACCGATGGATCACCGGCGTCGTCGGCGAGGCCCTGTCGAGGCTCGGCCTCGACGCCCGGGTGGGCGAGGTGCCCGGCGAGTACTGCCCGGGCCGGTGGTCGATGCACCTCGCAGGCCGATGGAAGGTCGTCGGCGTGGGCCAACGCCTCGTCCGCGGCGCCGCGCACGTCGGCGGCGTCGTGGTCGTCGACGGCGCCGAGGAGATCCGCGACGTGCTCGTCGACGTCTACCGGGCCCTGGAGCTTCCCTGGCGTCCCGAGACCGTCGGCTCCCTCGCCATGGCCCTTCCCGGCCTCGATCCCGGCCGGGTCGTCACCGCGATCGCGGCGACGGCCCGGGCCCGAGGCGGCGAACCGGGCACCCTCGCCCCGTCGGTGACCCGCCGGGCCGCAGCCCTCGTCGACGACCACCGGGTCTGAGGACGACCCTCGGGTAACCTCGTCGGCCGTGGAATCCATCACCGTCGACGGCACGACCCTCGAGGTCCGCCGATGGCCGGGCGACGACGCCGGCCCGGCCCTCCTCCTGCTCCACGAGGGGCTCGGCTGCGTCGAACTCTGGCGTGACGTCCCCGAGCTGCTCCGGGAGGCGACCGGGCTCGAGGTCGTCGCCTACTCACGTCGGGGCTACGGCGGCTCGGACCCACGCCCGCTGCCCTGGCCCGTCGAGTACATGCACGACGAGGCCGCCCTGCTCCCCGACATCGTCGACGCCCTCGGCCTCGACCGCTTCTTCGTCATCGGTCACTCCGACGGCGCCTCGATCGCGATCATCGCCGCCGGCCGCGGCGACCTCGAGGGCCTCGAGGGTCTCGTCCTGTTGGCCCCCCACGTCTTCGCCGAACCCCACGGCCTCGCCGCCATCCGCCGCGCCGGCGACGCCTACCGCACCGGGGACCTCCGCCGCCGCCTCGAGCGATACCACCGCGAGGTCGACGTCGCCTTCTGGGGGTGGCACGACGCCTGGACCCATCCGGACTTCCGCCGGTGGAACCTCGAGGCGTTCCTCCCCGACCTCGAGGTGCCCGTCCTCCTCGTGCAGGCCGAGGAGGACCCCTACGGGACCCTCGCCCAGCTCGACGCGATCGAAGCCGGGGTGTCGGGTCCCGTCGATCGTCTCGTCCTCCCCGGCGACGATCACGCCCCCCATCGAGCCCACCCCGGACTCGTCGTCGATCGCATCGCCCGGTTCGTCGGGAGGGTCGCGTCGTGACCCGACGGATCGCCGTCGTCCACGGTCCGAACCTCAACGCCCTCGGCCGTCGAGAACCCGAGATCTACGGCTCGACCACCCTCGCCGAACTCGACCTGCTCATCGCCGGATGGGCCCGGGAGCTCGGCGTCGA
>DRQR01000086.1 GCA_011371355.1 Actinomycetota bacterium
CGACCTCGAGACGACGACGACCCCGAGGGCGAGCATCCCGACGAAGAGCAACCCGATCGCCGTGTCCTCGCGCAGCCGCGTCGCTCGATGGATGGCGGCGATGGCGCCGACCATCACCGCCGCGGCGGCGAAGGCCCCCACCACCGGGTGGATGCCGAGGAGGAGGGCGGCGGCGAGTCCCGGCACCACGCCGTGGGCGAGGGCGTCGCCCATGAAGGCCATGCCCCGGAGCACTACCCAGGTGCCGACGAGGGAGGTCGTCACCGCCACGAGGAGGCCGGCCACGAGGGCACGGCGCATGAGGTCGAGCCGGAAGGGATCGACGAGCCAGTCCACCCCCCCCAGCATAGAATGAGAACGATTCTCGAAAGGACGGAGATGGGCGGCGGCTACGCGACCACCGAGGAGCTCGTCGACGCCGTCGCCCGCCGCCTCGCCGCAGCGGGGCGGCGGCTCACCGAGCATCGCCGTCGCGTCGTCGGCGCCCTCGCCGAGACCCCGGGACCGCGGACCGTCGCCGAGCTCACCGACGCGCTCGGAGACGCGATCCCCCTCTCCTCCCTCTATCGAGCCCTCGCCGTCCTCGTCGAGGCCGGGGTGGTCGAGCGCCTCCACGAGCACGACGGCGTCGCCAGGTACGAGCTCTCCGAGGTCCTCGTCGGACACCATCATCACCTCGTCTGCCGCCGCTGCGGCCGGGTCGTCGACGTGGCCGCCGGCGGCGACCTCGACGCCGCGATCGACCGCCTGGCCCGCAGGCTCGGGCGGCGGCGGGGGTTCCGGGTGCGGGGCCACCACATCGACTTCGTCGGGGAGTGCGAGCGATGTCCGAGGTAGCCGCCCGCGGCCGGGGGGTCGTCGCCGCCTACGGACGGGTGGTCGCCCTCGACGAGTCGGACTTCACCGTGCCGGCCGGCCAGCTCACCGCGATCATCGGCCCCAACGGCTCGGGCAAGTCCACGCTCCTCCACCTCGTCACCGGGCTCGTCCGGCCCCGCCGGGGCACCATCGAGGTGCTCGGCACCGACCCGGTCCGCGCCCGACGCCGCGTCGCCTACGTCCTCCAGACGAACAAGGTGAACGAGGCGATGCCGATCACCGTGCGGGAGGTCGTGGCGATGGGACGCTACGCCGAGCTCGGACCCCTGCGGCCCTTCACCGGTAGGGACCGGCTCCTCGTCGACGAGGCCCTCGAGCGGATGGACATCGCCGACCTCGGGGGGCGGCACCTCTCGGAGCTGTCGGGGGGCCAACGCCAGCGGGTCTTCGTCGCCCAGGGACTCGCCCAGCGCGCCGACCTGCTCCTCCTCGACGAGCCGGTCACCGGCCTCGACCTCGCCTCCCGTCGGCGGATCATCGACGTCGCCCGCGCCGAGCTGGCCCGCGGCGTCACCGTCGTCTACACCACCCACGACCTCGCGGACGCCGGGGAGGCCGACCACGTCCTCCTCCTCGCCGGTCGGGTCGTCGCCGAGGGGCCTCCGGCGGAGGTGCTGCGGCCCGAGCTGCTCACCGCCGTCTACGGCGTCCGGATCGTCCGGCTCCCCGACGGCTCGATCGCCCTCGACGAGGGCCACCACGACGCCGGTCGTCACGTCCACTTCGAACGCGGACGCTGATCGACGGCCGGGTACCATGGCCCGGTGCGAGCCGTTCGCGACCTCCTCGACGCCCTCGATCGGATCGCGCCGTTCTCGAAGGCGGCCGGTTGGGATCCCGTCGGTCTCCAGCTCGGCGACCCCGACGCCGAGCTCGGGACCGTCGGAGTCGCCCACGAGCTCACCGACGAGGTCGTCGAGGCCGTCGTCGAACGCTCGGTCGACACCGTCGTCGTCTACCACCCCCTCGTCTTCGACGGGCTGCGTCGGGTGGTGGCCGGCCCCGGGGTGCCCGGTCGGGTGCATCGACTCGTGGCCGCGGGACGGTCGGTCGTCGTCGTCCACACCGCCTTCGACGTCGCCCGGGGCGGCACCGCCGATGCCCTCGCCGCCGCCCTCGACCTCGACGCGGTGCGTCCCTTCGGTCCCGGATGGGGCGCCGAGACCGTCGTCGTCGTCACCTACGTCCCCGACGAGTTCGTCGACGTCGTCGTCGAGGCGATGAGCCGGGCGGGTGCGGGACGCATCGGCGCCTACGAGGAGTGCTCCTTCCGGGGGCCGGGCACCGGGACCTTCCGCCCCGGTCCCGGAGCCGCCCCCACCGTCGGCGAGGTGGGGCGGCGCAACGCCGAGCCCGAAGAACGCCTCGAGATGATCGCGCCGGCCTCGCGACGCGACGAGGTCGTCGCCGCCCTCGTCGACGCCCACCCCTACGAAGAACCCGCCTACCACACCATCGCCGTCGACGCGAACGCCGGGTTCATCGGTCGGGTCGGGGTTCGCCCCGACATCGCCCTCGGCACCTTCGCGACGGCGGTGGCCGAACGCCTCGAGACCGAGCCCCGGGTCGCCGGCGACCTCGAGCGGCCCGTGGCACGGATCGCCGTGGTCCCGGGGGCGGGTCGGAGCTTCGTCGACGACGCCGCCGCCGTCGCCGACGTGCTCGTCACCGGGGACGTCTCCCATCACGCGGCGAGGCGCGCCCTCGATCGGGGACTCGCCGTCGTCGACGCCGGCCACATCGCCACCGAACGCCCCGGCCTCAGAGCGCTCTACGCTGCCGTCGGCCGGATCGCCGACGACGTCGTCGATCTCACCGACCTCGACCCGGGCTGGAAGGAGCGCCGATGGAGGAACTGAAGAGCCTCGCCGACCTGCTCGACCTCCAGCGGGTCGACCTCGAGATCGACCGGCTCATCGACCGCCGGGGATCGCTGCCCGAGCTCGCCGAGTATCGGGCCACCCACGAGGAGCTCGAGACCCTCCGACGGCGCCTCGCCGAGCTCGAAGACGAGGCGAAGACGACCGCCCGGGAACTCGACCGGGTCGGCGGTGAGCTCGAGCTCACCGAGCAGAAGGCCGCCACCGAGGAGAACCGCCTCTACGCCGGGGGACTGTCGGCCCGGGACGTCGAGTACCTGCGCCGGGAGGTCGAGATGCTCCGGGGTCGGATCTCCCAGATGGAGGACCGGGTCCTCGAGCTCATGGAAGCGAAGGAGCGACTCGACGCCGAGGCCGAGGAGCTCCGAGGACGGATCGCCGAGCTCGACGAGGCGAAGGCCCGCCTCGAGGAGACGATCGGCGCCGAATGGCGGAAGATCGACGCCGAGCTCGCCGTCAAGGAGGAACGCAAGTCGCAGATCGTTCCCCTCGTCGACGAGGACCTCCTCGCCCTCTACGAGGAGCTGCGGCGTCGCCGCGAGGGCGCCGTCGTCGGCACCCTCGACCACGGGGTGTGCGGCGTCTGCCACCTCCAGCTCTCCGCCGCCGAGGTGGCCGAGGTCGTCCGGCAGAACCCGCCTCGGTGCATCCACTGCACCGCCATCCTCGTGCCCTGAGCCCCCATGCTCCTGTGGCACCTCGGCGGCACCGTCGCCTTCATCCGGTACGCCTTCCGGGACGAGCGCATGGACCTCCGGGTCCTCATGGTCGGCGCGGTGCTCCCCGACCTCGTCGACACGCCCGTCGGCTTCCTCCTCTGGGATCGGTTCCGCACGGCCCGGCTCGCCGGACACTCCCTCGCGGCGACCGCGGCGGTCATGGTCGCCGTCCTCGTGCTCGCCCGCCGAGGGAGGCCACGGAAACGCTGGATGCCCCTGGCGATCGGCATGCTCATGCACCTCGTGCTCGACGCCATGTGGCAGTCGCCGGCCACCTTGTGGTGGCCGTTCCTCGGCGGCTTCACGGCCACGCCCCACCCGACGCCCGGGGCCTACGTCGCCGCCGTCCTCGCCGATCCGTGGATGTGGCTCGGCGAGATCGTCGGCGGCGTCTACCTCGTGACGCTCGCCCGACGGGGCCGCCTCGGTGACCGGGCGAGGCTGACCCGCTTCCTACGGACCGGCCGGATCGACGTCCCCATCGGCCGGGACGACCGACCGGTCCCGGACCATCCGGTAGGCCCTGAGCCCCATCCGGAGGGAGAGGACGACGAGGAGTAGGCCGAAGAGGCGGCGGAGCACCTCCGGGTCGAGACGGAGGGCGAGGCGGGCCCCGGCGAGGGCACCGACGATGCCGGCGAGGGCCACCGGGAACGCGAGCCGCCACACCACCCGCTCGCCCCGATGGTGCGCGTAGGTCGACACCACCGCCGTCGGGACGATGACCGCCAGGGAGGTGCCCTGGGCGAGGTGCTGGTCGAAGCCGAAGAGGACGACGAGCGCCGGGACGATGACCACGCCTCCGCCGATCCCCAAGGCGGCGGCCACCGCGCCGGTCAGGAACCCGACGGCCACGAGCGCCGCGAGGGTGCTCACAGCCACATCCGCACCCCGGCGACGAAGAGGAGGACGGCGAAGGCCGCGGCGAGGACGTGTTCGGGGACCCGCTCGAGGAAGCGTCCGCCGAGGTACGCGCCGATCCCGGCACCGACGAAGAGCGCCGCCGCCGCTACCCAGTCCACCTTGCCCGCCGCGACGAAGGTCACGGCCCCGGCGAGGGCCGACGCGACGATCGTCGCCACCGAGGTACCCGACGCCTCGTACTGGGTGAGGCCCAGCCAGAGGACGAGGCCGGGGACGATGAGGATGCCGCCGCCCACTCCGAAGAGCCCGGCGACGAAGCCCGCGACCGCCCCGAGGACGGCTCCCTGGAGGATCCTGCCCATCGCCGGCACGCTAGGCGGGGCACGACGGCTTCGCCATTCCCGGCCGCTCCGGCGTAAGCTCCCGGCGGTGCGCAGCCTCGTCCTCTCCCTGTCGATCGCCGTCGCCGCCGCCGCGTGCACGCCGGGAGCCGAGACGTCGCCCTCCGGTGCGGCGACCCCCGCCGAGGCGGTGGCGGAGTGGGCAGCCGCGGTCGACGCCCTCGAGGTCGAGAGGATCGACGCCCTCGTCGTCGAGGGCTCGTGGATCGTGATCATGGCCGTCGAGAACGACCTCGAACCCCAGGTGGTGTCCGTCCTCCTCGACGAGGGGGTGCCCGAGGACCTCGCCACCGACTACTGGCGGTCCTTCCGCGACGAGTTCGCCACCTTCGCCGGGCGTCCCCTGTCGACGCTCACCGTCGGGGAGTGGAAGGAATACCAGGCGGAGGGGGAGACCTTCGCCGCCGTCGACGTCTTCGGCGAGTCGAACGTGCCGACCACCGTGCTCACCCGCGGCACCGAGGAGGGCTGGCGGGTCGATCCGGTGGCGACCCTCGCCCCGGGCCTCATCCGCCCCCTCGGGCGGTACTTCGACGGGCTCTCGGGCGAAGGGGCCGAGGCCGTGGTCGCCGCCTACCGGGAGTACGTCGCCCCGTCGCTGTGGGCGGCGCTCGGCTCGGGTCGCTTCGACGAGGCCTTCGCTCGGGAGGCCCTCGCCCTCATCGAGCGGATCGACGGGGCCGGGGCTTGACCTCCTCGGCGATCTCCCGGAGCCGGGGCAGCACCTCGGCACCGAGGAGCTCGATCGTGGCCTCCTGATCGGTGGAGGTGGTCTGGATCGTCACGACGTCGGCGCCGATCTCGGTGATGAGCGGCCGGTAGACCGCGACGTAGTCGTCGGGGGTGGCGACGAGGGAGTAGCGGGAGAGGATCTCGTCTCGAGGCATCGCGTCCGCCCGGCGACGCAGCTCCTCGGGGTCGACGGCCTCGAGTCGTCCGGGCGCCCGCAGTCCCCGCCACGGCAGGAGGGCCTCCCAGGCCTCGTCCTCGTCGCGGGCGAACACCGACCAGCGGGTCGCCACGAGGGTCGGCGGCGGACGGTCGGCCTCGGCGGCGGCGGCCTCTGCGGGCTCGACGACCCGTTCGATCGTCGCCTCGGGTTCCTTCACCGAGGTGATGATCCCCTGGGCCTTCCGCGCGGCGAGGGTGGCCGACTTCGGGCCGCCGGCGGCCATCCAGATCGGGACGGGACCCACCGGGGGGCTGTAGAGCTTCGCCCGGTCGGTCCGGTACCAGGTGCCCTCGTAGGTGAGCTTCTCCCCGTCGAGGAGGCGCCGCATGATCTCGAGGGCCTCGGACATCCGGGCGGCACGCTCGGCGTATCGGGGGAAGGGATAGCCGAGGGGCCCCTCGTTGAGGTTCTCGCCGGTGCCCACACCGAGGTTGAACCGCCCTCCCGAGAGCCGGTCGAGGGTCGCCGCGGCCTGCGCGACGACGCCGGGATGGAAGCGGAACAGCGGGGTCGTCACCCCGGTGGTGAGCTCGATCCGGTCGGTCGCCAGGGCCATGGCGGCGATCGTCGCGTAGGCGAAGCCGGAGGCGGCGTGATCGTCGACCCAGGGATGGAAGTGCTCGGAGATCACCACCATGTCGAAGCCTGCCGCCTCGGCGAGGCGGGCGTGCTCGACGAGGCGTTCGGGCTGGAACTGCTCGTGGCCGCAGAAGTAGGCGAAACGCGTCATCGCGGAGACCTCGTCGTTCGGGGCTCCGCAGGCTAGTCCCCGGAGGTTCACCGCAGGGGGAGCCCGTCGGAGGTCGAGCGCCGCGCCGTGTATGCGACCCCATGGGCGGGTTCGAGGCCGGAGACGGAACGCTCAAGGTGGCCCCCGGGGGGCCCGATGTTTTCGCGAGTCGACGGTGGAGAGACACCGATGGGCGAGCACGAAGCCGAGCCCCGCATCCTCCTCGTGGAGGACAATCCCCTTCACGCCCGCCTCGTCGTCGGCATGTTCGACGAGGTGTGGCCGGGCTACGACGGCCTGGCCCAGGCCCGTCGCCTCGACGACGCCCTCGACCGGATCGCCGCCGAGCACTTCGACTGCGTCCTCTTGGACCTCGTCCTCCCCGACGCCGACGGCATCGACGCGGTGCGGGCCGTCGCCCGGGCCGCTCCCCACCTGCCGATCGTGGTCCTGTCGTCCCACGACGACGACGCCGTCGCCCACGCCGCGCTCGCCGAAGGCGCCCAGGACTACCTCGTCAAGGGGAAGGTGGAGGCGAAGGAGCTGCTGAAGACCGTCCGGTACGCGATGCGTCGCATGGCCGACTCGGCGCCGTCACGTCCCGCGGTGGGAGGCGGACGGTCCGAGCTCGGGGTTCGGGCGGGGATCGGGATCCTCGACCGCGAGGGCAGGTTCCTGTTCTGCGACGAGGGCGTCGCCGAGATGCTCGGCCGCTCGGCCGGGGAGATCGTCGGTCGGTCGATCGTCGGCATGACCCATCCCGTCGACGTCGAGGTCTGGAGCGCCGCGTTCGGCCGGGCGAGCGAGCCCTTCGTCGTCCGGCTGCGCCACGGGGCCGGCCACGATCAGCGGGTGGCGATCGTCCTCGAGCCCCTCCTCGGCGCCTCCGGGGAGGTGGAGGCCTACGTCGCCGCCTACCACCCCCAGCTCGAAGAGGGGACCCTGTCGTCGTCGGGCACCTGGGTGGTCATGTCCGGGTTCGGGGCCTGAGGGCCGGGTAGGCACCGAGGAACACGACTCCGACGGTGGCGAGGGCGACGAGCTCCCAACGCACGTCGCCGCCCGCGTCGACGATCCCGCGGACCACGAGGTAGGCGATCCCGACGATCGTGGCCGTCACCCCGACCGCCAGGCTCCACGGTGACGGGAGGCGATCGACGGGACGCACCCGGTGCTCCCAGCGGCCGTAGATCCACACGAGCACCGCCGTGACCCCGGCGAGGATCGTCAGCCACACCGGCCGGGTCCACCACCACGTCGCCGAGAGCGGTCGGGCGTCGAAGCCGACCCCGGCGAGGTGGCCGACGAGCACGACGAGGGCGAGGGCGGGCAGGTGCCAGAGGTAGAGGGTCATGATCACGCTCTGGACGGCGACGACCACGGTCCAGGGTCCCCGGCGACGGAGGATCCCCACGAGGGACGGCTCGACGAGCCGCACGAGGAGGTACTGGACGGCGGTGAGGGCGAGGAGGGCGGCGGTCGGCGGCAGGGTGTTGTTCGCCGCCGCCCCGGGGATCCCCACCATCGAGATCGGATAGGGCCCGGCCACGGTCACCGCGACGAGCACCCCGAAGGCGGCGACGAACCCCGCAGCGAGGATCCCCCGCCGAGGAGGCGAGGTCTCCGAGGCCCAGGCATAGCCGAGCTGGTGGGCGGTGCCCCAGACGAAGACGTAGTTCGCCCACCCCACCCAGTCGGCGTCCGAGGCGAATCGGAGGCCGTCGACGGCGACGGCGGCGAGCGCGCCGACGAGCACCGTCCGCCAACCGAACCGTTCCCAGAGGGCGACGGTGACCGGCACGGCGGCGATGACGAGGAGGTAGACGGCGAGGAACCACAGCGGCGTCACCGAGGCGAGGGAGCCCGAGTGGACGAGCGCCGGGGGTACCCCGGCGGCCCGGACGACGAGGAGCAGGCCGAGCCAGGTGGCCAGGAACGGCACCACCGGGGTGAGGAGGCGCCGGAACCGCACGACGATCCACCGGGCCGCCTCCTCGCCGCGTCGGTGCGCCGAGGCGAAGGAGCGTCGGTTGGCGAAGCCGCCGGCGACGAAGAACAGCGGGATCACCTGGACGATCCAGGTTGCCCACTGAGCCCAGGGGGCGAGCACGAGGAGGTTCGTGAAGCGGAGGGCGCCGTCCTCGTACCACACGGCCGCCGCCAGCCAGTGACCCAGGACGACGAGGACGATCGAGACGACCCGGACGAGATCGATCGTCCGGTTGCGGTCGGCGGGGGTCGCCTCGACGAGTCGGCGGACGTCCACGGGTCCTCCTCAGGGGCGGCGTCAGCCTAGGAGGAGCCCCCGGGAACGGGGACGACCCCCGTCCGGGGGACGGGGGTCGTCGATGCGAGTCCGTGGATAAGCCGGATTCTGTCGTGGGCGATCATCTATCTGGGACCGACGTTGCCGTCGGCCTCGTGCGGCCTACCCGGGACTTGACCGGCGGGCCACCGACGTCCCTGCTTGGCCTTGCTCCGGATGGGGTTTGCCGAGCCATCCCGGTCACCCGGGATGCTGGTGGTCTCTTACACCACCGTTTCACCCTTGCCTGTGCCCGAAGGCCATCGGCGGTCTGTTCTCTGTGGCACTTTCCGTCGGGTCGCCCCGCCTGGGTGTTACCCAGCATCCTGCCCTGTGGAGTCCGGACTTTCCTCGACCGGGTCGTGCCCGGCCGCGATCGCCTCACGAACTCGCATCCCCTCCAACGCCGTCGGCCTCGCCGGGATTCCCGATCAGATCCGGGAACGGACCCGCTCGAGGCGCTCCCTGACCTCTGCGGCCACCTCGTCGATGCCCGAGACGTCGACGAGCCCGAGGACCGACTCCGGATCCATGAAGAGCACCTCGACGCCGTCGTCGGACTCCCGGACCACGACGTTGCAGGGCAAGAGCGCGCCGATCTTCGGGTCGGCGCTGATCGCCCGATGGGCGAGGGGCGGGTTGCAGGCGCCCAAGATGAGGTAGGGGGGCAGGTCGACGTCGAGCTTCTCCTTCATCGTCGCCGCCACGTCGATCTCGGTGAGCACCCCGAAGCCCTCCGAGGCGAGGGCCTCCCGGACTCGGGCGACGACCCGGTCGAAGGCGTCGTCGATCGTGGTGTCGAAGGTGTAGGCCATCGAAGACTCCCGTGTCGGCTGCGATCCGAGGATACCCCTCCGGACGCGACGACCCCGCCGGAGAGAGGAACGGCGGGGTCGTCGGTGCGGCGACGCCTCAGATGAACATCGTCTGGGCGCCCTCGATGAGCTCGATGAAGTCCGTCGCCGAGATGATCCCCTCGACGCCGTCGTAGAGGTCTTCGGGGGTGAGCTTCATCATGTCGACCGAGAGCTTGCACGCCCACAGATGCCCCCCGGCGTCGACGATGAGGTCGAGGAACTCGGGGATGTCGGGGATGTCGAGCTCTTCGAGCATCTTGTGCATCTGGTGGGTGGCCATCGCGGTCATCCCGGGCAGCGGGGTCAGCGCTTGGGGGATGTGGGTGGCCGGGTTCGCCATGGGGGTGAACTTCAGGTCGGCCATCACTTTCTTCGTGACGATGTCGAGCCCCCAGAAGGTGAAGAAGATGTGGGTCTCGATGCCCTCACCGAGGGCGGCGTTCGCCATCACGAGCGGCGGGTACGCCATGTCGAGGGTCCCCTTCGAGGCGACGAAGGCCATCTTCCGTTCGGAGGCGTCCTCGCCGAAGTCGGGGACGATCGGGGTCTCCTGGGCGGTCATCGGTCTCCTCCTCTCACACGCAGCCGTGGGGCTTGGGGAGCCCGGCGACGTAGGCCATCTTCTTCGCCGGCTTCTTCGGGAACAGCTTGAAGAGCTCCTTGGTGGGGAACCCTCCGACCTTGCTCACTCGGCGGAGCGTGGGCGTCTCGCCGGTCTCGGCGAAGTCCTCCCGCAGGAACTTGACGACCCGCCAGTGCTCGTCGGTGAGCTCGATCCCGATGTTCTTCGCGAGCTCCTTGGCGATCTCCTCGTCCCATTCGTCGTAGCTCGTCATGAAGCCCTCGTCGTCGACGTGGAC
>DRQR01000087.1 GCA_011371355.1 Actinomycetota bacterium
GGCCTCGGTCTCGGCCTTCGCGGCTCGTTCTCGGGCTTCGGCGAGTTGCCGGCCGGCCTCGTGGAGGTTCCCGAGCTGGAGGAGCATCTTGTTCCAGGCATCGATGGGCACGATCATCGTGCCCGGCGACGCCTCGGGCGCCGGGACCGGCTCCGTCGTGGCCGGCGGTCCGGAGTCCCGACCGAGGCGCTCGGCCCGCTCGCGCACCGAGGCGAGGGAGACGAGGCGATAGGTGCCGTCGGCGCGTTCGTCGAGGCGGCTGTCGACGACGCCGCGACGAGCCCACTTGCGGAGGGTGCCGACCGGGATGCCGGTGATCCCCGCCGCGTCCCGAAGGGTCACGAAGTCGTCGCCCCGCCGTCGCCGTGAGGGACGCGGCGGCGCGGCCCGGCGTGCCCGGGCCTCCCGGAGCGCGGCGGTCTCCCAGCGTCGCCGAGGATCGTCCATGGGGGCGAGTGTACGCCGCTGCGACGCCCGGTCCGACCCCCGCGCGAGGGTCCGGCCCTAGGATGCTGCCACCGACGGAGACGCAAGTGAGCGACGACCTCGAACGTGAAGTCAGAGAACTCGTCCGGCGGGTCATCGCCGGCCTCGTCGAGGCCCCCGACGCGGTCCCGACGTCGGTGCCCTCGGGCGATGCGCGCGACGGCGCGGTCGGCGACGTGATCGCCATCGGCGCCGACCACGGCGGCTACGCCTTGAAGGAGCGGCTCGTCTTCCGACTCCGTGAGGCCGGCTGGGAGGTGCGCGACTGCGGGACCGACGGCACCGACGCCGTCGACTACCCCGACTTCGCCCACGCCGTCGCTCGCCTCGTCGCCGACGGCACCTGCCGATGGGGCATCGTCGTCGACGGCGCCGGGCTCGGCTCGGCGATCGTGGCGAACAAGGTGCCCGGGGTGCGCGCCGCCACCTGTCACGACATCTCGACGGCACGCAACGCCCGGGAGCACAACCACACGAACGTCCTCGCCCTCGGCGCGGGCCTCCTCGGGGACGCCCTCGCCTGGCAGATCGTCGAGGAGTGGCTCGCCACCCCCTGGGGCGGTGGCCGCCACGCTCGCCGGGTCCGGAAGATCGACGACGTCGAGCGTCTCTACGCGAGGACCGGACGATGAGCCTCCCCGTCGACCAGGAGATGCTCGTCGAACTCGTCACCCGGGAGGTGCTCGCCGCGCTCGCCGAACGATCCGACGTCTGTCGTTCGCCCGAGACGCTCCGCCGGGTCGTCGCCAACGGCGCCGACCGGGTGAGCTACCACGGGGACGCAGCCGACGTTCCCCGGGACCTCGCCCGGTACATCGACCACACGCTCCTCAGGCCCGACGCCACCGCGGCGGACATCGACCGGATCTGCGCCGAGGCCCGCGAGTACGGTTTCGCGTCGGTCTGCGTGAATCCGGTGTGGGTGCGACGGGCCGCCGAGAACCTGCGAGGGAGCGAGGTGAAGGTGACCTCGGTCGTCGGTTTCCCCCTCGGGGCGAGCACCACCCAGATCAAGGGGATGGAGGCGCGCCGAGCCCTCCGCGACGGTGCCCGGGAACTCGACATGGTCATCAACATCGGCTACCTCAAGAGCGGCTGGTACGACCTCGTCCGGGAGGACGTCGAGCACGTCGTCGACGCCGCCCACGAGGTCGGCGCGATCGTGAAGGTCATCATCGAGGCCGGGCTCCTCACCGACGAGGAGAAGGTCGTCGCCTGCCTCCTCGCCAAGCAGGCGAAGGCCGAATACGTGAAGACCTCCACCGGGTTCCTCGCCGGAGGCGCCACCGTCTACGACGTCGCGCTCATGCGGGAGACCGTCGGACCGGAGATGGGGGTCAAGGCCTCGGGTGGGGTCCGTACCGCCGAGGAGGCCGAGGAGATGATCGCCGCCGGGGCGACGAGGATCGGAGCGTCGGCGGGGGTGCAGATCGTGGCGGGGGAAGGAGACGACGATGACGAGCGGTATTGATCTCAGGTCCTACGTGTTCCTCGACAGCCTCCAGCCCCAGTACGCGGCGTTCTTGGGGACCGTCGCCCAGGGGTTCCTCCCCCTCGCCGGGGAGGCATCGCTCTTCGTCGAGGTCGCCCCCGGGATCGAGATCAACCGCCTCACCGACGTGGCGTTGAAGGCGACGAGGGTGAAGCCGGGGATGCAGATCATCGAGCGGTACTACGGGCTCCTCGAGGTCCACTCGCCCGACCAGGCCGAGACCCGTGCCGCGGGCGAGGCGATCCTCGAGGCGATCGGGCTCGGCGAGGCCGATCGGCGGAAGCCGAGGATCCTGTCGAGTCAGATCATCCGCCGCATCGACGACCACCACGCCCAGCTCATCAACCGCACGCGGCACGGGCAGATGATCGTCCCGGGTCAGACCCTCTACGTGCTGGAATGCGAGCCCGCGGCCTACGCGGCCCTCGCCGCGAACGAGGCGGAGAAGGCCTCACGGATCTCGGTCCTCGAGGTGCGGGCCCACGGCTCGATGGGGCGGATCTACCTCGGCGGCGAGGAACGGGACATCGACGTCGGTTGGCGGGCGGCCGTCGCCGCCCTCGAGGGTCTCGAAGGACGAGAAGGCTGAGAGGAAGGAGCAGGACGTGGCCGATGCACTGGGAATGATCGAATGCCGGAGCTTCCCGGCGGCGGTGGAGGCCGCCGACGCGATGGTGAAGGCGGCGAAGGTCGAGCTCGTCTCCTACGAGGAGACCGGCGGCGGGTTCGTCACCGTGATCGTGCGGGGCGACGTCGCCGCCGTGAAGGCCGCCGTGGAGGCCGGCACCCGCGGCGCGGAGAAGGTCGGGGAGCTCATCACCTCCCACGTCATCGCGCGGCCGCACCTCAACATCGATCTCGTACTGCCCCTCGGCCGGCGCGCCGAGGCCGAGCAGGAGCTCGGGTGACCGCCGGGGAGACGCCGTGAACCTCGGACGGGTCGTCGGCACCGTCGTCGCGAGTCGGAAGGAGCCCTCGATGGAGGGCATGAAGCTCCTCGTCGTCCGCCGCCTCGGCATCGACGACGCCGAGACCGGGGACTACGTCGTCGCCGTCGACGCCGTGGGAGCCGGGGTCGGTGAGGTGGTCCTCTACGCGTCGGGGAGCTCGGCCCGCCAGACCGAGCTCACCCGGGATCGTCCCTGCGACGCGGTGGTGATGGCGATCGTCGACACCTGGGAGGTCGACGGGACCACGGTGTACAGGAAATGAGCCGCCTGCCCGACGCCGCCGAGATCGAGGCGATCATCGAACGGGTCCGTCGGCGCCTCGCCGTCGCCGAGGCGACCGGACGTCCCGGGCGCGCCCTTCGGGCCGCCGAGGAGCTCGAGGTCGCCGAGGAACTGCTCGGCGACGGGATCCATCCGACGATCGACGCCGCCGTGGCCGCCGCCCGCCGCGCGGCCGAGGCCGCCCGGGACCTCGGCCTCGAGGCCCGGCGCCGGATCGTCGAGGCGATCCGCGAAGCGATGACCCGAGAGGGTGAACGACTCGCCGAGCTCGCCCGGCTCGAGACCGGCCTCGGTCGCACCGTCGACAAGATCGAGAAGAACCGGCTCGTCACCACGAAGACCCCCGGACCGGAGGACCTCGAGCCCGAGGCCGTCACCGGCGACCACGGCATGGTCGTCACCGAGTACGCCCCCTACGGCGTCATCGGGGCGATCACCCCGGTGACGAATCCGACGTCGACGATCATCAACAACTCGATCGCGATGCTCTCGGCGGGCAACGCGGTCGTCTTCAACGTGCACCCGGGCGCGAAGCGGGTGTCGATCGAGAACATCCAGCTCATCAACCGGGCCATCGTCGCCGCGGGTGGTCCCCCCGATCTCGTCACCGCGATCCCCGAGCCGACCCTGGAGTCCGCCCATGCCCTCATGGCCCATCCCCACGTCCCCGTGCTCCTCGTCACCGGTGGGCCCGGGGTCGTCAGGGCCGCGCTGAAGACCCCGAAGAAGGCGATCACCGCCGGTCCGGGGAATCCCCCGGCGGTCGTGGACCAGACCGCGGACCTCGACCAGGCGGCCCGCGACATCGTCGAGGGCGCCTCCTTCGACAACAACATCGTCTGCGTCGACGAGAAGACGACGATCGTCGTCGACACCGTCGCCGATCGCCTCGTCCAGGCGATGGTGTCCGCCGGCGCCTACCGCCTCAAGGAGCACGAGCTGCGCAGGATCGAGCGGCTCGTCTTCCGGGAGCTGGGTCGTCCGGGCCGACCGTGGCCCATCGAGCCGAGGTGGATCGGCCAGGACGCCGGGCGACTCCTCGCCGAGGTCGGCATCGACGTCGACGGCGACCCGCGTCTCCTCGTCGCCGAGGTTCCCGTCGACCACGGCCTCGTCTGGACCGAGCAGATGCTCCCGGTGATGCCCGTCGTGCGCGTCCCCGACGTGGATCGGGCCATCGACCTCGCCGTGCGGTCCGAGCACGGGTTCCGCCACACCGCCTCCATCCACTCGACGAACGTGGAGACGATCACGAGGATGGCCCGGGCGATGAACTGCTCGATCTTCGTCGCCAACGGTCCGAACCTCGCCGGTCTCGGAGCCAGAGGGGAGGGCTACACGTCCTTCTCGATCGCCAGCCCCACCGGTGAGGGACTCACGAGGCCGAGGACCTTCTCGAGGGTGCGTCGGGTGACCGTCGTGGGAGCGATGCGCATTGTCTGAACTTCCCGCCGTCGGCGTCCTCGAGCTCGGCTCGGTCGCCCGTGGGATCGTCGTCGCCGACGCCATGGTCAAGGCGGCCCCCGTCGACCACCTCCGCGTCGGCACCGTCCAGCCCGGGAAGTACCTCGTCCTCGTCGCCGGTGACACCGCGTCGGTCGAGGAGGCCCTCGGGGTCGGCGTCGGGGTGGCGGGAGCGGACCTCCTCGACGAGGTGTTCCTCCCCGACGTCCACGCGGAGGTGGTCGGCGCCCTCGTCGACCGCTCCCACCGGGCCGTTCCCGAGCCCGAGGCGCTCGGCATCGTCGAGGCGACGGGGATCCCGGCGACCGTCGTCGCCGCCGACGCGGGCGTCAAGGCCTCCGGCGCCCAGGTCGCCGCCCTCGAGCTCGGCGACGGTCTCGGCGGGAAGGGCTACGTGCTCTTCGGCGGCCCCGTCGCCGACGTCGAGGTGGCCGTCGAGGCCGGGGCGGCACGTGCCGGCGCCGCGCGGCTCGTCCGGGCCGAGCTCGTCGCCCAGCTCCATCCCGAGGTGCGGCGCAACCTCGACGTCGACCTGCGGTTCTCTCGGCGGATCGAGACCTGGGGCTCGGAGGAGACCTGATGCAGCTCGCCCGAGTACGCGGCACGGTCGTCGCCACGGTCAAGGCACCCGGCCTCGAGGGCGTCCGCTTCCTCGTCGTCGAACCCGTCGACGAGGACGGCAGGCCCGTCGGAACCCCGGTGGTGGCCGCCGACGCGGTGGCCATGGCCGCCCCGGGGGAGCTCGTCTACGTCGTCGCCGCCCGGGAGGCGGCCGAGGCCCTCGAGCCGCGTTTCGTGCCCGTCGACCACGCGATCGTCGGGATCGTCGACCGGGTGGCACCGCGGTGAAGCTCGGACGGGTCGTCGGCACCGTGGTCTCCACGATCCATCACCCCTTCTTCGAGGGACGGCGGCTCCTGCGCTGCGAGCTCCTCGATCCCGACGGCGGGCCGGAGGGGACGACGATCGCCGTCGATGCCGTCGGGGCCGGAGCGGGCGAACTCGTCCTCGTCCTCGACGAGGGCAACTCGGCCCGGCAGGTCTTCGGGGTGACGACCGGACCCGTCCGAACCGTCGTCGTCGGCATCGTCGACGAGGTCGACGTCGAAGACCCCCGTTGAGCGAGGGGCCGGGTACGCTCTCGGCCGTGCGTGCCGCCGCCGTCGCCGTCGTCGTCGCCGTCGTGCTCGCCGCGTGCGGGGCCGGTGCGCCGCGGACCTGCGACGAGGTGGCCGACCGGACGATCGAGCTCGTCCAGCAGCTCATCGACGAGGCCGAGGAGGAGATCGGCGAGATGACCGTCGACGAGCTCCTCGCCACCGGCGGCGAGCTCCCGGCGATCGAGCGCTTCGCGGCCCGATCGAAGGAGATCGACGAATGGGCGGCCGAGCTCGGCTGCAGCCAGACCGAGCTCCGTCGGGGCGTCCTCGATCGCCTCGATCGCCTCGACGCCGACACCCCGGTGGGGGAGCTCATCATCGACGGGATCCGCCGCGGCGGGCTCTGATCAGCTCAGCTCCGCGGCCGCCGCCTCGTCGAGGATCCACACCGCCTCGGCGGCTCCCTCGGCGACGAGGCGGGCCGGATGGGGGATCTCCCGTTCGAGGATCTGGGCGACCACCGGGGCCTTCTCCCGTCCGGTGACGAGGAACACGACCTTGCGGGCCGCCCGCAGGAGCGGCAGGGTGGCCGTGAGCCGCCACGCCCCCAGGGCGGGCACCCAGTTCGCGACGTAACCGATCCGGTCGATCGACACCGCCTCGGTGTGGGGGAACAAGGACGCGGTGTGTCCGTCGGCGCCGACGCCGAGCAGCACGAGATCGGGGGCGACGGCGCCACCCCGGAGGAATCGGGGCAGGATCCTGTTCTCGTACTCGGCGGCGGCTCGATGCGGGTCGGTCGTCGCCGTGTTCGGGGCGTCGAAGCTCGCCGGGACGTGGTCGAGGAGCTCCTCACGCACCATGCGGGCGTTGGAGTCGGGGTGGTTCGGAGGGACCCACCGTTCGTCCGGCAGCCAGCACCACACGCGATCCCACGGCAGGTCGCGGTCGCGGAGCAGGCGGTAGGCGGCTCGAGGGGTCGTGCCGCCTGCGAGGCCGAGGTCGATCGGCGCGCCGGCCGCGGCGAGATGACCGGCCAGGAGCTCGGCGGCGGCCGCGGCCGCATCGGCGGGCTGGGGTCGGACGACGACGTGCATGGGGTCACGCTAGCGACCCGGAGCGTGGCAGACTCGGGCGCGATGATCGACGAGTTCGAGTTCTCGGTGGACATCGGGGGCGGCGAGGAGGTCCCGGCGATCCTCGCCATGCCGGAGGACCCCTCGCCCGTCGGCATCCTCCTCGCCCCGGGGGCCGGCGCCGGCCAGGATCATCCCTGGCTCGGGCACGTGCGGCGAGCCCTCGCCGAGCGGGGCCACCCGACCATGACCTTCGACTACCGCTACCAGGCCCTCGGCCGGCGCTTCCCGGACCCCCTCGGGGTTCGGCTCGCCGTCCACGAGGCGGCAGCGACGAACCTGGCCGCCCGGGTCGAGGGAGTCGTGCTCGCCGGCAAGTCGATGGGGTCTCGGATCGGTGCCCACCTCGTCGCCGACGTGGGCTTCCCGGCCGTGGCCACCGTCGCCTACGGGTTCCCGCTCGTGCCCGCCGGGAAGACGGAGCCCCGCGACGTGACCTACCTGGCCCGGATCGTCGAGCCGCAGCTCTTCGTCTCGGGGAGTCGCGACCCCCTGTCGCCTCCCGAGCTCCTCGCCGACGTCGTGGCGGATCTCCCCGACGCCGAGCTCGTCGTCGTCGACGGGGCCGACCACTCCTTCAACCTGCCGAAGCGGGCGGGGCGGAGCACGGCGGCGGTCCTCGACGACCTCGCCGCGGAGACCGTCAGGTTCGTCGCCGATCGGGTCGGTCAGCTCGGGGGCGGCAGGTAGGCGGCGCCGGTGGGTCCGTCGGCGTCGAGGTCGATCACCCAGGTCGATCCCTTCTCCCACCGGAGCTCCCCGTCGATCGGAACCCCTTCGGCCGCCAGCCGGCCGACGATCGCGGCCACGACGTTGCCGTGGCTACAGAGCAGCCACGAGCCCTCCCCCCGGGAGCACACCCACCCGATCGCCGCTTCGAGGTCGACGGGCTCGGCGAGCATCGCCGTCGTCGAGACCCGGAGGCCGAGGAGCTTGGCGAGGGGCGCGACCGTCTCGACGCAGCGCACGTAGGGGGAGGACCAGACCCCGGTGATCGGATGGCTCGACAACGAAGCTCGCAGGGAGAGCGCCTGCCGCAGGCCTCCCGGGTCGAGGGGTCGGGCTCGATCGTCCGCCCGCCAGTGGTCTCGGCTCCCCGCGGTGGCGTGGCGGACGAGGAACACCCGTCCCGACCCCGGCCGGGTCTCGAGGGCGTGGGCCCGGTCGAGGACGTTCCGGTCCGCCTCGTAGGAGAGGAGCTCCCGGGCGGCCGCATGGGGGAGCCAGCGACGCTCGTCGACCTCGCCGTTCGGGGTGAACTCGCCGTCACCGGCCATCGTCCACCACCGGACGACCTTCCGAACCCTCCCGGCGTCGTAGGAGACGGTCCCGATCGCCCGGTCCACGACCGCGGCGACGCCCGTCTCCTCGGCGACCTCCCGGAGCGCCGCCTCCACGAGGAGCTCACCGGCCTCCACCTTGCCCTTCGGGAGGGTCCAATCGTCGTAGCGAGGCCGGTGGACGACGAGGTACTCGTCGGCACCGGTGCGGCGGACCACCCCGCCGGCCGCCCATTCGATCCGCTGGGGGGGTCGCTCACCCACGGTCGCCCTCGGCGCGATGCGAGGCGAGTCGGTAGAGGGTCTCGTGGGCATCGATCCCCTCGAGGGTGGGCACCTTCGACCACCCGTCGGGGCCGAGCTCCCAGGCGAGGGTGTCGTCGGCCCATTCGACGTCGAGGATCTCCTGGAGCCTCGCCTTGAGTCGAGGGTCGGCGACCGGGACGAGGCACTCGACGCGACCGTTGAGGTTCCTCGGCATCATGTCCGACGACCCGACGTAGTAGACGCCCTCGGTGCCCGGCGGGCCGAACCGGTAGATCCGGGAATGCTCGAGATAGCGCCCGACGAGGGAACGGACTCGGATCCCCTCGGAGAGGCCCGGCACGCCGGGCCGGAGGCAGCAGATGCCGCGGACGACGAGCCGGATGCGACATCCCGCCTGCGCGGCGCGGTAGAGCTCGTCGATGATCGCCGGGTCGACGAGATGGTTGAGTTTCCAGACGATTCGACCGTCGGGCCCGAGCGCGGCCTGCTCGCGGATCCGGGCGACGATGCGGTCTCGGAGGAAGTGCGGAGCCACGAGCAACCGCCGGTAGTCCGGGGGCATCGCGTAGCCGGTGAGGTGGTTGAAGAGGTCGGTGAGGTCGGCACCGAGGTCGTCGTCGGCGGTGAAGAGGCCGACGTCCTCGTAGATCCGGGCGGTCTTCGGGTTGTAGTTGCCCGTTCCGATGTGGGCGTAGCGCCGGAGGCGACCGTTCTCCCGTCGGACCACGAGGAGGAGCTTGGCGTGGGTCTTGAGGCCGTGGACGCCGTAGACCACGTGGACCCCGGCGGCCTCGAGCATCCGCGCCCAGTTGATGTTCGCCGCCTCGTCGAAGCGGGCCTTGAGCTCGACGAGGACGACGACCTGCTTGCCGGCCTCGGTGGCGGCCATGAGGCTCCGGACGATCGACTCCTCCCCGCCGAGGGCGGGGTCCTCGGGCATCGACGTCCGATAGAGGGTCTGCTTGATCGCCACGACGTCGGGATCGCCGGCCGCCTGGGCCAAGAAGGCGCCGGTCGACATCCCGAAGGACTCGTAGGGGTGGTGGACGAGGACGTCGCCGTCGGCGATCACCGAGAAGAAGTCCACCGCCCCGTCGCTCGGCACGAAGCGGGGCGGGGTGATCGGAGGCTGGGGAGGGTCCTTGAGCTCGGGGCGGTCGAGGTCCGCGAGCTCCGCGAGGGCGTTGAGGCCGAGGGGCGCCTCCCGCCGATAGACGTCATCGGGGCCGAGCTCCAGGCCGTCGAGGAGCAGCTCCAGGACGTGATCGGGGATTCCCGTGTCGACCTCGAGCCGCACCGCCCGTGCCGAGAAGCGCCGATACCGGAGCACCTCTTCCATGGCCGTGAGGAGATCGTCGGCCTCGTCCTCTTCGACGGCCAGGTCCGCGGTGCGGGTGACCCGGAACACGTGGTGGGAGTCGATCTCGATCCCGCCGAAGAGCCGGTCGAGATTGGCGCCGACGACCTGCTCGATCGGGACGAACCGGGTGCCGTCGGGGAGGGGCAGGAAGCGGGGCACGTTCGGTGGGAGCTTGATCCGGGCGAATCGTCGTCCGCCCTCGGGTCGGTGGAGGAGGACGGCGAGGTTGAGGGAGAGGTTCGAGATGTAGGGGAACGGGTGGGAAGGGTCGACGGCGAGGGGGGTGAGGATCGGGAACACCTGCTCGGCGAAGGACGCGTCGAGCTCGCGGCGTTCGTGGGGCTCGAGGGCGTCGACCGAGGTGATCGCGATCCCGGCCTCGGCGAGTCGCGGCGCGAGGTCCTTGAGGAAGAGGGCGTCCATCCGGTCGTTGAGCGCCTCCACCCGAGGTCGGATCTCGGCGAGCTGATCCCGCGGTGCCCGACCGTCGGGACCGGGCCTCGTGACGCCGGAGAGGACCTGTTCCTGGAGCCCGGCGACCCGGACCTGGAAGAACTCGTCGAGGTTCGCCGACACGATGGCGACGAAGCGGACCCGTTCGAGGAGCGGCCGGTCCCGGTCCTCGGCGAGGGCGAGGACCCGCTCTTGGAAGTCGAGGAGCGACAGTTCGCGGTTGAGGTGACGATCCGGATCGTCGTACATCGGGTGCATGGTATCGACGATCGGCAGGCCCGGGCGGCGGGTCGAGGGATTCAGGCCCGGTCCTCGTCGAGCCGGGCCAGCTTGTCGAGCCGACGCCGATGCCGCTCCTCGCCGGAGAACCGGGCGGCGAGGTAGGCATCGACGATCTCGGCGGCGAGGGCCGGTCCGATCACCCTCGCCCCGAGGGCGAGGACGTTGAGGTCGTCGTGTTCGACGGCCTGGTGGGCCGTGTAGACGTCGTGGACGGTGGCGCAGCGCACCCCCTTGATCTTCGTCGCCGCGATCGAAGCCCCGGCCCCCGAGCCGCAGACGACGATGCCGCGATCGGCCTCGCCCCGGGCCACCGCCCGACCCACCGCCGCGGCGAAGTCGGGGTAGTCGACGGGATCCTCCGAGTCCGTGCCGAGGTCGATGACCTCGTGCCCCGCGGCGGCGACGTGGGCTCGGAGGGTCTCCTTCAGCCGGAAGCCGGCGTGGTCGGCGGCGATCGCGATGCGCACTCGTCCTCCCCTCGCCGGACCAATCTAGCGACGGTCGGAGGCGCCGGATCCCCGGTACCCTCGGGCCATGGTTCGGATCGTCGCCGCCTTCCTCGCCGTCGTCGTCGCCGGTTGCTCGACCGGGCCGGACGCGCCACCGGTGACCGGTCGCGAGGTTGCGTGCGCCGACACCGTCTGCATCGCCTATCCGGAGGGTTGGGAGGTCCTCGAGGTGGGCCCCGACTTCATCCGCTTCGCCCACCCCGCCGGCGAGGACGTCCTCGCCACGGTGGCACCCACCAACCTCCGGGCCGTCGTCGAGCAGGCGGGTGGAACGTGGCCGGCGACGCCCACGGCCGTCGCCGAGGCCTTCTGGAGCTTGCTCGCGGAGACCGGCGTCGGGGAGCTCGGCACCGTCGAGCCCCTCGCCGACGGCCGGGTCCGGTCCTTCGGTGCCTACGAGAACGGGCGTATGTGGCTCCTCCTCGTGCCCGTCGACGCCGAGCGCGGCATCGGGGTCGAGGTCCGCGGTCCCAACCGCACCTGGGAGTCCCACGCCGAGGTGTTCTTCTCCGACGTCGTCCCCGTTCCCGCCACGGGTTGAGGAGCGTCACCCGTATCCTGACCCGATGCGAGCCATCAAGGTCGTCGGCGGCAGATCGCTCCACGGCACCGTGGCCGTCCTCGGGGCGAAGAACGCGGTCCTCAAGCACATGGTCGCCACCCTCCTGGCTCCCGGCACCCACCGGCTCGACAACGTCCCGGAGATCGAAGACGTCGCGATCATGGCGGAGGTGCTCCGGCATCTCGGCGCCGACGGGGAGCGCAGCGGGAACCGGCTCGTCGTCGAGGTACCCGAGGATCTCCGGCCCGAGACGCCCCTCGACCTCGTCCGCCGGATGCGGGCGTCCATCCTCGTCCTCGGGGCGCTCCTCGCCCGGCGGGGACGGGCCCGGGTGGCGTTCCCCGGCGGCGACGACTTCGGGAGCCGCCCCATCGACCTGCATCTCGAGGGGCTCCGGGCGATGGGCGCCGAGTTCGAGCTCCGCCACGGCGTCCTCCACGCCGAGGCACCCCGCGGGCTCCACGGGGCCGACGTCTACCTCGAGTTCCCGTCGGTCGGGGCCACCGAGAACCTCCTCCTCGCCGCGGTCCTCGCCGACGGGGTGACGACGATCGGGAACGCCGCCCGCGAGCCGGAGCTCGAGGACCTCGCCGCCTACCTGGGCAAGATGGGGGCGAAGATCGAGGGTGCGGGTACCTCGACGATCGTCGTGCACGGGGTCTCCGAGCTCACCCCCGGAGCCCATCGGGTGATCCCCGACCGGCTCGAGGCGGGGACGTACGCCGCCGCCGCGGCGATCACCGGGGGAGACGTCACGATCACCCGATGCGTTCCCGCGCACCTCCGCATGGAGCTCACGAAACTCGCCGCCGCCGGAGCGGAGGTGACGACCGGGGACGACTGGTTCCGAGTCGTCGGTCCGGAGCGCCCCGCCCCGGTGGACTTCGCCACGCTGCCGTATCCGGGTTTCCACACCGACATGCACCCGCAGATGGTGGCGCTCCTCTCGGTCGCCGACGGGACGTCGATCGTCACCGAGAACGTCTACGCGTCGCGGTTCCGGTACCTCGGTGAGCTGAACCGTCTCGGTGCCGACGTCCACGCCGACGGTCAGCACGTGGTCGTCCGGGGGGTCGAGCGGCTCAGCGGCTGCGAGGTGGACGGGTGCGACATCCGGGCCGCGGCGGCGCTGACGATCGCCGGGCTCCGCGCCGACGGCGAGACGACCGTCGTCGGCGCGGAGCACATCGATCGGGGGTACGACGGCTTCGTCGCCAAGCTCCGAGCGCTCGGGGCCGCGGTCGAACGCCTGGGGGAGTGATGCGACGTCGCCTCCTCGGGCTCCTCCTCGTCGCCGCGCTCGTCGTCGCCGGCGGCCCGGCCGTCGCGGCCGAACGTCTCGAGATCACCGAGGTCGAGCTCGTCCCCGCCGACGGGACCCGCTTCACGGTCCGAGACCGGCACTACGGCGGGTCCCTCGTGGTCCGGGTGTTCCCCGAGGGGCTCTTCCTCGCCGAGCGCGTCGCCTTCGAGGACTACCTCCTGGGGATCCGCGAAGTGCCCTTCTCCTGGCCGGAGGAGGCCCTCGCCGCCCAGGTCGTCGCGGCCCGCACCTACGTCCTGAACCGGATGGCGGGTCGCAGCGGCGACGCCGAACGCTACGGCTACGACATCTGCGCCACGTCCGCCTGTCAGGTCTACCGGGGGGTCGGCGGCGTCGACGTCGAGGGCGGCGACCGGTGGCGGGCCGCGGTGGAGCGGACCCGCGACGAGGTCCTCCTCCACCGGGGGCGTCCCGCCGAAGCCGTCTACTCCGCGTCGGCCGGGCGCCGCACGCGAGCGAACCAGGACATCTGGGGGGGAGCGCCGATCCCCTACCTCCAGCCGGTCGACTCCCCGGAGGAGGGGGTGAGCCCCTGGTACGAGTGGCGCTTCGACGTCGACCCGGACGCCTTCGTGTCCATCCTCAGGGCGGCAGGGGTGGAGGTGGAGGGTCGCCTCGCCGACGTCCACCTCGACGAGCCGGGGGAGGGGAAGGGCAGGGCCGAGCTCGTCCTCACCACCGACGCCGGGGTCGTCAGGATCCCCGCCGTCGACCTCAAGGGGATCCTCAACCGTCGCGCCGACGACCTCTATCCCGGTGCGTTCCCGGCACGCTACGAAGGCCGTCGGCTCCCCCAGACCCTCCCGTCCTACAGCTACGACATCCGGCTCCGGAGTGGTCCGACCCCCGACGCCGCGAGGCTCCTCCCCGACGAGGACGAGGTCGGCGCCGTGGAGATCGTCGGGGAGGGGTGGGGTCACGGCGTCGGCCTCAGCCAATGGGGCGCGAAGGCGATGGCCGACGCCGGCGCGGACTACCGGGAGATCCTCGCCCACTACTACGGCGGTCTCGAGCCGACCGAGGCGCCGGATCTCGTTCCCGACGAGGTCGTCGTCGCCTTGGCGAAGGAGCTGGAGTCGGTCGTCGTCGAGGCCGACGGGCCCTTCGAGCTCCGGGTCGACGGCGAGGTGCTCGCGGCCCCGTCGGGGGGCCGGTGGCGCTTCGTCCACGTCGGCGACGAGATGCTCGTCGTTCCGCCCCTCGAGTTCCTCGACTTCCTCCGGCGCTTCGTCGCTCCCTGGGCGCTCTGAACCGGCCGGTATCGCGGAGGACCGTCCTACGATCCGGGCCATGAGCGGCACCGAGGAGACCCTCGAACCCGGTGAGGATCGCCCCATGCGCGAGACCGTCGTCGAGATCGCCGCGCCCGGAGCGGTGGAGACCGGCGTCGAGGACGGTGGCCCCATCGACCTCGAGGCCCTCCGATCGACCCTCGAGTACATCCGGCCCGCGCTCCAGGCCGACGGGGGGGATCTCGTCCTCCTCGGCACCGAGGGCGGCAAGGTCGTCCTCCAGCTCGTCGGCGCCTGCGGCGGCTGTCCGTTGTCGACGATGACCCTCGTCGGGGGGATCGAGCGCATCCTCAAGGACCGGGTCCCGGGCGTCGAGTCCGTCGAGGCGATCTGAGGGCTAGGCTCGTCCCGTGTCCGAGCGCATCCCCATCCCCGACGAGCTCGCCGCCGTCCTCGACGCCGCGGCCTTTCCCCACCTCGCCACCGTCGATCCCGACGGCACGCCCCACGTCTCGGCGATGTGGGTGGAGCGGGACGGCGACCTCATCGTCTTCAACACCCTCCGAGGACGGCGCAAGGAGCGGAACCTGCGGCGAGACCCCCGGGTGGGGATCTCGGTGTCGGACCCGGAAGATCCGTACCGCAACTGGACCATCCAGGGCCGGGTCGTCGAGCTGCGCACCTCCGACGGCGACGAGGTCATCGACCGTCTCGCCGCGAAGTACCTCGGCGTCCCCGAGTTCCCGTGGCGCCGACCCGGCGACGTGCGGGTGACCATCGTGGTGGCGCCGACGCGGATCGCCACGAACGGGTGACGGTCCTGCGTCGGGTCCCGGGTAGCCTCGCGGCGTGACCCCAGACGAGCTCCTCGACGCGATCCGTGGCGGCGACCGACGGGCCCTGGCCCGAGCCCTCTCGATCGTCGAGGACGAACGTCCCGGCGCGGACCTCCTCCGCGCCGCCGGCCACGCCGCCCGTCGAGATCGGAAGGTCGTGGGCGTCACCGGCGCGCCGGGGGTGGGGAAGTCGACCCTCGTCGACGCGCTGGTCGCGGAGCTCCGTGGCCGGGGCCGCACCGTGGGGGTCGTGGCCGTCGACCCGTCGAGTCCCCTGAGCGGCGGAGCGCTCCTCGGCGACCGCCTCCGCATGCAACGCCACGTCGACGATCCCGGGGTCTTCGTCCGCTCCATGGCGAACCGAGGCCGCCTCGGGGGCCTCGCCGCCGGCGTCGTGCCGGTCCTCGGCCTCCTCGGCCTCGCCGGGTTCGACGAGCTCGTCGTCGAGACCGTCGGGGTCGGCCAAGCCGAGGTGGAGGTCGCCGAGGAGGCCGACACGACCATCGTGGTCGTCACCCCCGGCTGGGGAGACGACGTGCAGACCGCCAAGGCCGGGCTCCTCGAGGTCGCCGACGTCTTCGTCGTCAACAAGGCCGACCGACCGGGAGCCGCCGAGACCGTCGCCGAGCTCCGGCGGATGCTCGAGCTCGGCACGGCGTCGTCGTGGGCTCCGCCCGTCGTGTCCACGGTCGCCGTCGACGGTACGGGGATCCCCGAGCTCGTCGATGCCGTGGAGCGGCATCGACGTCACCTCGACGACACGGGCGACGGGGACCGGCGGCGACGACGGCGCGCCGCGGCCGCGATCCGCCGCGCCGTCGACCGACGGCTCCGCCGCGTCCTCGACGGCGAGGACTACTCGGAGCTCGTCGCCGCCGTCGCGGAGGGTGAGATCGCGCCCGACGACGCGGCGAGGCGCCTCGTGGACGAGGGTGGTCGCTGAGCGAGTACCCTCGCCCGGAAGCGACGAGGAGGGAACCCACCATGTCTCTCGTGCGATACGAAGTCGACGGCGCCGTGGCCACGATCACCCTCGACCGGCCGCCGGTGAACGCGCTGAACGCCGAGCTCATCGCCGATCTCGACGCGGCGATCGCCGAGGCCGAGGCTCCCGACGTCCGGGCCGTGGTCGTCACCGGTTCCCCCCACTTCGCCGCCGGCGCCGACATCACCGGGTTCCAGGAGGCCTTCGAGAAGGGCGCCGACGAGCGACAGTCGGCCGGCCTCCTGTCGGTGATCGGTCGCCTCGAGGCCCTCGAGAAGCCGACGATCGCCGCCGTCGTCGGGTTCGCCCTCGGCGGCGGGCTCGAGCTCGCCATGGGCTGCGACTTCCGGTACCTCGGCGACGGCGCGAAGGTGGGGCAGCCCGAGATCCGTCTCGGGCTCATCCCGGGCGCCGGCGGTACCCAACGTCTCCCGAGGATCGTCGGCTACCAACGGGGCAAGGAGCTGTGCATGAGCGGACGCCACGTGCCCGCCGACGAGGCACTCGCCATCGGGTTGGCCGACGTCGTCGTTCCCGACGACGAGGTCCTCGAGCGGGCCAAGGCCGACGCCGCCCGATACGCCGCCGGGCCGACCCGGGCCTACGCCGCGATCAAGCGGGCGATCCGCCGCGGCTACGACCTGCCCCTCGACGAGGCGCTCTCGGTCGAAGCCGAGGCGTTCGGAGAGGTCTTCGCCACCGAGGACGCCCGGATCGGGGTGGCGGCCTTCCTCGCCAAGGAACGCCCCGACTTCGTCGGACACTGATCCGGCTACCACGACGCCGTCGATAGCCTGGCGGCGTGCTCCGTTCGAAGCTCCCGCCGTGGCTCGGACCCGCCGCGCTCGGGGCCGTCGCCGTGGGCGCCCTCCTCGGCCTCGCCGCCGCCTGGGCCTACTCGTCGCGCATCGCCGCCGAGCTCCTCGACGCCCGACCGGCGACGGTGGTCCCCGACGTGGAGGTCGTCGAGGTCGGCGAGGGCCGGATCGTGCTCGAGCGCACCGACGAGACCGTCGCCGACGGCCGTTGGGGCCTCGCCGCCGCGGACGCCTACGGCCAGGTGTCCTCGATCGCGAGGATCACCGAGTCCACCGTCGAACGGGCCTTCGATGCCCTCGAGGGACGGATCGCCCCCGGCGACGAGGTCGCCGTCGACCTCCCCGCCTACCCGGGGGATCCCGCGAGGGCCCATCGTCTCGGGTTCGAGAACGTCCGGGTCCCCGGCGACCTCGGGCCGAACCCGGCCTGGCTCGTCGACGGACGACGCTCCACCTGGGTCGTCGTGGTCCACGGCCGCGAGCACGGCCGTCGGGAGGCCCTCCGGCTCCTTCCCGCCCTCGTCGAGCAGGGCTTCCCGGTGCTCGTCGTCAGCTACCGCAACGACGGGACGGGCACCCCGGGCGGCGCCGGCGTGGCGACCTGGGGACTCGACGAGTGGCGGGACGTCGAGGCGGCCCTCGCCGTGGCCGAGCGGAAGGGGGCGGAGGCCTTCGTCCTCGTCGGTTTCGACGCCGGCGCGGAGATCGTCGCCTCCACCCTCCATCGATCACGGCAGACGTCGAAGATCCTCGGGGTGATCTTCGACTCCCCGGTCCTCGACCTCGACGACCTCGCCCGGGATCTCCAGCCGTGGTGGGCGCCCGGGCCGGTCGGGGCCCTCGGCCGGCTCCTCGCCGAGGTGCGGTGGTCGATCGACTGGCGACTCCTCGACCAGGTGAGGAGGGCCGAGGAGTTCGACGTCCCCATCCTCGTCCTCCACGGGGACCAGGACGAGATCGTGCCCATCGACCGGGTTCGGGCCTTCGTCGAGGCCCGCCCCGATCTCGTCGCGCTCGTCTCCTTCGGCAAGGGACGCCACGGGGATCTCTGGAACGTCGACCGGGTCCGCTACGAGGCGAGCGTGACCGCCTTCCTCGCACAGGTGGCCGGCGCCGAATAGCGCGCCGTGGCCGCGACAATCGGGCCATGCGCTATCTCGACCACGCCGCGACCACGCCGCTGCGTCCGGAGGCGCGGGCGGCGATGGAACCCTACCTCGGGGAGGTCTTCGGGAACCCGTCGGGCATCCATCGCGTGGCGCGCCGGGCGAAGGACGCGATCGAAGCGGCCCGGGAGCGGGCCGCCGAGCTCCTCGGCGCCGCCCGTCCCGACGAGATCGTCTTCACCGGCGGAGGCACCGAGGCCGACAACCTCGCGGTGATCGGTACCGCCCTCGCCGCCGATCGCGGCGTGGTCGCCTCGGCCATCGAACACGCCGCGGTGGTGGAATCGGTGGGCTTCCTCGAAGGTCTCGGCCTCCCCGCCGTCCTCGTCCCGCCCGACCGAAACGGTCGGATCGATCCCGAAGCGGTCGCCGCGGCCGTCGCCCGTATCCGGCCGGCGGTCGTCTCGGTGATGGTCGCGAACAACGAGCTCGGCACCCTCCAGCCGATCGCCGACGTCGCCGCCGCGGTGCGGCGCGTCGCCCCGGACGTCGTGGTCCACACCGACGCGGTCCAGGCCTTCTCGTCGGAGGAGGTGACCGTCGGCGCCACCGGGGCCGACCTCATCTCGCTGTCGGCCCACAAGTTCGGCGGACCCAAGGGCGTCGGGCTCCTCTACGTCCGCGACGGGGTCACCGTCGCCCCGGTTCTCCGCGGCGGCGGGCAGGAACTGGGGCGACGCTCGGGCACCCACAACGTGGCCGGGATCGTCGGGATGGTGGCGGCGATGGAGGCCGCCGTCGCCGATCGGGCGGCGTTCCGGGATCGGGTCGGGGAGGCCCGGGACGTCTTCGAGGAGCGCCTCGCCGGCGTCGGGGCGGTGCCCACGGTCCTCGCCCCGAGGCTCCCCCAGCACGCCCACCTCCGGTTCGAGGGCGTCGACGCCGAGACCCTCCTCGTGCGTCTCGACCTCGCCGGCGTCGCCGCCGCCGCCGGATCGGCCTGCCATTCGGGGGCGGTCGAGCCGAGTCACGTGCTGCGGGCGATCGGGCTCGGCGACGGCGAGGCCCGCCGCTGCGTCCGGTTCACCTTCGGCTGGCCCGACGACGTCGCCGGGGCGAAGGAGGCGGCCGACATCGTGGCCGGCGTCGTCGAGGAGCTGCGATGAGGGTCCTCGTCGCGATGTCGGGTGGCGTGGACAGCTCGGTCGCCGCCGCCCTCATGGTCGAGGAGGGTCACGAGGTCGTCGGTGTCACCCTCAAGCAGTGGGAGCACCCCGACGGGTCGCCGCCGACCTCGGGATGCTGCACCGTCGCCGATGCCGAGGACGCCCGGCGCGTCGCCGCGGTGCTCGGCATCCCCTACTACGTGCTCGACTACGTCGGCGACTTCTGGGAGGCCGTCGTCGAGCCCTTCGGACGGGCCTACCTCGAGGGTCGCACTCCCAACCCCTGCATCGAGTGCAATCGCAAGGTGCGCTTCCGGGCCCTCCTCGAGCGGGCCGATCGCCTCGGCTGCGATCTGCTCGTCACCGGCCACCACGCCCGCGTGGTGGAGGACGCCGACGGGTTCCGCCTCCGACGGGGACGTGAC
>DRQR01000088.1 GCA_011371355.1 Actinomycetota bacterium
ACAGGGTGGCCTCCGTCTCGACGTCGAGGGCGCTCGAGAGGTCGTCGAAGACGAGGAGGTCCGGACGGCGGAGGAACATCCGGGCGGCCGCGGCCCGTTGGACCTGGCCGCCGGAGAGGCGGACGCCGCGGGGACCGACCATCGTGTCGAGGCCGTCCGGCATGTCGGCGAGATCCGGCTCGAGGACCGCCGCGACGACGGCGTCGTGGAGCTCGTCGTCGGTGTGCTGCGCTCCGAGGAGGAGGTTGTCCCGCAGGGTCATCGAGAACAAGCGGGGAACCTGGGGGGTGTAGGCGCTGCGGGGCGGGATCATGAAGGACGCCGGGTCGTCGATCC
Organism: Actinomycetota bacterium; assembly: GCA_011371355.1. Lineage (GTDB taxonomy): Bacteria > Actinomycetota > Acidimicrobiia > Spongiisociales > UBA5794 > DRQR01. The sequence continues at coordinate 337 of DRQR01000088.1, forward strand.
GCACGTCGTTCCACGTGATCGTCCCCCCATCGGCGGGGAGGAGCCCGAGGAGGGTCCGCAGCAGCGTCGTCTTCCCCGCACCCATTCGGCCGGTGACGACGACGAGCTCACCCGCTCGGATCTCGAGATCGACGCCGGCGATCCCGGCAGTCGTACCCGGATACCGGTACGACAGGTCGGTCACGACGAGCCGTCGGAGGGGGTCGGCGTGGCGGCGGGGGTGGACGGGAGGATCCGGATCCTCGAGGGCTTCGACGGGCGCGCCCATGAGCTCGCGCCATTCGGCGCCGGGGAGGAGATCGACGACCCGCTCCATCGACACCCCGGCCTGGTGGAGCTGGGCGAGGAACCGGCCCAGGAAGTACGCCGAGTCGGTGAGCTCGGTGAGGAGGAACACGAACAGACCGAGCTCGCCGACGGTGAGCCCTCCGGGGGTCGCCAGGGTGCCGGCGGTGAGGACGAGGACGACCCCGGTGCCGACGTTCACGGTGTTGCGGAACACCGCTCGCAGGCCCTCGGTGAGGGTCTTGTCCTTCACCATCATGGCCTTGCGGGTGTCGTTGAGCGTGTCGAACCTCCGGAGCATCCGGTCCTCGGCTCCGGCGATCTTCACGGCCTGGACCGACCCGAGGGTCTCACCGAGGAACCCGGTGATCGCCTCGGTGGCGTCCCGAGCGGCGGTGCGGTAGCGCCGCACGAGGCCGGTCGTCCGTTGGGCGACGACGACCACCGCCGCGGCCGGGATCGAGGCCACGAGGGTGAGCACCGGATCGATCCGCCAGAGGATCACGAGCGCGGTGGTCCCCGAGACCGCGGCGCCGACGAGGTCGATGCTGAAGTCGAGGCCCTCGCCGATGTGGTGGACGTCGTCTCGGAAGCGGCTGACCACCTCTCCGCTCGACTCGGCGACGGGTCGTGCGCCGGGGAGGCCGTAGATCCGGCGCATCATCCGCCGTCGGATCCCCGCGCTCGCCCGGAACATGACCTCGGCGTGGATCCGCATCGCGCCCCAGAGCACCGCCACTCGCACGATGGCGTAGGCGACGACGCCTCCGACGATCGCCCAGAGCGCCGCCGGTGATGCCGCGGTTCCCAGCGCGTCGAGGTAGGCGGCCACGATGAGACCGACGACGATCGGCATCGTCCAGAGGGCCACCCAGAGGACGAGGCTCGTCCCGTACCGCAACGGCTGCTGCCGGATGAGCTCGACGACGACCCGGAACGGGCGGATCCGGCGGGGAGCGCTCATCGGAGCACCTCCTCCATCCCGGTCTCGAGGAGGCGGGAGAGGCGCGATCGGGGGTCGGCGACGAGTGCGGCCCGGGCGCCGAACTCCACGATCCGGCCCTCCTCGACGATGCAGATGTCGTCGGCCCGCTCGACGGTGGCGAGGTGGTGGGCGATGACGATCCCCGTGCGTCCGGTGAGGAGATGGTCGACGGCGCGTTCGATGAGCCGCTCGGTGGCCGGGTCGAGCCGCGACGAGGCCTCGTCGAGGACCACGACCCCGGGATCGAGGAGGAAGACCCGGGTGAAGGCCAGGAGCTGGGCCTGGCCCGCGGACAGGTCGTCCGGCCCGACGATGGTGTCGAGTCCTTCGGGGAGACCCGCGAGCCAGCCGTCGAGCCCGAGGCCGCCGATGGCCTCGACGAGCCGGGCGTCGGGGACCGCCGGGTCGAAGAGCGTCAGGTTGTCTCGTACCGTCGCCCGGAAGATCTGGACGTCCTGGGTGACCATCCCGACCCGGCGACGCAGCTCGGTGACGGCCAGCTCCCAGGTCGGTACGCCGCCGATGCGGACTTCCCCGCGCCGGGGGTCGTAGAGCCGGGTGACGAGACGGGCGATCGTGGACTTCCCACTGCCGGTGCGCCCGAGGAGTCCGAGGACCCGACCGGGAGCGAGGATGAAGGACACGTCGTGGAGCGTGACGTCGCGTCCGTCGCCGTCGTACGAGAAGGTCACGGCGTCGAACTCCACCGCCAGCGGACCGTCGGGAAGTCGCCGGTTCCCGGCCACCCGGAGGTCGGGCTCGGTGGCGAGGAGGGCGGCGACCCGGTCGATCGACGCGCCGGCCTTCTGGAGGTCGACGAGCTGCTCTCGCATCTCCTCGATCGGGTGATGCATCATCTGGACGTACTGCAAGAGGAGGTACACGGAGCCGACGCCGAGGGCGCCGATCCCGAAGAGCCGCCAACCGAAGACGAAGGTGAGGACGAGCGAGGTGACGTAGAGGATCACGCTCGCGCTCCACAGGAGCGCCCATCCAGACCACCCTCGGATCGTCTCGGGGAGCCAACGCCGGAGGAGCGCGGCGAGGCGACCGAGCATGAAGTCGGCGGCGCCGTTGGCCACGACGTCCTCGGTTCCCTCGGCCTGCTCGGCGACGACGCCGAAGAACTCGGCCGACGAGGCCCGCACCCGCCGCCACCACGGCACGGCGATCCGGTGGAGGTGACCGGAGACGAGGCCGCCGACGACGACGAGGGCGACGAGGCCGATGCCGACGGCCGGGGTTTCGAGCCACACGAGGACGACGATGCCGGTCACGAGGGCGCCGTTACCGACGATCTCGAGGATCATCGCGGAGAAGAAGTTCGACAGGGCCGAGACGTCGCCGTCGATCCGTTCGATGAGCGCGCCGGGAGGGTGCCGCTCGTGGAAGCCCAGGTCGAGGGCGAGGACGTGGGCGGTGAGCTCGGCACGGAGTCGGTTCGTCGCGGTCCATCCGATCGTCTCGGCCAGGTAGGCGGCGCCCACGGCGACCCCCTGGTGGGTGACGGTGAGCCCGATGAAGACCCCGGCGATGCGTACGAGCTCACCGGCGGGCCTGCCGGCCACGGCGCGGTCGATGAAGGTCTTGACGAGCTGGGGTCCGGCGAGCTGCAGGGCGATCGACGCGGCGACGAGCGCGGCGAGGACGGCGACCCGACCCCCTTGGGGACGGAGATGCCGGGCGAGGAGCTGCAGGTAGGAGCGGACGGGGATCATCACGGGACCTCGAGCGTGTCGGGCGTCCGCGGGACGCGCGGACGGGGACGAGCAGGAATGCGGGGACGGCCGTCGGGCCGAGGCTCAGTGGGGCCGTGCGGCGGCGCCGAGGAGCATCGACGTCGGGGCCGCGGTGGTCGGCGTGCGCATCGATCCTCCTTTCCTCCCGCCCGGGCGGGTTCCCGTGGCGTGGGCGCCACCCTCGCACCGCCGGCGGGGTCTGTCAAGGGCGGGCCGGTGCGTGGGCCTCGAGGTCGGGGTCGTGTGGTGCCGATCGCCGCGCCCGTCGGGGCGTCGATCTCGGAGATCGGTCCTCGCCCGTCGACGGCGACGGGGGTCGCGGTTCGGTGCGGTGGGGGATCTCAGCGCTCGGCGAGCACCGCTTCGATCTCGAGGACCTCCGAGCCGCGGAGCACCTCGAGGACGACCCGGTCTCCCGGGTCCTTCCGCTCCAGGGCGTCGAGGGCGTCCTGGGCCGTGGTCACCGGCGTGCCGTCGACGGCGACGATCACGTCGTAGGGGCGGAGCCCGGCGGTCGCCGCAGGGGATCGCGGCGCGACCTCGACGACGAGGGCTCCCCGGTCGGTGGCCAACCCGAGCCGGTGCTCGGCCAACGGCGAGTTGTCGACGAGCCGAACCCCGAGGAAGGGCTCGCCGAGGCCTCGGAGGATCCGGTCGATCGTCGGCTTCAGCGAGTCGATGGCGATCGCGAACCCGATGTTCTCCCCACGACCGGCGACCGCCGTGTTCACCCCGATCACCTCCCCGGCGGCGTTGAGGAGTGGGCCGCCGGAGTTGCCGGGGCTGATCGCGGCGTCGGTCTGGAGCAGGTGCTCGAGCCGAGTCGAGCCGGTGGTGATCGTCCGTTCCTTGGCCGAGAGGATGCCCACGGACACCGTCGGGCTCGTCGCGTCGAGGGCGAGGGCGTTGCCGATCGCCACCACGGGGTTCCCCACCTTCATCGCCGCCGACGAACCGAGGGGGAGGGGCTCGAGACCGGCGGTGTCGTCGACGCGGAGGATGGCGACGTCGCGGGGAGGGACCGCCCCGACGAGGGTCGCCGGCCGGTCCCGCCCGTCGGCCGCGGTGACGACCACCGCGTCGGCACCGGCGACGACGTGGAAGTTCGTGAGGACGTGACCCGCGTCGTCGATGACGATCCCGGTGCCCGCACCGGAGGGGATCTCCTGGGCGTTGCCGAAGAGATCCCTCACGAGCTGCTCCTGGGTGACGGCGACGACGCCGGGGAGGACCTCTTCGACGAGGGGCGCCACGTCGAAGAGGCGGGCCGCGGCGGACGCTTCGGTCGACGGCGGAGCGGTCGCCACCGGCCGGCACGCGACGCCGAAGAGGGCGACGAGCACGGCGACGACGAGGGCGGGTCGACGGAGCATGGGGTCAGGATACGCCGCGACCGGCGAGCAGCCAGGCGAGGACGAGGGCCGGGGCGTTCGTGGCGATGTGGGCGAGGACCGGGGCGACGAGGGACTCGGCGCGGAGCCGGAGCCAGAGGAACCCGGCTCCGGCGACCGCCGTCCCCGCCACCGCCGCGGCCACCGCGAGGGTGGCGCCGGCGGTTCCGGCCACCACGTCGCCGGCCGGGTTCACCTCGAGGGTCGCGATCGTGGGGAGGACGTGCCAGAGGCCGAAGAGGAGGGCCGAGATGGCCGCGGCCGCGAGCACGGTGAGGTGGCGGACGAGGAGGCCGAAGACGACGCCGCGGAACAGGAGCTCCTCGTAGAGGGCGGTCGCGAGGGGGATCCGGACGAGCGCCTGGAAGGCGATCGCGCCCGCCGAGGCGCCCACGACCCGGTCGTCGGCGAGGAACCGGCGGGCCCCGGGCACGAAGGCGAGTCCCACGACGGCCGCGACGATCGACGCCGCGGCGAGGAGGCCCACGACGAACCCCCGGCGGAGACGGTCGGGGCGCAGGCCGAGCTCGTGGAGCGTCGCACCGGCGTGGAGGGCCACGCCGAGGGCCAACGCGCCCGCGGCGAGGTTGAAGGGCACGTCCCAGGCGTCGGGCAGCCACAGGTTCGCCGCGATGTTCGCGCCCGCGGCGATGGCGAGCACGGCGACGAGGTGGAACCAGCGCACCGGTCGGGGTGTCGGGGGTGGGCGACGCCACGTCGAGGGTCGCCAGGCGGCGGGGGGCGGATGGGTCACGGTGTCCGTCCCGCGGCCGGAGATCCGCTCATCGGGACGGTCGCTGCCGGCGTCGGCGCTTCGCCCGCCACTGACGGTCGGCGGCTTCGGCGCCGGTGACGGTCAGCGGCCGCCCGGCGAGCTCCATGCGCCGGGAGAGGGCGGTCCGGAACTTCTTCGGCACCGCGGCGAATCCGGAGAGGGGCACCACCTCGCCGCGGGCGATCCGACGTCGCTCCTCGGCGGTGACCGGTCGAGACGGAGGCGGCGCGAGCGGGTTCCCGGTGTCCGCCTCCTCGTCGAGGGTGGCGATCTCCCCGGGACCCTCCGGCAGGATCGCGATGCGCAGGTACCACGGGAGGAAGGTCGCGTTCTCGTCGAAGTCCATCGAGACCTCCTCGAGGGCTTCGAAGGGGATGCGCAGGGCGAAGTCGTCGCCGCCGGTGCCCGCCACGAGGAACAGGGCGCGATCGGAGAGCAGCCAGAAGAGGACGAAGGTCTCGTGGAGCCGCCGGTCGAGGCCGGCCGCCGACCGGTCGAAGCGCTCGTCGCCGACGAGCAGCGGTCGAGCCTTCGCCCGGGCCTCGCTGCGGCCGAGATCGAGGACCTTCTCCTTGAAGGTGTCGAGGAGGGCCATCGGAGGTGAGCGTAGCCGAGGGCCCGGGGGAGGGAGCTCCCGGGGTCAGCGCGGCTCGAACCTCGCGGTGAAGTGTCGCAGCCACGGAGCCTGCTCCACGATGACGTAGCCGCGGAGGTCGGCGGCCCGCTCCGCCACCGCGATCACCACCTCGGCGACGTAGTCGATGTGGCTCTGGGTGTAGGTCCGTCGCGGGATCGCGAGCCGGACGAGCTCCATCGCCGCCGGTTCGTCCGGGCCACCGGCGGGGTCGGGACGTCCGAACATCACCGTGCCGATCTCGACGCCGCGCACCCCACCTTCCCGGTAGAGCTCGACGGCGAGGGACTGTGCCGGGTACTCGTGTGGGGGGATGTGCGGCAGCAGCGCCTTCGCGTCGAGGTAGACGGCGTGGCCGCCGGGCGGCTGGACGATGGGTACCCCGGCGGCGGCGACCTTCTCGGCGAGGTAGGCCGTGGATCGGATGCGGTAGCGCAGGTAGTGCTCGTCGAGGACCTCGACGAGGCCCTGGGCCACCGCCTCGAGGTCGTAGCCGGCCATGCCCCCGTAGGTGGGGAAGCCCTCGGTCAGGATGAGGAGGTTCCGGCAACGCGAGGCGAGGTCGTCGTCCCGCAGGCCCAGGAACCCGCCGATGTTCGCGAGGCCGTCCTTCTTCGCCGACATCGTGCAGCCGTCGGCGAGGGAGAACATCTCCCGTGCGATGTCCCGCGGGGTGCGATGGGCCTGTCCCTCCTCCCGGGTCTTGATGAACCAGGCGTTCTCCGCGAACCGGCACGCGTCGAGGAAGAGCGGGATCCCGTGGTCGTCGCAGACCCGACGCACCTCGTGGAGGTTGCGGAGCGAGACGGGCTGGCCGCCTCCCGAGTTGTTCGTCACCGTCACCATGACGAGCGGCACCCGCTCCGGTCCGACCTCCTCGATCGTCGCCCGGAGCGCGTCGACGTCCATGTTGCCCTTGAAGGGATGGTCGGCCTGGGGGTCCCGTCCTTCGGGGATCACGAGGTCGACGGCCTCGCCTCCCTGGTGCTCGATGTTCGCCCGGGTGGTGTCGAAGTGGGTGTTGTTCGGGACGACGTCGCCGTCGTCGACGAGGACCTCGAAGAGGATCCGTTCGGCGGCGCGGCCCTGGTGGGTGGGGATGACGTGGGCCATCCCGGTGAGGTCTTGGACGACGGCCTCGAAGCGGTAGAAGGATCGACTCCCCGCATACGACTCGTCGCCGCGCATCATCCCCGCCCACTGGGCCGACGACATCGCGCCGGTACCCGAATCGGTGAGGAGGTCGATGATCACCTCGTCGGCGTGGAGCCCGAACAGGTTGAAGCCGGCCCGCTCGAGCGCGGCCTCTCGGGTCGCCTCGTCGGGGAGGTCGATCGCCTGGACCGAGTGGATGCGAAAGGGTTCGATGATCGTCCGGTGTGGCATGGATCCTCCTGTCCGTCGTGCGTCATTGTCGTCGTCCGCCGTCGAGGACGACGACGAGGCCGTCGCGAGCCGGTCTGGCGCGCGGGCACAGGCGGGTCACCGCGGTCTCGAGGTCCCCGGGCACGTTTCGGCCGAGCTGGGTGAGGAGGATCCGGCCGACCCGCCACGAGCAGGCGACCGGAAGGTCGGCGTCGATCCGGAGATGGTTCGGGATGCGGTGTCCCCACGACGCACCGTCGAGGACGAGGAGCTCGGCGCCTTCGACGAGCTCCTCGAGCCGGTCGGTGAGTCGGCTGATGTCGGAGGCATAGACGACCCCGGAGGGACCGTCGAGGCGCCATGCGTAGGTGGGGAACCTCGGATCCCGGGCATGGGGGACCGTGCGGGGCCTCGCCAGCCAGGGTCCGATCGTGACCGTCTCGTCGTCGTCGACCGGCCGCAGGTCGAGGTGGTCGAGGCGACGATGCCGGCGACGGACGACGTCGATCGCCGCGGCGGAGGCGAAGGTGGGGATCGGCGGCCGTCGCCAGGCGAGCCAGTGACGGCGCAGCCTGGGGATCCCTCCCGAGGCGTCGCGGTGGGCGTGGGTGAGGACGACGGCGTCGGGTGGGCCGGGGAGGCGGGACACCTGGCGGTCGAAGTGGGTGGTGACGTCGACGAGGATGATCGTCCCCGGGGCGACGATCGCCGCGGAGCTCTCGGTGCGTTCCGGCGGGCCGGGCGTGCCTCCGGCGGCACCGGTGCCCAGGAAGACGATCGTCGCGTCCATCGCGGCACGCTACCCCACGACGCCGATACCCTCGCGATGCCTCGGATCCCGGTGGTCATGCGCATCCTCTCCGCCAATCTCTACGCCGGCCGCGCCGAGCCGAAGGCCTTCGGCTCGATCCTCGACGAGATCTCCCCGGACGTCGTCTGCGTTCAGGAGCTCGACCCCGAGAACGCCGCGGTCCTCGCCGACCGTTTCCCCCACGTCGATCTCGAGCCGCGCGACGACGTCCACGGGGCGGGGATCGCCGCCCGCGTCCCCTTCGAGGCCGGGATCGTTCCGACGCCTTTCCGCCGGGCCCGTACCGCGACCCTCCGGTGGGAGGAGGCAGCGATCGAGGTGGTCGGCGTCCATCTCGCGAACCCGGTCGACCCGCCCTGGGGACAGACGGCGGCGGTTCGGCGCGCCCAGGTCGCCGGGATCCTGGAGCACGTCGCCGCCGTGTCGCGGTGCGTCGTCGTCGGCGACTTCAACGCGACGCCTCGATGGGCCGCCTACCGGGCCTTCGCCGAGGAGCTCGTCGACCTCGTCGTCGAAGCCGGGGTACGACCGCCGGCCACCTGGGGGTATCGACACGCCCTGCCGCGGATCCTCCGCATCGACCATGCCTTCGGCAAGGGGGTGCGCTGCACCGCCGCCCGCACCCTTCGGCTCCCCCGTTCCGACCACGACGCGCTCGTCGTCGACGTCGTCGTCGATCGTCGAGGACCCGGTCACCCGTCGGGTCGGACGAGCTCGACGTCGGTCGATCCGCAGGTCCGGCAACGGAGATAGGGACCCGCGGCGGCCGGAGGGGTCGGCGCCTCGCTCGCCGGGGAGGGCTCGAGTTCGGGGAGCCGCGTTCCGCAGCGCACGCAGTACGCGGCGTCTCGGCCGGCCGGGGTCCCGCACCCCGGGCAGTAGCGGGGCTCGTCGTCGGCGGGGGCGTCGAGGGGAACGAACACGGGCTCGGGTTCCGGCTCGGGTTCGGGTTCCGGCTCCGGCTCGGGTTCGGGTGCGAGGAGGACCGGGGCCGGCTCCCATCCCTCGGCGTCGCCCTCGTCCTCGGAGAAGGGCTCGGGGAGGTCCTCCGGCTGGAGGCTCGACGCGTACTTCGTGACCGGTTCGGCCGCGCCCGAGGGCGTGAGACGGTAGAGGGCGACGTTCTGGGTCTCGGCGAGGGCGCGCGCACCCGGGGTGAAGCCGCTCGGGGCGAAGAGGACGAGGGTCTGGGCTTCGGACTCCGCGGCCCTGAGGAGGGCGAGGACGGCGGCCTGGCTCACCGGCACGTCCGACCAGCGGACTCGGGCCAACAGCGCGTCCGAACGCAGCTCGACGACGCCGTCGGCGGGTTCGGAGATCGACGTGGGCGGCGCGCCGAAGGCATCGAGCCACAGGTAGGCGGCCTGGTAGGCCTCTTCGAGGCTGAGGATCTCCTCCCGCATCGGGGGCATCCTACGCCGTCGAGGCGGCGCGGCCGGGAACGGAGTGCTCCCAGTCGGCGAGGAGCGCACGCACCGCGGCGACGAACGCGATGGGTTGGTCGAGGATGAGATGGTGGTGGGCGTGGGGGATCGACACCACCGGGGCGCTGCGCCCGAGCAGCTCGTACATGTAGGCGGCGACGTCGGGTGGGACCACGACGCTGAGGTCGCCGCGGAGGAGTGCGACGCGGGTCTCGGCGGAGGCGAGCTGTTCCCGGAGGGCGACGAGGGTCTGATCGAACACGTGCGGATCGAACTTCCAGGTCCATCCCTCGGGGGTCGCTCTCAAGGATCGGCGCGCGATGTAGTCGAGGATGTAGGGATGCTCGCAGGG
>DRQR01000089.1 GCA_011371355.1 Actinomycetota bacterium
CGCGGTGGAGCGGAACTACGAGGTGGGGCGGCGCCACTTCTCCTACGAGATCGTCCGACGTCGGCTCGGGCCGCTCCTCGGGTCGGCGTAGATCCCCGGGGCGGACCGCGGGAGTGCCGCCCCGGGGTGCGGCCCGAGGAGCGGGGCGTACCGGGTGTAATGGGAGGGGCACGGCCGCGTCCGTACCCCATGGAACCCGCCGCGTCCATCCCCGGGTGGCCGACCTCCCATGGGGGGTGGCGTCGGCGCGTTCCCGTACCTTCCCGTGAGGGGAAACGCTACGATCCCTTTCGCTCACAGGGGGAGATTCCGTGCCAGCTCACCGAGATCTCGTCGTCGCGGCCCGGGCCGGTGACCGCGACGCCTTCGAAGCCCTCTACCGCACCTACTTCCCGGCGACCTACGACTTCGCGGTTCGTACCGTCGGGGATCCGAACCGAGCCGCCGACGTCGTCCAGGACGCCTGGATCAAGGCCTACGAGCGCATCGACCAGCTCCGCGATCCCGACGCCTTCCGCGCCTGGCTCTTCGCCATCGTCCGGCGGGAGGCCCTCGCCGGCTTCCGGCGGGCGAAACGGACGAGACCGGTGGCGACCCTCGTCGACGACGAGGCCCCCAACGAGCTCGTCCGCCTCGTCGACGAGGACCCCGAGGGGGATCCGGTGACCGCCGCGGAGCTCACCGACTCGGCCCGGATCGTCTGGGAGGCCGCCGCCGCCCTCGACCCGCGGACCTACGCGGTGTTGGACCTCCACGTGCGTCAGGGGCTCTCGTCGGCCGAGATCGCCGAGGTCCTCGGCGTCTCGGCGGGGAACGCCGCGGTCATGCTCCACCGGATGAAGGAGCGGGTGGGGAAGGCCATCGAGGCGAACCTCCTCGCCCGCGCGGGGACCGAGGACTGCCCCGAGCTCGCCGCGCTCGTCGAGGGGGCGACCTTCCCGCCCCTCGAGCGTCGGCTCGTCCGCCGCGTCGATCGACACGCCCGTGGCTGCGCGACCTGCGGGAAGACCCGAAGGAGGCTCGTCGCCCCGATGACGATCTTCGCCGCCCTCGCCGCGGTGGCACCGCCCGAGGGGCTCGCCGATCGGATCTGGGCGTCGATGCCGTCGACCCCCCCGGGTCGCGGTGGGAGCCGAGGTGGGCATCGGGGACTCGTCGCCGCGGCGACGGTCGCCGCCTTCGTGCTCTTCGGAGCCTCCCTCGTCGCCGGCGTGCAGGTGGCCGGTCGGTCCCGGACCGCTCCGGCCGCCCCGGCGATGACGACGAGCTCCTCGGCGACCCCGGTGTCTGCGCCGACGCCGACGACGAGCTCGCCGGCGAGTTCCACGACGACGACCTCGACGACGACCACCACCACGACGACGTCGACGACGACGACCACCACCACGACCACCACGACCCTGCCACCGGGGGAGGCGCCCCGCCTCGCCGATCCGTGGAGCGAACGGGGGGACCTCGTCGAGCTCGACGAGCAGGGTGCTCCCTGCGTCTTCCGCTTCTCCAACCAGGTCCTCGACCTGTCGAGGACCACCCTGTCGGTGCGGGCCGTCGATCCCGACGGCGACCTCGCCTGGGTCGGTGCGCACTGGGTCCTCGGCGACCTGGCGGGGACCATCGATCTCGTCGCCGACGGGGAGACGTGGTCGGGCCCCTTCGGGCCGTTCCCGCCCGGCACCGTGCCGACGAAGGGAGCCGCCACCGCGACGATCTCCTTCGAGGCCGTCGACGCCGAGGGCATGCGGACGACCCTCGACGACGTCCTCGAGGTCGTCGTCTACTCCTACGCGACCTGCTGAGCTCCCCCGGCCTCAGGCGAGCCGGAGCCGTCGCGGCCGCACCCAGGTCCGGAGGTCGGCGGCGAGCGAGCGGAGCTGGCCGTGGAAGACGACGAAGCTCGAACCGATCGCCGCCGCGAGCCACGGTGCCGACAGGCCCCCCTCGATCGACCGCAGGGCGGCGATCGTCGCGTAGACGAAGAAGGCGGCCAAGGCGGTACCGGCGAGGGTGGGGAGGGCCCCGCCTCGTTCCATGTCGTTGGCGATGAGTCCCGGTACGAAGAGGGGGCTGAGGGCGATCGCGGCCATCGGGAGCGCGTCGGGAGGGCGAGCACCGGGCGGTGCGACGAGGGCGAGGATCGCCCAGGCGAGGATCCCCGAGACCAGCAGCGAGGTGCCGAACTTCCGGCGACCGAAGACGATGGAATGGGTCATGAGGACCTTGGTGACGAGGAACCAGCCGGCGAGGGCGACCCCGGCGATGAAGAGGAGCTGGGCGACGGTGGTCGAGAGCACCGCCACGTAGGCGGCCCCCACGAACCCACCGGCGCGCCATCCGAAGTTGTGGTGGAGCCCCCACGAGGCGATGGCTCCGAGGAGCACCGCGAGGGGGATCCACGCCGGCGGGATCGCCGTGGCCACGTCGCCCGCGGCCGGCGCGAGGTCGTGGAGGTCGGGGAAGACGTAGGCGACGAGGAGCACCGGCGCGGCGACGACGAGACCGGAGGCGAGGACGACCTTCAACGTCCGGCGGGTTCCCTGGCGGCCCATGTCGTGGGCGATCACCGCGGGGATCACGTACCCCACGCCGATGAGGAAGGGCATCGACGGCTCCCAGAGATACGGTCCCGTCGGCGTCACCGCGAGGAGGATCGCCTGGATCGTGATCGTCGTGATCGACAGGGCGACGAGTCGATCCCGCCCGTAGAGGACCACCCGCCGGGCGAGGAGGTCGTCGACGAGCCAGCGGGCGGCGATCGCGTTCCCGATCGTCGCCGCGATGACGAGGGGCTGGAGGGCGTAGACCGCGAGGTAGCCGGGCACGATGAGGCTGCCCGTGGTCAGGTGGCGGCGTTCGTACATCACGAGGGAGACCGCCACCCCGATGAGGAAGGCGAACCGGGGGATCTCGATGCCGAGGAGGTACGCCATCAGGCCGCTCCCTCGTCGCCGGCGGCGATCTCCTCGTCGGGGAGCTCCCGTGCGGTGCGGAGAGCGGCGGCCGCGGCCCGGCGCGCCGCGGTGGCGGTGAGGATCGGCGGCAGGTCGAAGGCCGTCGTCGACACCACCTCGCTGCGTTCGAAGAGCTCCATGAGCATCTCCGCCTGGTGGGTGTGGATGTTCACGAAACCGACGAGCATCACGTGGTCGGTGGGGGCGTCGGCGATGAGGACCTCGACGATCTCGTCGATCGACGGGTCGCGGCGCTCTCCGAGGTTGAGGATCCGATCCCTCGGGTAGCCGTTGGCGACGAGTCGGGCGGTCACCGTCTCCTCGTAGGCCCCGAAGGTCGCCAGGTAGTCGAAGTCGAGGTCGTGGACGGCCACGTCGGCGAACTGGATCGCCCTCCGGGCCCGGTCGGCGCGGTTGTTGAGGATCCCGATGACCGTCGTCCCCGGCGTCCGCCAGGGCTCGAGGCGCTCCATCGCCGCGATCATCGACTCCCGGTCGTTCACCGCGAAGAGGTTCGCCCAGGTGACGTGCTTGCCGGCGAGGACGAGGCGCTCCACCCGGAGCACGCCGGGGTCGGGCGGCGCGGCGGCCATCCCGGCCATCGCCGTCTCCCGATCGATCCACAGCAGCTCGGCGAGGGCGAGACCGATCGCCACGTTCTCCTTGAAGGCGACGTAGTCGAAGCGGGCGAGGTCGGCGTCGGTCACGGTCTCGGGGTCGGCCCAGACGACGAGGGTGCCCCGGCGCCGGGCTTCCTCGGCGATGACGGGGACCACCTCCGGGTTCGTCTCGGCGGTGATGAGGATCCCGCGGCGGGGGCAGGTCGACATGAGGGATCGGGCGATCTCGGGGAGCGTCTCGCCCATGAGGTCCTGGTGGTCCTCGCGGACGTTCGTGAGGATGCCGATCGTCGAGCGGATCATCCGCTCCTCCGACACTCGCTGGTAGACGGGGTTCACCGCCATGCACTCGATGACGATCGCGTCGAGATCGTCGCCGGCGTACTCCTCGATGACCGAGAGCTGCTCGAGGATCGTCGGCGGTCCGTTCCGGTGGATCTTCACGTCGAAACCCGCCCGGGTGATCACCGCCGCCTCGGTACCGGTGGTCTTCCCGATGGTCACGTAGCCGGCCTCCCGCAGCATCCCGGCGACGATGCGCGTCACCGTCGACTTGCCGCGGATGCCGTTGACGTGGATCCGGTGACGGATGCGGCGGATGCGACGTTCGTGGCGCCACGCCTCCATCGCCCACCGGGCGTTGAGGGCGCCGGCGATGACGAGCGAGACGGCGATGAGCACGAAGATGGCCATCGACGACACATCGGCCGGTTCGGCCCTCTCCTGAACGCGTTCGATGCTCCCCGATCGGGGTGCGCAGGGGTAACCTCGTCCCGTGGCCAGCGACGTCCCAGCGCCATCGGGCCGGGCCCGGATCCTCGACGAGCTGGTCCGGCGGTTCTCCGTGTCCGACGAACCGGGGCGGGCCGCCGCCCTCGCCGGGTTCGCGAAGGCCTTCCTCCGTCGCTTCGATCCCGACTACCTCGAGGCCGTCCCCCTCGAGGAGCTCCGAGCGGAGATCGAGTCCGCCTTCGCCTTCCTCGTCGAACGGGACCATCGCGAGGTCGCCGTCCGGGTGTTCGACCCCGACGCCGCCCGGGACGGCTTCCGGACCGACGGCACCGTCGTCCAGGTCGCCACCGACGACATGCCCTTCCTCGTCGACTCGGTGACGAACGCCCTGGAGCGGCGGGGCCTGCGGATCGTGCGGTCCGTCCACCCCGTCCTCGGCGTGGTTCGGGACGACGAGGGGTCCGTCGTCGAGGTGGTGCCGGCCCGCCGGGCCGAGCGCACCGAGTCGTTCCAGCACTACGAGCTCGATCGGCGACTCTCCGAGGACGAGCGTGCCGAGCTCCTCGACGAGCTCGTGGCCGTGCTCCACGACGTGCGGGCGGCCGTTCGCGACTTCCCCGAGATGGTCGCCGCCGTCGACCGCATGATCGAGGTCGCCCGTCGAGGGATCGTCCGCTACGCCCCCGACGAGGTCGAGGAGGCGGTCGCGTTCTTGGAGTGGCTCCGGCGGGACAACTTCGTGTTCCTCGGCTACCGGGAGTACGAGATCATCCCCACCGACGCCGGACCCGCCCTCCACGTCGTCCCCGGCAGCGGCCTCGGCATCCTCGCCGACGACGAGGCCTCCCACTACGCCGAGCCGGTGCTCCTCGACGAGCTCCCGCCCGAGCTGCGGGCCCGCTACGAGGAAGGCCGGCTCGTCGTCGTCACGAAGACGAACCGACACGCCACCGTCCACCGGGACGCCCGCATGGACTACGTGGGGGTTCGTCACATCGGGCCCGACGGGAGCGTCGTCGGCGAGGCCCGGCTCGTCGGGCTCTTCACCTCGAAGGCGTACATGGAGGAGGCGGCGAAGATCCCCATCCTGCGCCGGAAGCTCGAAGCGATCCTCGAGGCCGAGGACGTCATCGAGGGGAGCCACGACTACAAGCTCCTCGTCCAGCTCTTCGACTCGTTTCCCAAGGACGAGCTCTTCACGATCTCGGTGCCCGATCTGCGGCGCAACCTCGTGGCCCTCCTCGCGCTCGAAGAGCGACACCGGGTACGGCTCTTCGTCCGCCGAGACCTGCTGCTGCGCAACGTCTCGATCCTCGTCGTGTTGCCCCGAGACGTCTTCAACGCCGACCTCCGCCGTCGCCTCCAGAAGCTCTTCCTCGAGCGATTCGGCGGGTCGTCCGTCGACTATCGGCTCTCCCTGGGGGAGTCGGGCGACGCCCGGCTCCACTTCACGGTCTGGGTCGAGGAGGGGCAGATCCCCGACGTTCCCTTCGACGAACTCGAGCAGGAGGTCCTCGAGCTCGCCCGGAGCTGGGACGATCGGGTACGCGAGGCCCTCACCGCCCTCGTGGGACCGGCGGAGGCGAGTCGGCTCGCCGAGAAGTGGTGTCCCCGGTTCCCCGACTCGTACCGGAGCTCCACCCAGCTCCGGGTCGTCGCCGGAGACGTCCTCGCCCTCGAGGAGCTCGAGACCTCGGGGAAGACCGTCCTCGTCGGGGTCCAGAACGAAGAGGGTGGCGAAGGACTCACCCGGGTGGCGATCTACCGGAGCGAGGGCAAGATGGACCTCTCGGAGGTGCTCCCGACCCTCGAGGACCTCGGGCTCCGGGTGGTCGAGGAGGTCCCGACCCGCCTCGAGGACGGCGCCCGTTCCACCTACATCCACGACTTCGGCGTCGTCGGTCCCGACGGGGGCAGGCTCGACGTCGAGGCGGTGGGCGATCGGGTCGCCGCGGCGATCGTCGCCGTCCTCGAGGGTCGGGCACGGAGCGATCCCCTCCACCGGCTCATCGTCGTCGCCGGTCTCGACCACGACGAGGTCGGGATCCTCCGCGCCTATCGACGGTACTGGCGGCTCGTCAAACCGGTGTTCTCCGAGCCCTACATCGACGCCACCCTCGCCGCCCATCCCGAGGTGGCCCGGGATCTCGTTCGCCTCTTCCAGGCCCGCTTCGGGCCGGGGAACGGCGCCGAGGAGGAGGCCGCGATCCGAGCACGCATCCTCGACGCCCTCGACGCCGTGGCCTCCCTCGACGAGGACCGGATCCTCCGCTCCATGCTCGGCCTCGTCGACGCGACCGTACGGACGAACGCCTACCGTCCCGGGGCCACGAGCCTCGCCCTGAAGTTCCGGTCCGAGCACGTCCCCGACATGCCCGAGCCGCGTCCCCGGTACGAGATCTTCGTCTTCGCCGGGGACGTCGAGGGGGTGCACCTGCGCGGGGGTCGCATCGCCCGTGGTGGCATCCGGTGGTCGGATCGGCTCGAGGACTACCGCACCGAGGTCCTCGGGCTCATGAAGGCCCAGATGACGAAGAACGCGATCATCGTGCCCACCGGAGCCAAGGGCGGGTTCGTCATCCGCTCGGGGGGTCGGCCGGATCGGGAGCGGGTCCGGGCCGCCTACACGACCTTCATCGAGGGGCTGCTCGACCTCACCGACAACCTCGTCGAGGGCGAGGTCGTCCATCCGCCCGGCGTCCGGGTCCACGACGGCCCCGATCCCTACCTCGTGGTGGCTCCCGACAAGGGGACCGCCTGGCTGTCCGACACCGCGAACGACGTCGCCCGGCGCTACGGCTTCTGGCTCGGGGACGCCTTCGCCTCGGGTGGCCGGTCGGGTTACGACCACAAGGCCCTCGGGATCACCGCGAAGGGCGCCTGGGAGTCGGTTCGACGCCACTTCCTCGAACTCGGGGTGGACGTCGACCGGGATCCCATCACCGTCGTGGGCATCGGCGACATGTCCGGCGACGTCTTCGGGAACGGCATGCTCCGGTCCGAGACCATTCGGCTCGTCGCCGCCTTCGATCATCGCCACGTCTTCCTCGATCCGAACCCCGATCCCGAGGCGTCCTTCGCCGAGCGGGCGCGGCTGTTCTCCCTGCCCGGTTCGAGCTGGGACGACTACGACCGGGCGGTGATCTCGGAGGGCGGGGGGGTCTGGTCTCGTCAGGACAAGGTCATCCCCCTGTCGGCCGAGGCGCGGCGGGTGCTCGGTACCGACCTCACCGAGGCCACCCCCGACGAGGTGATCCGGGCCATCCTCACCGCGCCGGTCGACCTGCTGTGGAACGGGGGGATCGGGACCTTCGTGAAGGCCGCCGACGAGTCCCACGACCTCGTCCAGGACCGGTCGAACGACGCCATCCGGGTCGACGGTCGGGACCTGCGGTGCCGGGTCGTCGGGGAGGGCGGCAACCTCGGGTTCACCCAGCGGGGTCGGATCGAGTACGCCACCCGGGGCGGTCGGATCTTCGCCGACTTCATCGACAACAGCGGGGGGGTGCACTGCTCGGACCGGGAGGTGAACCTCAAGATCCTCCTGGGTCTCGCCGTCGAGCGGGGGCTCATCGACGAGGCCGAACGGGACGAGCTCGTCGCCTCCGTCGCCGACGACGTCGTCGAGGCCGTCGTGTACTCGAACTTCCTCCAGGCGCAGATCCTCTCCCAGGAGATCGTCCGGTCGGCTCGGCGAATCGAGGACTACGAGGATCTCATGGTGCAGCTCGAGGACGAGGGGCTCCTCGACCGGCGACTCGAGTTCCTCCCCGACTCCGAGGAGATGCTCGAGCGCTCCCGGCGCGGTCGTTCCCTGACCGGTCCGGAGCTCGCGGTGCTCCTCGCCTACGCGAAGCGGTCTCTGCGGGCCGGTCTCGTGGCCTCGGGGCTGCCGGACGACGCGATGTTCCAGGGGGACCTGCGGGCCTACTTCCCCCCGGCGATCGTCGACCGCTTCGGTGCCCTGCTCGCCGATCATCCTCTCCGTCGCGAGCTCATCGCCACCCACGTCGCCAACGAGGTGGTCGACTCGGAGGGGCTCGTCTTCGTCGCCCGGCTCTCCGCGGAGACCGGGGCGGGGCCCGCTCGCATCGTCCGCGCCTACCGGACGGCGCGGGAGGTGCTCGGGGCGCAGGAGCGGTGGGCGCAGATCGAGGCCCTCGGGGCCACCGTGCCCTCTCGGGTGGTCCACGCCCTCCTCGAGGGGGTCGACGACCTCGTGGCCGCGGTCACCCGGTGGTACCTGCGCAGGGGGGGCCCGATGCCCGACGCGCAGGCCATCGCCGCGGCGAAGGCGGCCTTCGCCGCCCTCGCGGACGAGATCCGCTTCGTGGGGCCCGACGAGTGGCGGGTGCAGCGGGACGAGGAGGCGGATCGGCTCGTCGAGGTGGGCGTGCCCCCCGAGCTCGCCCGTCGTCACGCCTACCAGTGGGAGCTCGTCCACGCACCGGACATCGTCGAGCTCGCCGGGCTCACCCATCGCTCGGTGACCGAGGTGGCTCGGGTCTTCTTCCGGGTGGGTCAGGCCTTCTGGATCGACTGGCTCGAGGAGGAACTCGATCGGCTCGAGCCCTCCTCCCGGTGGCAGCGGTACGCGATCCAGGCGCTCTTCGACGAGCTCGTCGGGCTGCGTCGGGAACTCGCCGAGAAGGTGCTCGCCACGGGGGAGACGCTCTCGGCCGACGAGGCGGTCGACGTGTACCTCCTCGAGCGGCGTCGCGGGGAGGGACGCCTCATCCGGTTCATGCGACTGCTCCAGCGGGACGGGGTCTCCGATCCCACGGCCGTCGTGGTGGCGATCCGCCAGATCCGGTCCCTCGTCGCCTGAGCCGCCACCGGGAGACAAACGAACGTTCGTTTGTTATCATCGTGGCGAACCCGCCACAGGAGGCCAGCGCATGGACGGTCCGGAGCGTTTCGAGGCGGCGATCGCCGCCGACGAGAAGATCGAGCCCGGCGACTGGATGCCGGAGGGCTACCGGCAGACCCTCATCCGCCAGATCGCCCAGCACGCCCACTCCGAGGTCATCGGGATGCAGCCGGAGGGGAACTGGATCACCCGGGCCCCGACCCTGAAGCGCAAGGCGATCCTCATCGCCAAGGTCCAGGACGAGGCGGGCCACGGGCTCTACCTCTACTCGGCGGCCGAGACCCTCGGCGTCTCCCGCGACGAGCTCGTCCGGCTCCTCCACGAGGGCAAGCAGAAGTACTCCTCGATCTTCAACTACCCGACCCTCACCTGGGCCGACATCGGGGCCATCGGGTGGCTCGTCGACGGCGCCGCGATCACCAACCAGGTCGCCCTCACCCGCACCTCCTACGGACCCTACGCCCGGGCCATGGTGCGGATCTGCAAGGAGGAGTCCTTCCACCAGCGGCAGGGCTACGAGATCATGCTCGCCCTCTGTCGAGGCACCCCCGAGCAGAAGGCGATGGCCCAAGACGCCCTCGACCGGTACTGGTGGCCGGCCCTCATGATGTTCGGCCCCCACGACTCGGAGTCGGTGCACTCCGAGCAGTCGATGAAGTGGAAGATCAAGCGGGTCTCCAACGACGAGCTTCGCCAGCAGTTCGTCGACGCCACGGTGCCGCAGGCCGAGTACCTGGGCCTGACGATCCCCGACCCCGACCTCAAGTGGAACCCGGAGCGGGGCCACTACGACTTCGGGGAGATCGACTGGGACGAGTTCTGGCGGGTCGTCAAGGGCGACGGCCCGATGAACCGGGAGCGGATGGCCCACAAGCTCGCCGCGTGGGAGAACGGCGCCTGGGTCCGCGAGGCGGCGGTGGCCTACGCGAACAAGCGGGCCGCCCGGTCGGCCTGAGGAGGTCCCGATGAGCTACTCGGTCCCGAAGATCGCCGGCGAGGCCGACCCCGAGGTCGTCGGGTCGACGACCCACCTGTGGCCGCGATGGGAGGTGTTCGTCCGGCCCCGCGGCGGGGTCACCCACGTCTACTCGGAGTCCGTCCACGCTCCCGACGCCGAGACGGCGCTCTGCAACGCTCGGGACACCTACCTGCGACGGGTCGAGGGCGTGAGCCTCTGGGTCGTCCCCTCCGACGCGATCGCCCGCTGGGAGCCCGGCGACGACCGGCCTCGACGGCGGACGGAGGGCTCCCGCCGGTTCTGGGAGGCCTTCATCCGCCACCGGCGAGGTGCCCAGTTCCTCCACGCCGCCACGATCCCCGCCGTCGACGAGTTCGACGCGCTCGCCCTGGCGCGGGACACCTTCCTCACGAAGTCCGACGGCGTCGAGGTGTGGGTCGCTCCCTCCGACGAGCTCGTCGCCGCCGATCCCGACGAGGCGCCGATGCTCTTCGAGCCCTTCTCCGACAAGCACTACCGGTTCGCCCGGTTCTACGACATCCCCGAGGAAGTGGGGCACATGTGATGGACACGCTCACCACCACGAAACCGCTCGCCACCTACGTCGTGCGCCACGCCGACGACAACCTCGTCCTCGGCCAACGCCTCTCCGAGTACATCTCCTGGGCGCCGGAGCTCGAGGAGGATCTGGCGATCGCGAACCTCGCCCTCGACCACATCGGCGTCGCCCACCACCTCTACGACTACGCCGCCGAGGTGGAGGACGACGGCCGGGACGCCGACGGCTTCGCCTTCCTGCGGGACGAACGCCAGTTCACCAACGTCCAGCTCGTCGAGCGGCCGAACACCGATTTCGCGCACATCATGGCGCGGCAGTTCTTCGTCGACGCCTACCAGGTGCCACTGTGGGACGCGCTCGCCCGGTCGGCCGACGAGCGGCTCGCCGGCATCGCCGCGAAGGCCGCCAAGGAGGCCCGGTACCACCTGCGCCACTCCCGGATGTGGGTGCTCCGTCTCGGGGATGGGACCGAGGAGAGCCATCGGCGGATGCAGGCGGCGATCGACGAGCTGTGGCGCTTCACCGGGGAGCTCTTCGAGGCCGACGACCTCACCGACGAGCTCGCCGCCGCCGGGATCGGCGTCGATCCCGCGACTCTCGAAGCGCCGTGGCGGCGGACCGTCCTCGCCACCCTCGCCGAGGCGACCCTCGACGAGCCTCACGAGACGGTGATGCGGACCGGCGGGCGGCGAGGCCTCCACACCGAAGCCCTCGGTCACCTCCTCGCCGAGATGCAGTTCCTCCAGCGTGCCTACCCGGGGCTCGAATGGTGACCGCGACCGCCGCGCGGGTGCGGGAGATCCTCGACGCCGTCGTCGACCCCGAGATCCCGGTGCTCACGATCGCCGACCTGGGGATCCTCCGCGACGTCGCCGTCGACGACGACGGACGGGTCGTGGTGACGATCACGCCGACGTACTCCGGTTGCCCCGCGATGGACCTCATCCGCGAGGAGGTGGAGCGGGCCCTCGCCGCCCACGGCTACCACGACGTCGAGGTCCGGACGACCTTCTCGCCGCCGTGGAGCACCGACCTGATGTCCGAGGAGGCGAAGGAGAAGCTCAGGGCCTACGGCATCGCCCCGCCTCGGAGTGGCGACGACGAGCCGATCCGCTGTCCTCGCTGCGGCGAACCGTCGACTCGGACCGTCGCCCGCTTCGGCTCGACCGCCTGCAAGGCGCTCATGGTCTGCGAGCGCTGCCTCGAACCCTTCGACCACTTCAAGGAGCTGTGAGATGACCGGTGCCCGATTCCATCCCCTCACCGTCGCCCGGATCGAGCCCCTCACCGACGAGGCGGTCGCGATCACCTTCGACGTGCCGCCGGAGCTCGACCACGAGTTCCGCTGGCGCCCCGGTCAACACGTCACCGTGCGGGCGACGATCGACGGCGAGGACGTCCGTCGCAGCTACTCGATCTGCGCCGATCCCGCCACGGGTCCCCTCCGGATCGGGGTCAAGCGCCTCGACGGTGGAGTCTTCTCCACCTACGCGACGAAGGAGCTCCAGGTCGGCGACGTCCTCGAGGTGGGTCCGCCGGTCGGCGAGTTCGTCCTCGACCCCGACCCGAGCCGGGCCGCCCACTACGGAGCCGTCGCCGCCGGGTCGGGCATCACCCCGATCCTCTCCATGGTGACGAGCGTCCTCCGCCACGAACCGGAGAGCCGGTTCACCCTCCTCTTCGGGAACCGGGACGGCCGCTCCATCATGTTCCTCGAAGAGCTCGAGGGACTGAAGGACCGGTACCCCGACCGCTTCCAGCTCGTCCACGTGCTCTCCCGGGAGCCGTCGGTCATCCCCCTGTTCTCGGGACGGATCGACGCCGAGAAGCTCCGGGCGCTCCTCGCGACGATCGTCGACCCGTCGATCGACGAGTGGTTCCTCTGCGGGCCCTACGAGATGGTCGAGGACGCCCGCAGCGTGCTCGAGGCCACGGGGCTTCCCGCCGACCGCATCCACGACGAGCTCTTCTTCGCCGCGCCCCTGCCGGAGCGGGCGCCCGAGCCCGTCGCCGTCGGGGAGGGAGTGCCGGTCACCTTCACCCTCGACGGGCGGACGGCGACGGTGATGGTGCCCAAGGACGGCGCGCCCATCATCGACTACGTCGCCCAGGTGCGTCCCGACGTGCCCTGGTCCTGCCGGGCGGGGATGTGCATGACCTGCCGGGCGAAGGTCGTCGAGGGCTCGGCGCGCCTCGACCGGAACTTCGCCCTCACCCCCGAGGAGCTCGAGCAGGGCTACGTCCTCACCTGCCAGGCCCACCCGGTCTCCGACGCCGTCGAGCTCAGCTACGACGAGGCATGAGCCACACCCGGGAGGACGTCATCGCCGCCGCCGGGCGGATGTTCGCGGCGAAGGGCTACCACGGGACCTCGATGCGAGACCTCGGGAGGGAGCTCGGCCTCCTCGGCTCGTCCCTCTACAGCCACGTCGGCGGCAAGCAGGAGCTCCTCGTCGAAGTCGTCGCTCGTGGGGCGAAGCTCTTCCAGGCGGCGGCAGACCGGGCACTCGCCACCGAGGGGACGGCCGCCGACCGGCTCCGGGCCCTCATCGCCGGCCACGTCGACGTGGTCCTCGACCACCGCGACGAGGTTCGGACCTTCCTCAATGAGGCACGATCCCTCGACGCCGAGGCCCGGGCGGCCGTCGTCGAGGCCCGCGACCGCTACGAGGAGGCCTTCCGAACCGTGCTCCGGGAGGGGATCGAGGACGGCTCCTTCCGCCCGGAGGTCGACCCGGTCGTCGACGGCATCTTCGTGCTGTCGATCCTCAACGCCATCGAGCGCTGGTACGACGTCTCGGGACCCGTCGACCGGTCGGAGCTCGTGGCGAGACTCCACCGGTTCGTCCTCGGCGGTCTGGCCGGTGGGGGCTGAGCCCCCCGGTCAGGTGGCCGCCGCGGCGGGTTCGTCGGCCGCCTCCGGCTCGGGTCGGACGTCGGGGAGCCCGAGGGACAGGAGGAAGCCGAGGACGATGAAGGCGTCGGCGACGAGGCCGGCATGGGTCGCCGCGTCGCCGAAGGCCTCGGCGACCGCCGCCACGACGGGTTCCGCGCCGGGCCGGGCCGCGAGCTCGGGCAGGGCCTGACCGCCGGAGGCAGCGACGACCTCGGTGATCGTCTCGGCCACCTCGGGGGGCAGCCCGGGGATCGTCGCGAGGTTGCGGGCGGTACCGGCCGCCAAGGACGTCGCCAGGACGGTGCCGACGAGGGCGATGCCGAGGGCCGAGCCGATCTGGCGGAACGCCGTGCGGGCCCCCGACGCCATCCCCGACTCCCGCGGCGGGACCTCGACGAGGATGACGTTCGTGAGCTGCGCCGTCGCCAGTCCGACCCCGACGCCGTAGACGAAGAGCAGGGGGACGAGCCGCGCCACCGACATGGCCGGATCGAGGAGCAGGGCGATGGCGAACACCGAGACGGCTTCGATGGCCATCCCCACAGAGACGACGCGGCTGGGCCCGTAACGGTTGGCGAGGCCGGCGGCGAAGGGGCCCCCGACGAAGGCGCCCACCGCGAGGGAGGAGAGGACGAGGCCGACCCGGAGCGCCGAGTATCCGAAGACGGCCTGGAGGAAGAGGGGGAGGACGAAGATGACGCCGAACTCGCCGAGGCCGAGGACGGCGGAGGTGAGGTTGCCGTCGCGGAAGGTGCGGAGACGGAGGAGTCGGAGGTCGAGGAGCACGGCGAGGCCGCGGTCGATCCGCCGCCGCTCGATGGCGACGAAGGCGACGAGGGCGGCGCCTCCGACGGCGAGGGCGACCGGCACCGGGGAGAGCCCGACGTCCGGCCAGCCCGGGACCTCGAAGCGCCGGATCGACGTCCACCAGCCGTACCGGGCTCCTTCGATGAGGCCGAAGACGATCCCGCCGAGGCCCACGGCCGAGGTGAGGATGCCGCCGACGTCCCAGCCCGGACGATGGTGCGGGTCGCGGGTCTCGTCGACGACCACCGTGCCCGCGAGGGTGACGAGCACGATCGGGACGTTGATCCAGAAGGCCCAGCGCCACGAATAGGCCGTGGTGAGCCAGCCGCCGACGAGGGGCCCGAGGGCCGCCGTCCCGCCGACGACCGAGCCCCAGATCCCGAAGGCGATCGCCCGTTCCCGACCGCGGAAGACGGCGTTCACCGTCGCGAGGGTCGCGGGCAGGATCATCGCCGCGGCGAGGCCCTGGAGGATCCGGGCGACGACGAGGAGTCCGCCGGTGGTGGACGCCGCGGCGAGGACGCTCGCCGCGGCGAAGCCGACGAGCCCGATGCGGAAGGTGCGGCGTCGTCCGACGAGGTCGCCGAGCCTCCCGAGGGGGACGAGGAGCGCGGCGAAGAGGACCGAGTAGATCGAGACGATCCACTCGGCGTCCGCGAGGTCGACGTCGAGGTCCCGGATGATCGAGGGGACGACGACGTTCACGATCGTGGCGTCGACGACGATGATCGACACCCCGAAGGCGAGCACCGCGAGGCCCCACCATCGTCTCGTTCGCATCGTCGCCTCCGGTTTCCGACACGATGTCGGGAACGAGCCTACCGGAACCCGACACGGTGTCGGTTCTCGGCGGGAATAGCCGGCCCCCGGCGCGGTTGCTCCTACCGGGAACGGGAGGAGGGTGCCGTGGCCGGAGGCAGGGTCCGGGTCGAGGACGGGAAGAAGTGGATCCGGGTCTCCTTCGGCGGGCTCGTGGTCGCCGATTCCCGGCGGGTGCGCATGGTCTGGGAGGTGCCCTACTACCCGCGCTACTACTTCCCCCTCTCCGACGTCCGGACCGAGCTCCTCGTCCCCACAGGGGAGATCCGCCGCTCCCCGAGCCGCGGCCTGGCCGACATCCACGACGTCGTCGTGGCGGGACGACGAGCCCCCGGCGCCGCCTTCGTGTGGCGGGACGTGAGGCTCGACGAGATCGCCGACCACGTGTCCTTCGACTGGGAGGCCATGGACCACTGGTTCGAGGAGGACGAGGAGGTCTTCGTCCACGCCCGGGACCCCTACACCCGCATCGACGTCCTCCAGAGCTCCCGCCACGTCGAGGTGTACGTGGCCGGGACGAAGGTGGCCGACACCGCCCGACCCCGGCTCCTCTTCGAGACCGGCCTGCCGGTCCGCGCCTACATGCCGAAGACCGACGTCCGGCTCGACCTCCTCGTCCCCTCCGACACCCGCACCCGCTGCCCCTACAAGGGGACCGCCCGGTACTGGCACGTCGTCGTCGACGGTACCGTCCACGAGGACGTGGCCTGGGCCTACGAGACGCCCCTGCCGGAGGTCGCCGGGATCGCCGGGTTCCTCGCCTTCTGGGACGAGAAGGTCGACGTCGTCGTCGACGGCGTCCCCCAGGAGCGGCCCGAGCGTCCCTTCTCCTGAGCCCCCCGCCTCGGGTCGGGGCCTCCCGGGGTCAGGGACGTCCCAGGGTCCGAAGGCGGTCGGCGTGCCCGGGATGGCGGGCGACGAGCTCGTCGAGGACCGACGCGTCGACGAAGACGCAGCGGTCCGGATCGAAGGGCGGCGCCATCGTCGTGCCGACGAGGCTCCATGCCCCGGTGGTCGTCGCTCCCTGCCAGGTACCGGCGGGAACCACCACCTGGGGCCGGTCCCCGGCGTCGAGCTCCGGACCGAGGCGCAGGTCCCGGCAGCCGGCGTCGTCGACGAGGGTGAGCAGGAGCGGTGCCCCGGCGTGGAAGTGCCACACCTCGGGAGCGTGGAGGCGATGGAGCCGGGAGCGCTCCCCCGCCTCGAGGAGGTAGTAGATCGCGCTCGACGCCTCGTCGCGATGGGTCTGGGCCCACCAGCCGCCCTCGAGGGGCAGGGGCTCGAGGCCGAGGAGCTCGCGGACCCGCGCCGCGGCGAGGGTCACGACGCCTCCTCGGCGAGGCGCCGGGCTCGGGCGTCGACCTCCCGACGTGCCCGATCGACGTCGACGGTGAGGCAGCGTCGGCCGGCGACGACCCGGCGTCCCTCCACCCAGACGTCGGTGACGGCCCTGGCACCGACGCTCCAGACGAGGTGGGAGACCACGTCGGTCGCCTCGACGATCGGCGCGAAGGTGGGGTCGGCGAGGTCGAGGCGCACGAGGTCGGCTCGGCGACCCGGCGCGAGCACCCCGAGGTCGTCCCTGCCCAGGGCCCGGGCCGCCTCCCGGGTGGCCATCGCCAGGGCCTGCCGGGCGTCGGGGGCGGTCTCGGCGTCGAGGGCTCGGAGGCGGGCGAGCATCGGGGCGAGCCGGACCTCCTCCCACAACCCGAGGTCGTCGTTCGAGGCCGGGCCGTCGGTGGCGACGGCGACCACGATGCCGCGGTCGAGCATGTCGGCGATCCGGGCGATGCCGGAGGCGAGCTTCGCGTTCGACCCCGGGCAGTGCGCGACCGCCACCCGGTGCCGCGCCCAGAGCTCGAGGTCGACGTCGTCCATCCACACACAGTGGGCGGCGAGGATCCGCGGCGCGTCGAGGACCCCCAACTCGGCGAGGAGCCTCGGCACCGAGCCGTGTCGTTCACGGATCTCGGCGTCCTCGTCGCGGCTCTCGGCGACGTGGAGGTGGAGGAGCATGTCGTGGTCGGCGGCGACGGCCGCGGCGTACTCGAGTCCCTCCGGCGGGACGGCGTAGGCCGAGTGGGGCCCGATCCCGACCTCGACGAGGGGCTCGTCGGCGAAGGCCTCGGCGAGCTCCACGGCCGCGTCGGCCTGCTCCCGCCAGGTGCCGAACCGTTCCCAACCCGGGGCGACGACGATCGGGGCGCAGACCACCGACCGTAAGCCCGCGTCGACGGCCGCCCGGGCGAGGTCCGCCGACCACAGGTACATCTCGCAGCTCGTCGTGATCCCGGCGGTCAGGAGCTCCGCGGCGGCGAGGGTCATGCCCCAGTACACGTCTTCGCCGGTCATCCGGGCTTCACGGGGCCACATGACCTCGGTGAGCCATCGACCCAGGGGGAGGCCCTCGCCGGCTCCCCGCAGGAGGGTCATCGGCGAGTGGCAGTGGGCGTCCACGAGGCCGGGGAGGAGCACGCCCCCGACGCGCTCGACGGTCTCCGGGCCCGGCGCGTCGGGGGGCCCGACCCGGACGATCCTGCCGTCGGCGACGTCCACGGCGCCCGGGGCGAAGATCCGCCCGGCCTCGTCCATGGTGACGACGACGTCGGCGACGAGCCGCAGCATCGTCGTCACCATCCCGGCCGGGCGCTCACCCCGCCGTCGACGACGAGGTCGGCGCCGGTGATCCAGCGGGCGGCGTCCGAGGCGAGGAAGAGGACGGCGTCGGCGACGTCCTCGGGGTGTCCCAGGCGGCCGAGGGGCGCGGCGGCCCGCCACCGGGCGACCCCCTCGGGCCAGATCGCCTCGAGGTCCGGCCGGGCGACGAGGCCCGGCGACACCGAGTTCACCCGGATGCCCTGCGCGCCGAGCTCGAGGGCCGCCGCCCGGGTCCAGGCCACGACCCCGGCCTTCGAGACCCCGTAGAGGGCATGGCCGGGCGCGGGACGGTGGGCCTCGATGGAGGCGACGTTCACCACCGACCCGCCGCGGCTCGTGGCGGCGAAGCGGCGGGTCAGGGCGATGACCGCGTCGAGGTTGACCGCGCGGATCGCCTCCCAGTCGTCGGATGCGTCGCCGGCGACGTCCCGCGCCGCGTTGTTCACGAGGACGTCGAGGAGACCGACCGCGGCGACGGCGGCGTCGAGGCAGCCCTCCGGGTCGACGGCGAGGTCGGCGACGACGACGTGGCCGGGGGGATCGAGCTCGGCGGCGAGGGCCTCGGCCCGGTCGCCGCTCGCCGGCGAGCCGTGGACCACCACCTCGGCCCCCGCCTCGGCGAGTCGCCGGGCGATCGCTCCGCCGATCGTCCCGGTGGCGCCGGTGACGAGGGC
>DRQR01000090.1 GCA_011371355.1 Actinomycetota bacterium
GGACACGAACGCGAGCTTCGTCCCGTCCGGCGACCAGACGGGGTCGCGCTCGGTGCTGCCGTCCCCGGCGTAGAGCAGCCGCTGGTCGGTGCCGTCGGCGTTCATCACCCAGATGTCGCCCTCCCGCTCGTAGACGATCTCGCCGTTCTCGCCCGGCACCACCGCCCCGGCCCGACCGGCGCCCCCCATGGTGAGCACCAACGTGACGACGACCGTCACGGCGAACGCGAACGAACGGCCGGCTCGGCCCCTGGCGGTGGACATGGTTCCCCCCTACTCTCCTCGTCGACGGCCACCCCGGGTGGTGGTCGGGCCACCCTACCAGGAAGGGACGCCGACGGGGCCGACGGGACTCCACCCCACCTCGACGACCCCCCGTGCGGCACCGGTTCGACCTGGGTGCCCGGTCGCGGGCATCGGCTCGAGGTCGACCGGGCGAGCAGGAGTCAGTCGGAGACGGCCGCGGCTCCGGCGGCCGCGATGTCGGCGTCCTGGGCGGCCGTGGCCCCCGAGACCCCCACGGCACCGGCGAGCTCCCCGTCGACGGTGATCGGCACCCCACCGCCGACCGGGACGACGTCGTCGAGCTTCGGGGCGAGCCCGTGGAGCAGCTCCGGGTCGTTCCCGAAGACCTCCCACAACCCCGCCGTCGCGGCGCCCGCGGCGAGACACACCGTCTTCGCCTTCTTCACCGCCACCTCGATCGACAGGACGAAGGCACCGTCCATCCGGGCGAAGGCGAGCAGCCGCCCGGCGCGGTCGGTGGCCGCCACGACCACCTCGACGCCGAGCTCCTTCGCGCGGGCGAGGGCGGCCTCCACCGCCGTCTGCGCCCCGGCGAGGGTGAGCTCGGGGACCCGCCGTGTCGTCGCCATCTCCGACCTCCTCAATGTTCCGGCTCGTGACCGATCATCCTCGACACCGGCACCACGTTCCCGGCCCACCCGCAGTCCCGGCACCAGCAGTGGTAGATCCGCTCGTCGGCCTCCCAGTACTCGACGGCGATCCCGCCGTCGCCGACGATCGACCCGCCGCAGCGGGGACAGAACTCCGGGCGATCCCGGAGATGTCGGCGCCGGTCCTCCTCCCACCATCGGGGCTCGGTGCGCGGTCGGAGCGGGATGACGATCGCATCCCGCTCCTCCGGCGTCGGTCTCCTGCGGGCCGTCACTGACCCGGCACTTCGGAGGTGCCGGTGATCTCACCCCGCGCGATCGCCGCGTTGATGTGGAGCTTCTTCAGGTCGTCCTTGTAGGGGCTGTACCGCGACGACCCGCCGTCGATCCACTGGAGGGCGAAGTCGAGCCCGGCACCGAACTTGTTCTTCTCGCAGGGCAGCTCGATCCGATCGTGGGGCTCGCGGGTGAAGCCCACGGTCGGGTCCTTGCCCTCGGCGACGAGGGCCATCTGCTCCCGGAACATGCGCCGGAGGGCGACGATGCCGATGTCCGACTTGCCGATGTGCTCGGCGGAACGGTCGGTGATCGCCCCTTGGGTGACCCAGGCCATGATGTCCTGACCCTCGATGTAGTCGACGATGAAGTTCCCCTTGTCGTCGATCCACTCGAACTCGTAGTCGTAGGGGTAGACCTGCGGCGGGTACTCCTCGATCCCCTCGGGGTTGTGGAGCGAGTAGAAGGCCACCCAGGTGTGGGTGTCGTCGATCGGCACCCGGATCTGCATCTGGTCGATGCCGGCCCCCCCGACCCGCATGTGGTAGGGGAAGACGAGGGGATGGCCGATCTTCCAGTCGTCGTCCTCCTCGGTCTGACCCTCGAGGACCCGGCGCTTGATGATCCCCCACTCGAAGGGGTCGAACCCGACCTTGACGTGCTTCTTGTAGAAGGCCGGGGGCGCCTCGAACCCCTGCTGGGCCCCGAGGAAGTGGAAGTAGGCCCCGTGGAGCCACTCGACGTGGTGCGGATCCACCGAGTTCTCCATGATCTGCAGCCAGTTGCAGGGCAGCACGGTCCAGCCGACGTCGCGGATACCCGGATCCACGTAGACGTCGAAGCGGGGGAGCTCCGGGGCGGGCTCGGGACCGATGTAGGCCCAGACCATCCCGCCCATCTCCTCGGCCTTGCCCGCGAAGGCCTTGATTTTGTCCTTGAAGGACGACTTCTCCGGCTCCGCCGGTTGTTCGACGCACTGGCCGGTCAGGTCGAACTTCCAGCCGTGATACTCACAGCGGATCCCGCAGTCCTCGACGATCCCATAGGCCAAGGAGGCGTGCCGGTGGGGGCACTTCTCCTGGATGATCCCGTACTCGCCGCCGGGCGTCTTGTAGACCGCGAAGTCCTCTCCGAGGAGTCGGGTCTTCTTCACCGGGAACTCGTCGAGCTCGCGGGTGAACGCCACCGGGTACCAGTAGCGCCGCAGCAGCTCGCCCATGGGGGTGCCCGGGCCCACCCGGGTCAGTTGCTCGTTCAGTTCCTTCGAGAGCACCTCGCCTCCTTTGGTCGTCCCACCGGTGGGGTCGGGGCGGACGCCACCGCCCCGACCCCACCGGCACGTTCACTCGAGGATCGTCACCGTCCCGGTGGAGCCGTCGACACGGATCACCTGGCCGGTCTTGATCTGCTTCGTCCCGAACGCCGTTCCCGTCACCGCCGGGAGTCCGTACTCCCGGCACACGATCGCCGCGTGGCTCATCATGCCACCGATGTCGGTGACCGTCGCCTTGATCTTGTTGAAGATCGGGGCCCACGACGGCGCGGTGAGGGGCGCGACGAGGATCTCGCCTTCTTGGACCTCGCCGATCTGGTCGGCGGTGAGGATCACCCGGGCCGGGCCTTCGGCCACCCCCGGCGAGGCCGCGAAGCCCTTGAGCCCGTCGGCCGGCGCCTCCTCGCCTCCGCCGGACAGCCACATGCCGATGGAGTCCGAGGTGATGCCCCAGAGCATGATCGTGAAGGGCTCGGTGACCACCTCCGGCGGCTCTCCGAGGGCCGGCGGCGGCGACCAGGCACGCAGGACGTCGAGGATCCCCTTACGACGCTCGATCTCCCGCGGCCAGTACACGGTGCCCCGCGGCTCGGTGCCGACGGCCCACGCCGAGTAGTAGTCCCACAGGACGTCGCTGACCTCGTTCCGCTTCAGGTAGAAGACGTCGTCGCGCTCGGCGAGGAACCCGGCGTGGACGAGGGTGTCCCCGAGCTCCCGCATCTTCCGCCAGACGATGGCGTGGGAGTAGTGCTCCACCCAGAAGTTGTGGTTCTCCACGTAGGGGAACACGACCCGGGCGAGGCCGAGCTTCTGGTTGAAGGCCTCCTTGTCCTCCTCCGAGGGAAGGAGCTCGAGGTACTCGGAGACCACCCGGTCCCGCTCGGCGCGCAGCTCCTCGATCGGGCGGGAGAGGTCCTCCCCGGCCCGGAACTTCTCCATGTAGTTCCGCAGGTAGGAGAAGGGGATCTCGAGATGCTCGATCCACACCTCGTCGGTGTGGTAGAAGCCGGAGCCGTTCGAGAAGTTGAACCAGGGATCCTTGTACTCGTCCCACTTCGCCAGCCACCGCCGCCCGGCGTCCGACTCGGCGAGCTTCGCCATGATCGCCTCCGGATCACCGTCGTCGAACATCGCGTCGACGCCGAGCTCGATGGCGAGCTTCGCCAGCTCCCGGAGCTTCTCGTCGGGGACGAAGAGATCCACCTCGACCCCGGCCACCATCTTCGCGATCGCCAGGTCGGGGATGTTCGGGAACGCCTCCTTGCAGAACCCGAAGAAGTCGAGATAGGCGGCATAGCCCAGGTTGAGGAACTCGAAGTGGTACTGCCACAGCCGCAGCGCCTGGTTGAGGAGCTCCCGGTAGTTCTCGATGAGCCGCATCCCCGAACCCTCGCCGCGACCCTCGGTGATCACCTCCATGGGCTCGACCTCGGGCAACGGCGACAGGTCGAGGCGCTTGAGCTCCTCGGTGAGCCGCCGGATCTTCTCCTTCCAGTTGTCGTAGAGCCGATCCCAGTTCTGGAAGTAGTAGCCGGCCCGCTCCATGAACTTCGGCACCCGCGCCTCGATCTCGGCCGGATCGGTGACCGGCACCGGGGTGAGGTACGCGTAGCCGTTCAGCACCCGGTAGTCGATCCCCAGGGCCGGCGGGATGAGGTAGTGGCGGGTGTTGTACTGCGACAGCGACGCGATCGCGTACTCGTAGAACGTCGCGTCCCACGGGGGCAGGACCTCCGGCCAGTGGATCCCGTCCTGGAACCAGAAGACGGACTCCTCATACGCACGCCGATCCTCCGAGAACGGGAGCGAGTACGTGTAGAGCTCCTCCCATCCCTCGGCCCCCGGGGGCGTCTCGATCTCGAACGGGCTCGGGAACCTTCCCTCTGCCATGGTGCCTCCCTCTCTTTCCTCTCGTTGCCTACTCGCCGACCGTCGATCCCCTGCCCCGGGTGTGGACCGGGTTGAGCAGGGTGGCGACGATCCCTTCGATCGGATCGCTCGTGGCCCGAGCGACCGGGGTACGAGGTTTCTGACTCCAGACCGTCTCGGGACGGGACTGGAGCAGGATGACGTTCTCGCCGTCGGGGAGATCGGCGTCGATCGCCCACTCGACGTCCTGAGGTCCCCCGAAGTGCCGTTCGGCCCGGCGGGCCATCGCCGCGACGGCCTTCGCCTCGTCGTCGGTGAGCGACGGGGCGTTCACCCGATCGTCGGGTACCTCGGCCTTCACGACGCGGTTCGTGGCCTCGTCGAGGCGGTACTCGACGACCTTCGGGGAGATCGTCCGAGAGACGATCTCGTAGATCACCTTGTCGACGAGGAAGTTGTCCGGCGTCACCTCGCCCGAGACCACCGCCTCCCCGAAGCCCCACGCCGAGTCGATGGCCACCTGGGAACGGTCCCCGTCGGAGGGGTTGAGGGTGAAGGCGACGCCGGCCGCCTTCGGCCGCACCATCTTCTGGATCGCCACGCTCATGAGGAGCCGGTCGTGGTCGTGGCCCATCTCGTGGCGGTAGGCGATCGCCCGGTCGGTGAAGCACGACGACCAGCACCGCTGGACGTGGGCGAGGACGTCGTCGATGCCCCGCACCCACAGGAACGTGTCCTGGAGTCCGGCGAAGGAGGCGTCGACGAGGTCCTCCGCGGTGGCCGACGACCGCACCGCGACGGGCACGTCGTCGACGCCGCA
The DNA here is from genome assembly GCA_011371355.1 of Actinomycetota bacterium. GTDB lineage: Bacteria > Actinomycetota > Acidimicrobiia > Spongiisociales > UBA5794 > DRQR01. The sequence continues at coordinate 5,135 of DRQR01000090.1, forward strand.
GCGTTCGCAGAGCGCCGCGTACGCGTCGCGAAGGGCGCGTTCCACCTCGGCGGGCATGGGGATCGCCTCGATGCGTCGCCGTACCTTCGCCGCGAGCTCCTGGAGTCCCGAGGCGTCGGTGAGGTCGACGTGGGAGAGGAGCTCCCGGACCTCCCGGCGGGCGAGCTCGTCCTGGTCGCGCATCGCCTCGTAGGCGAGGGTGGTGAGGGCGAAGCCGGGGGGCACGGGCAGTCCGGCCCGGGTCATCTCCCCGAGGCTGCGGTTCTTGCCTCCCACGATGGGGAGGTGAGCGGGCTCGTACTCCTCGAACCAGAGGACGAAGTCGTTCACGTCTCCTCCCAGATCGGCAACTCGTCGAGCGCGGGGATGTGGACCTCCTGGACTCGGTTGCGGTACCCGACCAACGCGGCGTCGCCCTCCTCGAAGAGGCGGACCCGGACGTGCTCGACGTTGTAGGGCTCACCCGGGTCGTAGCCGAAGGCCCAGATGGCGAAGGCGCGAATGGGACCCGAGTGGGTGCAGATCACGAGCCGCGCGCCGGGATGCTCCGCCGAGAGGGCCTGGATGCCCCGCCAGAAGCGTCGGACGCACATCGCCGGGGGCTCGAAGTGCATCATCGGGACGGTGAGCCAGTGCTGGATCGGATCCCCGCCTCCCTGCTGGGTCCGCCAGAACCGATCGATCTCCACGAGCCACATGGGGCGGTCGCCGAGGGCGACCCGCTCGTACTCCTCCAAGAGCGAGTAGTACTCCCGAAAGGCCGAGGTCACGTCCCGAAGTCCCGAGGGCGTCGCCACCTGGAAGTTGCGGAACTCCACCATCGGGCGCGGCTCGAAGGCCTTGACGTCCTTGTCGAACATCGTGAGCCCCTGGACGAGGCCTCGGTGGAGGTTCTCGGCCGTCTCCGTGGCCCGGTTCGTCGGTGCACAGGCGACGACCACCGTCTCCCCGTCGCGGAGCCGCTTGGCGAGGTCCCGGCCCTTCGTGTGGGCCTGCCAGGTCCCCAAGGGGGTGAGGCCGCTCTCGGAGGAGTACCCCTGGGTCTCGCCGTGCCGGACGAGGTAGACCTCGTTGATCACCGCCCGGTGGGCCTCGGGAGGCGCGGAGATCTCCTTCGTTCGGTTCGACTCGCTGAGGGACTGGGCGAAGGCGAGGTCCCGACCCTCCCAAACGGGACCGTCGCCGGTCCGCGTCCGGCGGCGGAAGGATCGGAGGTAGAGGGGCTGATCCTCGTCGTCGGTCTCGACGTCCTCGACGAGTTCCCGGGCTCGCCGCTCGTGGTACCTCGCCAGGTAGAGGGGCGCGTCGGGCCGGTCGGTGGTGGGGAAGCGAGGCTCGTCGCGGCGGTCGTCGTCCATCGGCGGCCTCACGAGTGCACGGTCAGGAATCGTTGGTTCACGACGCCCTCGTAGTAGAAGATCGCCCGTCCCATCTCCGACTCGGTCCAGGTGACCGGCTCCGAGTCGGGGTCGACCCAGTATCCGCCGGTGTAGACCTCGTTGCGGTTGCCGGCGGGGTCGAAGAAGTAGAGGCCATAGCCGCGGGTGGCGCCGTGGCGGGTGGGTCCGGCGTCGATCTCCACCCCGTGGTAGGAGCAGAGGTCGGCGCCGCGGCGGACCTCGTTCCAGTCGTCGACCCAGAAGGCGAAGTGGTGCAGGCCGCCCTGGGGTCCGGTGACGAAGGCGAGGTCGTGGGGGGTGTGGGTGCGCTCGAGGAAGGCGACGAGCCGGTGGCCGTCGTCGCCGAGGACCTGTTCGGCGAGCCGGAAGTCGAGGACCTCGGTGAAGAAGCGGGTGGCCTCGTCGACGTCCTCGGCCATGAGGAAGACGTGGTCGATGCGGGGCGGATGCATCCCGACGAGCCCCACCGGCTCGGGCGGCGGGTTCGTGAGCGGCAGCATGTTCCCGACCTGGTCCATCCCGTAGACGAGCTCGACGAGGTGGCCCGTGGGCGCCCGGAAGCGGATCGCGTCGCCGTGGCCGGCGACGAACTCGTCCCGACCGAGTCGCTTCACCGGGAAGCCCGCCGCCTCGAGGCGGGATTCGTAGTGGGCGAGGTCGTCGAGGCGCTCGACCTTGAACCCGACGTGCTCGAGCCCGTAGGTGGGGGCCTCGGTGAGGATCACCGAATGGTGCTGGTGCTCGTCCCAGGCCTTCAAGAACACCCGCTCCCGGTCGCGGCCGGTCTCGATGAGGCCCACGACCTCGACGTAGAAGGCGGTGGCGAGCTCGAGGTCGGGGACTCGCACCTCGACGTGGGAGAGACGGAGGATCCCGCTCATGTGTGCACCTTCATGAAGCGGTCGTTGAGCTCTCCCTCGTAGTAGAAGATCGCCTTGCCGATGTTGTCCTCGGTCCAGGTGATCGTCGGGAAATCGGGGTCGGGTCGGTAGCCGCCGGTGAAGACCTCGTTGCGGGTCCCGAGGGGATCGAAGAAGTAGATCGTCTCGCCCCGGGTGATGCCGTGGCGGGTGGGGCCCACGTCGATCTGGATCGCGTTGTAGGCGAGGATGTCGGCGGCCTTACGGACGTGGTCCCAGTCGTCGAGCCAGTAGGCGAAGTGGTGGAGGCCGCCGTTGACGCCGGTGACCACGGCGAGGTCGTGGGGGCTGTGGGACCGCTCCATCCACACCCCGATCTGGTGACCGTCCCCGTCGAGGAGCTGCTCGGTGAGGCGGAAGCCGAGGACCTCCATGAAGAAGCGGGTGGCCTCGGGCACCTCCTCGGCGGTGACGAGGAGATGGTCCATGCGGGGGGGCGCGATGCCGGGGAGGAGGTTCTCGGGGATCGGATGGGGATTCACCTTGGGGAGGAGCCGTCCGACCTTCTCGACGTCGTAGACGAGCTCCATCTGCTGACCCGAGGGGGTGTCGAAGCGGATCGACTCCCCCTGGCCCGGTTCCTCGCCCTTCGAGATGCGCTCGACGGCGTAGCCGTAGGTCTCGACGGCCCGCTCGAGCTCGGCGAGGTCGTCCTCGCGCTCGACCTTGAAGCTCATCCGGTCGAGGCCGACCCGGGGGTCGTACCGGAGGGCGAGGGAGTGGTGGTCCTCCTCGTCCCAGCACTTGAGGTAGACCCGGTCGGGGGTGCGCTCCACCTCGATCATGCCGATGACCTCGGTGTAGTAGGCCGTGGCGAGGTCGAGGTCGGGTACGGAGATGTCGACGTGTGCGAGCCGCAGGATGCCCATGGATCGTCCTCCTCGGTGCGGCGACCGTACCAGCCGTTCGTTCCGCCCACAAGCCTCTCGTTCCTCATATCGGAACAGAGCGGTGATGCGAATGCGTCGGGTGAGGTGTCGCGCGCGGGGCGTCACCACCGCTCCCTCGGCCGCTTCCTGAGACGAATGCGTCATCGCGACCCCGCCGTCGACGGTCCCGGGCCCCCTGGATGCCCCTCGGTCGTCTCGCCCTGCGGACAGCGCTCCCGCATGCCGGAACGATCCGCTATGCTCGTGCCATGGCCGGACCCGAGGCGATGCGGCGAGCGATGGCGGACTACGTCCGCACCGTCCACGAGGCCTACCGGGCCCGCGCCGCGGGGCTGCCGCCCGCCGTCCGGGCCCGCATGCCCCTCTTCGCCGGCCCCTTCACCGTCGCCGCCGCCGGCGTCCAGAGCCTCCACGTCATCGCCACCCGGGAAGCCCTCCCCGAACCCGTCGGTCCCGAGGTCGCCCTCGACGACGCCCTCGGCGAGCTCCGATGGACCCTCCGATTCTTCGACCCGGTGGTCCTCCCGCCCCTCGGGCTCGTCGACGAAACCCGCGGACCGGCCGGCGCCGAGGTCCGGCGCACCCTCGGGATCTCCACCCACCTCTACCACCTCGTCGTCAACCCCGGCGCCGAGCTCGGACCCCACCACGCCGGCCACGCCGGCACCGGCCTCGCGAACGCCCACGCCGCCGCCGCCCAGGACTACGAGACCCTCCGACGGCTCGCCCCCGCCGGCCTCGTCGACGAGCTCGAAGGGGCCTGGGTCGCCGGCCTCCCCGTCGCCCACGCCCTCGTCGCCTCCGCCCTCGCCCCCGACGACCCCGCCCTCGCCGAACTCGCCCGGGAGCCCCGACCCGACCCGACGACGGTCCGGCGCACCCTCCTCGGCGCCCTCCGGGAGCGTGCATGATGGCCGACCAACTCCTCACCTCGGTCCGCAACGCCCTCCGGGTCCTCAAGGCCTTCCGGCACGCCGAACGGGAGCTCGGGGTCTCCGAGCTCGCCCGGGAGCTCGGTCTCGGCAAGTCGACGGTCCATCGCCTCGCGAAGACCCTCGCCGCCGAGGGCTTCCTCCGCCAGGACCCCGCCACCGGCCGCTACCGACCCGGCCTCGTCCTCGCCGAGCTCGGCGCCGCGGTCACCTTGAACACCGACTTCCACGCCGCGGCGATCGGACCCCTCGAGGAGCTCTGGAAACTCACCGGCGAGACCGTCCAGATCGCCCACCTCGACGGGCGGGAGGTCGTCTACGTCGAGCGTATCGAGTCCTCCCACACCCTGCGGCTCTTCAACGAGGTGGGACGGCGCAACTGGGCCCACTGCACCGGGACCGGCAAGGCCCTCCTCGCCCACCTCCCTCCCGACGAGCTCGACGCGATCCTCGACGGGTGGGAGCTCCCGGCGCTCACGCCCTACACGATCGTCGACCACGACCGCCTCCGCGCCGACCTCGCCGAGGTGCGCGAACGCGGCTACGCCCAGAACGTCAACGAGTCGAACATCGGGATCGCCTCGGTCGGGGCGCCCATCCGCGACTTCGACGGCTCGGTGATCGCGGCGATCTCCGCGGCCGGCCCCACCCTCCGGTTGAAGCGGACCTCGCTCGAGGGTCACGCCGGGGCCGTCATGGCCGCCGCCGAGGCGATCTCCCGGAACCTCGGCTGGCGTCCCGCACGGCTCGTGGGAGGGAGGACGCGATGACCCCCGACGAACGCGCCGCCCTCCTCCACGGCGCCCTCGTAGACCGGGTCCCGATCCCGCCCTTCACCGACGCCGATCCCGCCATGACCCCCGACGACGGCTACGCGGTCCAGCTTCGCCTCGTCGAGCGGCTCCTCGCCGAGGGCGACGAGATCGTCGGCTACAAGCTCGGCCTCACCTCGAAGCCGATGCAGGAGATGTTCGGGGTCGACGAGCCCGACTACGGGCCCGTGCTCGGCTCGATGACCGCCGACTCCGGCACCGAGCTCCCCATGGGGCGGTTCATCCAACCGAAGGCCGAGGCGGAGATCGCCCTCCTCCTCGGCGAGACCCTCGAGGGACCCGGCGTCACCCTCCTCGACGCCGCCCGCGCCGTCACCCACGCGGTGGCGGCGATCGAGGTCGTCGACTCTCGGATCGAGGACTGGCGCATCCGCCTCCCCGACACGATCGCCGACCTGGCCTCCTGCGGCACCGTGGTGCTCGGCGGCCATCCCGTGGCCATCGACGACTGGGAGCCCCGGCTCGTCGGCATGGTGGTCACGAAGAACGGCGAGACGATGGGGACCGGCGCCGGCGCCGCCGCCCTCGGCGATCCCCTGCGGGCCGTCGCCTGGCTCGCGAACACCCTCGCCCCCCACGGCGTCGCCCTCGAGGCGGGCCGGTTCGTGATGACCGGCTCCCTCCATGCGGCCTTCGACGTCCGGGCCGACGACGTCGTGCGCGCCGACTTCGATCGTCTCGGGTCCGTCACCGTCCGGTTCGTCTGAGAGGAGGCATCGTGTCCGTACCCTGCGCCATCGTCGGATCCGGGAACATCGGGACCGATCTCATGTTCAAGCTCCTCCGATCCGACGTCCTCGACCTGCGCGCCGTCGTCGGGATCGACCCCGACTCCGAGGGCCTCGCCCTGGCGAGACGTCACGGCCTCGTCGGTACGCCCGACGGCGTCGACTGGCTCATCGACCACGCCGACGAGTTCGAGCTCGTCTTCGAGGCCACGAGCGCCTGGGTCCATCGCCGCCACGCACCGCGGTACGAGGAGGTGGGGCTCCGGGTCGTCGACCTCACCCCGGCGAAGCTCGGGCCTCCCGTCGTCCCCATCGTCAACCTCGACGAGCACCTCGACGCCCCGAACGTGAACATGATCACCTGCGGCGGCCAGGCCACGACCCCGATCGTCGCCGCGGTCGCCTCGGTCGTCGACGTGCCCTACGCCGAGATCGTCTCCACCGTCGCCTCGAAGTCCGCCGGTCCGGGGACCCGGCAGAACATCGACGAGTTCACGAAGACGACCTCGTCGTGCCTCGTCGAGGTCGGCGGCGCCCGACACGGCAAGGCGATCATGATCCTCAACCCCGCCGAGCCGCCGATCCTCATGCGCAACACGGTCTTCTGCGCCCTCCCCGACGGCTACGACGAGGCCGCCGTCGCCGAGGCGATCCTCCGGGCCGAGAAGGCCGTCCGGGAGTACGTGCCGGGCTATCGCCTGACCGCCGAACCGGTCTTCGACGAAGGGCCCTTCGCCACCCCGGGTGGGCCCGCCGCCGCCCGGGTCGTCGCCCTCATCGAGGTCGAGGGCGCCGCGGACTTCTTCCCGCCCTACGCCGGGAACCTCGACATCATGACCGCCGCCGCCACCCGGGTGGGCGAGGCCATGGCCGAGCGCCTCCAGGAGGTGCGGGCATGACCGCCGCCTTCCGGCTCACCGACTCGACGCTCCGGGACGGCTCCCACGCCCTCGCCCATCGTTTCCGGATCGAGGACGTCCGGGCCGTCGTACGGGGCCTCGACGCCGCCGGAGTCCCCGTCATCGAGGTCTCCCACGGCGACGGCCTCGGCGGATCGTCCTTCAACTACGGGTTCTCGGCCACCGACGAGATGGAGCTCATCCGGGTCGCCGCCGAGGAGGCGCAGCACGCGAAGATCGCCGTGCTCCTGCTCCCCGGCATCGGGATCAAGGAGGACCTCGTGAGGGCCCGAGAGGCCGGGGCGTCGGTGGCCCGCATCGCCACCCACTGCACCGAGGCCGACATCTCCCAACAGCACATCGAGCTCGCCAAGGAGCTCGGCATGGAGGCCGTCGGCTTCCTCATGATGTCCCACATGATCGAACCGGACCACCTCGCCGAGGAGGCCGCGAAGATGGAGAGCTACGGCGCCGACTGCGTCTACGTGGTCGACTCCGCCGGGGCGATGACCATCGACGACGCCCGACGCCGGGTCGCCACCTTGAAGGCCCGGCTCGACTGCGCGGTCGGCATCCACGCCCACAACAACCTCTCCCTCGCCGTCGCCAACTCCCTCGCCGCCCTCGAAGAGGGCGTGGACCAGGTCGACGGGTGCACGACGGGGCTCGGGGCGGGCGCGGGGAACTGTCCCACCGAGGTCCTCGTCGCCGCCTGCGAGCGGAGCGGCTACGCCACCGGCGTCGATCCGATGCGGGTCGTCGAGGTGGCCGACGAGGTGGTCCGACCCCTCAAGCCCGACCAGGGGGTGATCGACGGCGACGGGCTCATGTTGGGGTATGCGGGGGTGTACGGATCCTTCCTCCTCCACGCCCGCCGGGCCGCGGAGCGCTTCGGAATCGACACGAAGGAGATCCTCCTCGAGCTCGGACGCCGCAAGGTCGTCGGGGGCCAGGAGGACATGATCATCGACGTGGCGGTGGAGCTCGAGCGACGGGCCGCCGAAGCCCAGGCCGCCGGATGATCGACGTCGCCGCCGCCGCCGACCGGCTCTGGGAGGCGATCCGCACCCGGCGGTCCATCGCCCCCCTCACCGACGAGCATCCAGGACTCACCGTCGACGACGCCTACGAGATCCAAGACGCCGTCGTCGCCCGCTACGCCGACTCGGGCGCCCCGGTCACCGCCCTCAAGCTCGGGTTGACGAGCCGGGCGAAGCAGACCCAGATGGGGGTGGACGAGCCCCTCTACGGCTGGCTCACCGCGTCGATGGCCCTCGACGTGGGCGAGGAGCTCGACACCGACGCCCTCATCCAGCCGAGGGCCGAACCCGAGATCGCGTTCCTCATCGGGCGGGACCTCGACGATCCGGCGACGACCGCCGCCGACGTCCTCGCCGCCACGACCGCCGTCGCCCCGGCCGTCGACGTCCTCGACTCCCGATTCGCCGGCTACCGCTTCACCCTGCCCGACGTCGCCGCCGACAACTCCTCGGCGGGTCGCTACCTGGTCGGTGGGCGTCTCAGCCCACCCGACGTCCTCGACCTGCGGGTCCTCGGCTGCGCCTTCTGGAAGAACGGGGAGCTCGTCGCCACCGCCACCGGCGCCGCGTCCCTCGACCACCCGGCGGCCGCGGTGGCCTGGGCGGTCCGCAAGCTCGCCTCCCGCGGACAAGGTCTCGCCGCGGGCCGCTGGGTCCTCTCGGGGGCGCTCACCGCGGCGGTGCCCCTGGCTGCCGGCGACCACGTCCTCGTCGAGTTCGACCGGATCGGCTCGGTGGGGCTCAGGGCGAGGTGAACCCGACCGCCCTCGCCCACCGCCTCCACGACGCCCGGCTCCGCCGGCGCCCCATCGGCCGCCTCACCGACGAGGTCCCCCTCGACGAGGAGCTCGCCTA
>DRQR01000091.1 GCA_011371355.1 Actinomycetota bacterium
AAGGACGTCCGCTGCGCTGCGCGATCGCGGGCCTGGCCGGCCCGAGTGAACGGAGTCACCGTGAGGCCATCGATCCCGACTACCGCTCCGTTCGGCAGAATCGCGTGGGGTGTGTCCAAGAACACCGGTGCTGATCGGAGGAGATTCCCCGAGGCATCGAAGAGCGACAAGCGCGGAATCGGTGGTCCACCACCATCGGAGACGCCTACGGAGTCGAGGACGGTGACTCGCCCTTCATCGGTGATCGCCAGATCTCCGAGTTGAGCGTCGACCCCGAAGTGGGACTCGGCTCCTGTTGCCAGGTCCCGAACCACGACCCGCTGGTTGATACCGTCGAGAACCGCGAGGAGGCCACCGCTGGGAGCGACCGCGATGGCTTCAGGGCCGGAGGTCGGACGCTCGGGCCCTTGCTCCACTCCAACGTTGCCCGGCCCAGGCCCCCATCCGAAGGCCGCCACGGCCTCTCCGTCGACCGCTCGCGCCGTCCCAAGACGAACCTCTACGGGATCCACGGCAACCACCGACTCGAAGTAGCCGGCGGTGGGGTATCGAAGCGACACGTCCCGCGTCTCGTCTACAACCTCGAGGTAGTACCGAAGGCTGTCGTCGTTGTTGGCAGCCGCAGCGGGCAGCCGGGCTCCGACACCTGCCAACGTGTCACGATCCCACTCCTCCACCTTGATCTCCGTGAACGGATCTGAGCCATGCGCCACGAACAGACGCGCGCTCGGCCTGCACTGGCCTGCACCGTTCGCGTACCCGCAAACGAAAGCGAAACCGAGCGGAACAGCTTCTCCGGCAACGAGGATGCTGGGGGGTCGGTGGATCACGTCGATCGCCGGATAGACATCCGCGTCGAAGCGGGACTCGTCGAATGACGGTGCGGCCGCTGTCTCGACCCGGGTCGCGGCGGAGGCAAGTCCGGAACCGAGAAGAACTCCTAAGACCGCCCATGCGAGCAACCTCGTACGTCTGTGAACTGTCCGGACCATCGGAACCTCCTCTCGGTGGGGCCTTCACTCATGGAGGTGTCCGGCAGGGGCGGGTTCATCGCGCGTTTGGTAGGGATTGTTTTCGCGACCTGGATGCCGGTGCGGGTCAGGGGCCGATGCGGTCGATGGGGACGAGGAGGATCCGTCGGGTGGTGTGGTCGAACGACAGCGAGGGGCAGGGGCGTTGGTCGGTGGGGGGTTGAGACACCGCGACGGTCCAGTCGTCGATGCCGGCGTCGGTGAGGGCGTCTTCGGCGATGCGTCGGGCCTGGTCGAAGCTGGGGCAGACGTGCGGGTTGATCTGCTCGACGAGCCGGTTCTCGACCTCGACCATCGAGCTGGTGACCTTCGGAGCGGGTGTGTACACGGCCATGTCGAGCTGTTCGCAGATTCCTTGGTCGTCGGTGGGCAACACGATGAGGGTGCCGGCGTCGTTGACACAACCCGTCAGCGGCGGGACCTCACCGGCTGGGGCGATGTCGGGGTTGGTGATGGTGCCGTCGGCCCACAGGGGGGCGCATTGTTGCGGGTCGAGGCCGCCGGTTGGGGGAATGACATGGACGGCGTCGAGGTCGAGGTCGGCGGCACACCCGATCCCCGAGATCTGGGTGGGTTGGCGGGTGAGATACACCGCGGCAGCGACCGCCGCCAACGCCAGGACCGCCACCGTGACGGCCAGCAGCATCCGCCGCCGGCTCGTGGGTCGAGGGGATCCGTCGGCCAGGACGCGGGCCCGGATGCGGGTTTTGATCCGGGCCGTCTCGGCCGGGTCGATCCCGGCGGCCGGGTCGGCTTCGCGGAGGGCGTCGAAGAGGTCGCGTTCGTTCATGGCTGGGTCTCCCGACCGTTGCCGGGTGGTGGTTCGGGTCGTTCGTGTCGGTGAGTGTCCACCAGGCCAGGATCGTCGCGTCGAGTTGCATCGAGATGCCGGCGGAGGCGCCGGCGGGCTCGGAACACCCTCGAGCGGACCGTCGTCTCCGACAGGCCCACCACCTGGCCGGCTTCGGCGTAGGTGAGCCGTTCGTAGGCGACGAGGCGGAGGAGCTCGCGGTCCAGGGGACGCAGCCGCCCGAGGGCGGCCACCACGTCGGCGGCTGCGGCTGCGGTGAGCATCTGCTCCTCCACCCCCGGTTCGAGTCCGGGATCCACGAACCGGGCGACTCGATCCACGAGCCGCAGGAAACGGCGGCGACCGCGACGCTGGTTGGCCACCACCTTCGCCGCCACCGCATACAGCCACAGCAACGGCGAATCGGCCGAGGTGGCCCTATCGAGCTTCCGCCAGGCGATCAGGAACACCTCGGCGACGGCGTCCTCGGCGTCCTCGAGGCTCGGGGTCCGCCGCCGGCAGAACGCCAACACCTGGGCGAAGGTCGCCTCGTACAGCTCATCGAAGACCTCGATGCGCTCGGGGTCCCGGCTACCTGCGGGGCTTCGACGGTCCACTCCACCTCCGGCGTGGGGATGCTACGCGAGGTAGACGGACGACACGTCGTCGTTCCATCCGCCCAGCATCGCCGGCGCGTGGTCGTAGGCTTCGGTCAGCCACGTCGGATACCAAGCACCGGCGCCGTCGGACCAATCGGCGAACCGCGCCGCACAGGCCCCGATCCGATACGACGAGGTTCGCTGATCGAACCCGTAGTCGGCCAGGTTCAGCCACCGGCCCCGCCCCCGCAGATACAGCACCGCACCCGAATACGAGGTCCCGTCGTACAGCCGCAGATACGACGCACACGAGGATCCCGACGCCGCCGCCGTCCCGCCCCAGCCACCAACCGATGCCGACGCGAGCTCGGCTTCGAGCTCCGCGATGCGGCGGTTCATCCCCGATTCGGTGTCGAAACACTCCGGCACGTCGAGCTCGTCGGGCCACACCAGACACGCCCCGGCTCCCTCCCAGCCTCGAGCCAGATCGATGACCCAGTCTCCATACCGGGCAATCGCTCCCGCTTCCGTAGCCCCCGAGCCGTCGCTGTCGGCCGCGGCGGATGCGGGCCCGGCGACGAAGACCACTGCGACGACCAACGCCGCCATGATCCTGAACCGGTGGCTTCCCCTCGGGCTCTTCATCGTCGCTCCCTTCATCTCCGCAGGACGCTGGACCGTCCCCTCACCCCTCTAAGTGTCCGGATGAGGCCGAACATCGCGTCCGATCCCCGCGCCGACGTATAGCCGTTGCTCGTGGCGACCCCCGGAGGCGATCTACGCAGGGACATCGGACCCGGCCGTGGCTCGGGGGTCGCGAAGCGCGCCCGCCCCGCCGTCGGCTGCGCCGTTCCGGCTCCCAAACAGGGGGACCGGGGGGGGGGGCTTCGACGGCTCTCTCAGAGCCACCGCTCGAGCCGACTGGGAAACCGAGGGTCGTTGCCCGGCGGCGCCCGCTCCGGCGAGAATGGCGGTGTTCGATCCCGCAGGGGGGACCATGGAACGTCAGGGACCAACCTTCGATGCCGGTCGTCGCCGCTTCCTC
>DRQR01000092.1 GCA_011371355.1 Actinomycetota bacterium
GACGTGGAGCCCCCCGGCGAAGCGAGCGTGTTCGATCTTCAGGCAGCGGTCCTGGACCACCTCGAGGCCCGCCTCGACGGCCCTCCTGGCGGCCTCGTCGTTGCGGAGGCCGAGCTGGAACCAGACGACCTTCGCGCCCACCGCGATCGCCTCCTCGACGACCTCGGGCAGGTCCTCGGGGCGGCGGAAGACGTCGACGATGTCGGGGACCTCCGGGAGGGCGGCGAGGGACGGGTAGCAGCGCAGGCCGAGCACCTCGTCGTAGTTCGGGTTCACCGGATAGATCCGCAAGGGCGTCCGCACGAGGTAGGTGGCGACGAAGTTCGACGAACGCAGCGGGTTCGCCGACACCCCGACGAGGGCGACGCTCTCGGCCTCTCGGAGGATCCGGAGCCGGTCTCGGGGCGTGGCGTCGGGAACGGTCACCGCCGACCTCCGAGGGCGCGATCGAGATCCCAGAGGATGTCGTCGAGGTCCTCGAGGCCCACCGAGATGCGGATCATGTCGTCGGTGATCCCGGCGGCCTCCCGCTCGTCGGATGGGACCTGCTGGTGGGTCGTGGAGGCGGGGTGGATGACGAGGGTCTTGGCGTCCCCGACGTTCGCGAGATGGGAGGCGAGCTCGACCCCCTCGATGAACCGCACCCCGGCGTCGTAGCCGCCCACGAGGCCGAAGGTGAAGACCGCACCGGGACCCTTCGGGGTGTAGCGGCGCGCCAAGGGCGTCCACGGGTTGTCGTCGAAGATCGGGTACGACACCCACGACACCGCGGGATGGTCGCGGAGGAACCGGGCCACCCCGGCGGCGTTCTCGACGTGCCGGTCCATCCGCAGCGGGAGGGTCTCGAGGCCGAGGAGGAAGAGGAACGCGTTGAAGGGCGACAGGCACGCCCCGGTGTCGCGGAGGAGCTCGACGCGGGCCTTGGTGAGGTAGGCGTACTCCCGGAAGTTCTCCCAGAAGGTGAGCCCGTGGTAGGCGGGCGACGGCTCGGTGATCTCGGGGAACCGTCCGTTGTCCCAGGGGAAGCGGCCGGACTCCACGATCACCCCGCCGATGGCCACGCCGTGGCCCCCGATGAACTTCGTGGCCGAGTGGACCACCACGTCGGCGCCGTGCTCGATCGGGCGACACAGCGCCGGGGAGGCGAAGGTGTTGTCGACCATGAGCGGCACCCCGTGGCGGTGGGCGACCTCGGCGACGGCGGCGATGTCGAGGACGTCGGCCCGGGGGTTGCCGATCGTCTCGGCGTAGACGACCTTCGTCCGATCCCCGATCGCGGCCTCGAGGGCGTCGAGGTCGGCGACGTCGACGAAGGTCGTCGAGATCCCCATCCGCCGGAACGTCACGTCGAGCTGGGTGAAGGTGCCGCCGTAGAGGGAGCGGCTGGCCACGATCTCGTCGCCCTCCCGGCAGATCGTCAGGAGCGCCACGAGCTGGGCCGCCTGACCCGAGCTCGTCGCCACCGCGCCGAGCCCGCCTTCGAGAGACGCCATTCGCTCCTCGAAGGCGGCGTTCGTCGGGTTGCCGATCCGGGTGTAGATGTTCCCGTAGGTCTGGAGGGCGAAGAGGTCCGCCGCATGGGTGGCGTCGTCGAAGACGAAGGACGTCGTCGCGTAGATGGGCTGGGCTCGGGCGCCGGTCTCGGGATCGGGCCGCTGGCCGGCGTGGATGGCCCGGGTGGCGAAGCCGAAGGTGTGGGCGTCGGTCACGTCTCCTCCTCGGGTCCCCATGATGGCGCGTTTCGCGGCGGTGGGGACCCCGGAGACCCCGGGATCCCCGCCACCGGTCCGTTCAGCGAGCCGCCGCCAGGCCCCGCTCGAGGTCGGCGATGAGGTCGTCGACGTGCTCGATGCCCACCGACAGGCGGATCATCTCCGGGGTCACCCCGGCGGCGCGCTGCTCGTCCTCGGTGAGTTGCTGGTGGGTGGTCGACGCCGGGTGGATGGCGAGGGTCCGGGCGTCGCCGAGGTTCGCCACCGTCGAGATGAGCTCGAAGCCGTCGATCACCCGACGGGCGCGCTCGGCTCCGCCGGCCACCCCGAAGTTCAGCACCGCGCCGAACCCGTTCCGCAGCAGGCGCCGGGCCCGCTCGTGGGAGGGATGGTCCTCGAGCCCCGGGTAGCCCACCCAGGCGACGTCGGGTCGCTCGTCGAGCCAACGGGCGATCGCCGCGGCGTTCTCGCAGTGCCGGTCCATGCGGAGCGACAGGGTCTCGAGGCCCTGGAGGAAGAGCCAGGCGTTGAAGGGCGACAGGGCGGCGCCGAGGTCGCGGAGGCCCTCCACCCGACCCCGGACGGCGAAGGCGATGTTCCCGAAGGGTCCCTCGGGGCCGAACACCTCGGAGAAGACGAGGCCGTGGTACCCGGGTGCCGGCTCGGAGAACAGCGGGTTTCGGCTCCAGTCGAAGGATCCCGCGTCGACGATGATCCCGCCGATCGACGTCCCGTGACCGCAGATCCACTTCGTGGCCGAGTGGACCACCACGTCGGCGCCGTGGTCGATGGGTCGGGCGACGTATCCGGCGGCGCCGAAGGTGTTGTCGACGACGAGGGGGATCCCCGCGTCGTGGGCGACCTCGGCGATCGCCGGCAGGTCGGGGACGTTGAGGCGAGGGTTCCCGATCGTCTCGACGTAGAGGGCCCGGGTCCTCGGGCCGATCGCCCGCGCGAAGGCCTCGGGTTCGTCCCCCTCGACGAAGGTGACGTCGATCCCCAGCCGGGGGAGGGCCACCTTGAACTGGTTGTAGGTGCCGCCGTACAGCCAGCTCGTCGAGACGATCTCGTCGCCCGCCTTCGCCAAGGTGGTGAGCGCCGTCACCTGGGCCGCCTGGCCCGACGCCGTCGCCACCGCGGCGACGCCGCCCTCGAGCGCGGCGATGCGCTTCTCGAACACGTCCACCGTCGGGTTCATGATCCGGGTGTAGATGTTCCCGAACTCCTCGAGGCCGAAGAGCCGGGCGGCGTGGGCGGTGTCGGCGAACCGGTACGCCGACGTCTGGTAGAGGGGCGGGACCTGCGAGGTCGTCGTCGGGTCGACCTCGTAACCGGCGTGGATCTGGAGGGTCTCGAAGTGCAGGTCGCTCATCGCCGGCCTCCGAGGGTCACCTCGACGGGCACCGGTCGGAGGAGCGTGTGCCCCACCGGCGAGGTGGCCACGACCCGTTCGTGGAGCCGCTCGAGCGCCTCGGGATCGGCGTCGGCGTCGAGACGCACGTCGACGGTGATGCTCCGGAACCCGGCGTGGCCGTCGCCGAGCCCGAGGAAGGTGGTCACGTCGAGCGCCCCTTCGACGTCGATCCGGAGGTCCCGGAGTTCGAGGTCCTCCGCCGCAGCGTTCACGACGTAGCCGACGGCCAGGCAGTGGCCGAGGGCGGCGAGGAGCTGCTCGACGGGGTTCGGGGCGGTGTCGGTGCCGCCGAGGGTGGCCGGCTCGTCGGAGGGGATCGGCTCGTGATCCCGTACCCGGGCGGTGGAGCGGAGTCCTCCCTCCCAGGTCACCGACGTCCGCCAGGTCGTCTCGGCGAGGGTCGGATCGGCGGCGATTCGTTCGGCGAGGGCGCGGATCGGATCGAGATCGACGTGGGGTTTCGCGTTCGGCATGGCAGTCGCTCCTGACTCGTGGTTCGACGGACACGAACGCCGGTCGGGGGCTCCCGGGTGGTGGCGTTCGGTCAGGAGCGGCGCCGTGCCGTTCCCGGGTGGGCCACCCGGGA
>DRQR01000093.1 GCA_011371355.1 Actinomycetota bacterium
GATCCTCGACATGACCGAGGCGATGATCGAGAACTTCGAACGCCACCACCTCGACGCGCTCGTCTGCATCGGCGGCGGCGGGACCCAGAAGCACGCCCATCGCCTCGCCGAGAGGGGACTGCCGATCGTCACCCTGCCGAAGACGATCGACAACGACGTGTGGGGCACCGACTGGAGCCTGGGGTTCCACACCGCCCTCGGGATCGCCACCGAGGCGATCGACCGACTCCACTCCACCGCCCACAGCCACCATCGGATCATCGTGGTCGAGACGATGGGCCACAACACCGGATGGCTCACCCTCGGCGCCGGCGTCGCCGGCGGCGCGGACGTGATCCTCGTCCCCGAGCTCCCCTTCGACGTCGACGCGGTGGCCGAGTCGATCATGGCGCGCCGCTCGGCGGGGGGAACCTTCTCGATCGTCGCCGTCGCCGAGGGCGCCACCGGCGGCGACGGCCAGCCCGAGGACACCGCCACCCTCGCCGCGCGCCTCGAGGAGCGCACGAAGCTCGAGTCGAGGGTGACGATCCTCGGCCACGTCCAGCGAGGCGGCACCCCCTCGGCCGACGATCGGCTCCTCGCCACCACCCTCGGCACCGCGGTCGCCGAGACCATCGCCGCGGAACGCTTCGGCGTGATGGTGGGGGTTCGAGACGACCGACCCCACGAGGTGCCCCTCGCCGAGGTGGCCGGGAGGCGACGCACGGTGCCCACCGACCATCCCTGGATCACCGCCGCCCGGCGGCTCGGGGTGAGTTTCGGGTCATGAGCCGGCAGATCGAGATCGAGGAGGGTTGGGAGGTCGTCGGCGGTGCGGTGAACGGCGGCTACCTCCTCGCCCGTCTGGCGATGGCCGCCGCCGCCGAGGTGCCCCATCCCGATCCGGTCACCGTCACCGGCCACTACCTCGGGCCGGGTCGACCCGGGACGGCCACCGTTGAGGTGACGGTGCACAAGGTCGGCGCCGGGCATTCGACGGCCGGGGCGCGCCTCGTCCAGGAGGGCCGGCCGGTCCTCGCCCTCCTCGCCACCTTCGGGGATCTCACCCGAGTGCCCGACGAGGACGAGTCCACCGTCGCCGTCCCTCCCGTCGACGAATCGCGGCCCCTGACCCGGGAGGAGTTCGCCGCGGCTCCCGAGATCGTCGACCGGGTCTCCCTGCGCCTCGACGAGGAGTGCACCGGGTTCCTCCGGGGGGAGCGGGGAGGCCGACCGGAGATGGCCGGCTGGGTCCGGCTCGACGCGGCGACGCTCCCGCCGGCCTTCCGGCTCCTCGTCGCCGCCGACGCCTTCCCTCCGACGCTCTTCGGACTCGGGGAGTTCGGGTGGGTCCCCACCGTGGAGCTCACCGTCCACTGCCGTCGCCGCCCGCCGGAGGGTTGGCTCCGCGGCGAGTTCCGGACCCGCTACGTCACCGGTCCCTATCTCGAGGAGGACGGGGAGCTTCGAGACCCTCGGGGACGCCTCCTCGCCCTCTCCCGCCAGCTCGCCCTCAGGCCTCGAGGGGCCTCACCCACCGCTCCTCGGTGAGCTCGGGCCGGGAGGGCAACGGCTGGGTACGGCCGGTGGGTCGGAACCCGGCGCGGCGGTACCGGCGCCGAGCGGGCTCGTTGCCCTCGACGACCCAGAGGGAGACCGACGCGGCTGCGAGCTCCCGGGCCCAGGCGACGACCGCGTCGACGAGGGCGTCGCCGTGCCCCCGACCCCGGAAGGCGGCGACGACCCAGAGGGAGAGGAGATGGACGTCGGCGTCCTCGCGCCGGCCGGCGACGAGCCCGACGGGATGGTCGCCGTCGTGGGCGACGAACACCGCGGCGTCGGTGCCCGAGCTGCCGGCCTCGGCCCAGGCCTTCCAGTCGTCGTCGGTGCTCGACAGGGCATCGGCGAGGGTGGCGGCGAAGGCTTCGGGAGCGTCGAGGAGCGCGGCCAGGCGGAGGGCCCGCAGGAGCGGCCACTCGTCGGGACGGAGACGGCGGACGGTCATCGGGGCACCCTACCCCGCCCGGGCGGGAGCTATCATCAGCCCACCCGAACCGGGAGCCCCGTGGACGCCAACGACATCTCGCTCGGCATCACCTTCGTCATGGGCGCCGTGGCGGCCTGGATCGTCGCCTGGCTCGCCACCGCGCCGGCTCGTCGCGCCGAGTTCGACCAGGCGACCGCCCTGACGATGACGACGGTCGGCGTCGCCGCCCTCCTCGCCGGGGTGGCGGGCATCGTCTGGGCCTTCGACCGACCCGAGGGGCTCACGTCGGTGACGGTCGTCTGGGGGTCGCTCGCCGCGCTCTTCGTGTTCTCCGGGGGGATCTTGGCGGCCGTCGGGCTCGACCGTCTCGACCTCGAGGCGGCCCGTCGCGAGCTCCCCTGAACCGTCGGGGCGCGGTCCCGCTCAGCCGAAGACCTCGGCGAGGAAGGCCTCGATCGCCGGGTTGACGACCTCGGGATGGGTCATGTTCGGGGCGTGGGCCGCGCCGGGGACCGGGACGAACCCCCGGCAGTCGGGCAGCGCCGCGCAGAGGTCCCGGGCCGTCTCGATGGGGATCGCCTGATCCTCCTCCCCGTGGACGATCAGCACCGGGCAGGTGATCTCCGCGACCCGGTCGGAGATGTCGTCGCGTTCGAGGAGGGCGGTCGCCGGATGCGCGATCGTCGAGCGGTCCCGGGATTCCCAGATGGCGATCCACTGCTCCATGAGGGACGGCTCGCCGAGGATGAGCCCGGCGACCATCTGCCCGACCTCCCCGAGGGGCTCGTCGCTCAGCCAGTGGTCGATCATCCCCCGGTAGCCGGCGAGGGTCTCGGGGTCGTCGACGTGGACGCCGGAGTCGATGAGGACGAGGGCGGCGACCCGGTCGGGGTGGGCGAGGGCGGCGCGGAGGGACAGGTAGCCGCCCTGGGACATCCCGATGAACGCGGCCCGGTCGACGCCGAGATGGTCGAGGAGGGCGACGGCGTCGTCGGCGGAGTCCCAGTAGGTGAAGGGC
>DRQR01000094.1 GCA_011371355.1 Actinomycetota bacterium
CCTCGTGCTCCCCCACCGCCGTGGCGTCGAAGCCCCCGCCGGACTCGACGAGGTGCTGGTGGATGCGGTGACCCTGGGAGGACACGAACCACTTGTGGGTGTCCCAGAAGGTGAGCGAGGCCCGAGCGACGGCGATCCCGTCGACCGCCCGCATCGTGCGGGACACCTCGAGGAGGAGATCGACCTTCTCGGAGAGGGAGAGCTCGAAGGGGTGCTCCTCGACGGGGGTGGCGTAGTGGTCCTCGACGACGGGGACGTCGGCGAACTCGAGCGCGGGACCGGGGACGAGGGCCGACGCCGCCGCGATCGCCGCGGCCTGCTCGCCGGCCCGGCGGGCCCGCTTCGTCGTCAGTTCGGGGGTGGCGAAGAACCCCCACGACGAGCCGTGGAGCGCCCGGACGCCGAGGCCGGCCTCCTCGGTGCGGTCGAGGGCCTGGACGACGTCGTCCTGGACCCCGAGGTGCTCCTGCCGGCCGACCACGACCCGCGCGTCGGCGTAGGTGGCGCCGGCGGCGAGGGCTCCCTCCACGGCGGCTTCGGCGTACTCGAACACGGCGGCTCCTCGACGGGGGGCGCCCAGGCTACCCGAGCGGCTCGACACCGCCGTCCACCGCGGGATCGCGGGGCCGGACGTTGGGGACGAGGCGACGGAGGACGGCGAGTCGCAGCCGGAAGAGGGGGCTGCGTCCGCCCAGGGGACGGCGGTAGCGCCGGAAGTAGTGGGTGTAGGGGTCGAAGTGGAGCAGCCAGGGAAGGGGCCGGACCCTGCCCCGGCCCAGGAGCAGCTTGAGGGCCTCGCAGGCGGCGACGCCCGAGCCGGTGTGGGTGGCGAGCCCCACCGACGGGGCGGCTCCGGTGGCCGAGTCGACCCGGGTCGCCTGGAGGTACCGCAGGTGGGGTCCCCGACCGGCGAGGGCGCAGAGGAAGCGGACGGTCTGCTCCTCGGGAGGGAGGTCGTCGGAGAGGGCGGCGAAGGCGTCGAGGTCCATCCCGGTGGGGGTCTGGACGAACCAGGCCGTGCCGTACCCGATGGGCCCGGCGGAGACGACGGGGATGTCCCGGTCGCGGGCCGCCCGGAAGATCGCCCGTCGGACGGGCATCGCGAAGATGTCGAGACCGTCGAGGACGACGTCGGCGCCGTCGAGGAAGCGGTCGAGGTTCCCGGCGTCGATCGCCTCGGGGATCACGGTCACCTCGGCGTCGGGGTTGATGGACCGGACGAGCTCGGCGGTCGCCTCGGCCTTGTTCCGGCCGATCGTGTGGACGGTGGCGGCCGCCTGCCGGTTCATGTTCACCGGCTCGTAGACGTCCCCGTCGGCGATCGTGAACCCACCGACGCCGAGACGGGCGAGGGCCACCGCGTCGATCGAGCCCATGCCCCCGGCCCCGGCGATCGCCACCCGGGCCGTCGAGAGCCGGCGCTGCTCGGCTTCGGTCACGAGCCCGAGGTTCCGCCGGAACGCCTCGTCGTAGAACTCCGACATCTCACTCCCCTCTTCGCGGCGTCGAGCGCCGACGGGCCCTCCGGGCGCGCCGACTCCTCCTCGCCGTGGCATCGGCCGCCGGGGGCCACCGCCGAAGGGATTTCGTGGGGTAGCGTGCCGGGATGGCCCACGAGCACCGCTCCGGGGAGTTCCGTTTCTGCCCGTACTGCGCCGCCGAGCTCGTCGAGGCCGAGATCGACCGGCGGCCCCGCCGTCGCTGCCCGTCGTGTGGCTGGATCCACTGGCGCAACCCCGGCGTGGGCGCGGCCGTGGTCGTCCGCGACGACGCCGGTCGGATCCTCCTCGTCGAACGCGGTCCCGGCTCGACGAAGGCGGGGCGGTGGGCGATCCCCGCCGGGTTCGTCGACCACGACGAGGAGGTGCGCGCCGCGGCGGCCCGGGAGCTCCGGGAGGAGACCGGGCTCGTCGCCGAGATCGGCGAGGTCCTCTGGGTGCAGTCGAACTTCCACGACCCGGCGAAACCCACGGTGGGGATCTGGTTCGCCGGACGGGTGATCGGCGGCACCCTCGAGGCCGGGGACGACGCCGCCGCCGTGGGATGGTTCCCCCTCGACGACCTCCCGCCGCTCGCCTTCGAGACCGACGCGGCGCTCCTCGAGCACCTCCGGGCGACCGAGGACTGAGCTCAGCCCTTCGCCTCGACGAGAGCGTCGCCGAAGGCCTCGAGGGTGCGGGCCACCTCCTCGTCGCCGTGGGCGGCGGAGACGAACCACGGCTCGAGTCCGTCGTCCACCGGCATGACGCCGCGACGGATCATGCCGCGGACGGTCTCCTCGTAGAGGTCGGCGTCGTGGCGGGCGACGTCCCGGAACTCCCGGGGCGGCTCCTCGGCGAAGAAGATCGAGAACATCGACCAGTGGCCGACGACGTGACCCTCCACGCCCTCCTCGGCGAGGATGCCCTCGATGCCCTGCATGAGCGCCCGACCCGCCGCGCGGATCCGCTCGTAGGGCTCGCCGGTGGCGAGGAGGTCGATCGTGGCCTTCGCCGCGGCGACGCCGACGGCGTTCGCCGAGTAGGTGCCGGCCTGGGTGACCCCACCGCGGGCCCAGTCCTGGACGATGTCGTTCCGACCGCCGACCGCGGCGATGGGGAAGCCGTTGCCCATGGACTTCGCGAAGGTGCCGAGGTCCGGCTCGACGCCGAAGACCTCGGCGGCGCCGCCGAGGGCCATCCGGAATCCGGTCTTCACCTCGTCGAAGACGAGGACGGCGCCGTACTCGTCGGCGACGCGACGCAGCCCCTCGAGGAACCCCGGCTCGGGCATGACGCCGAAGCAGTTGCCCATCATCGGCTCGACGAGGATCGCGGCGATCCTCCCGCCCTCGGAGCGGAAGAGGCGTTCGACGGCCTCGAGGTCGTTGTAGGGGAGGACCCGGATCGTCGACCGGATCGCCTCGGGGATCCCCGAGGAGGCCTGCCACGGCACCGGCGAGCGACGAGACCCGAGGTGCTCGACGGGCGAACCCGCGGTGGTGAAGAGGACGTAGTCGTGGGCGCCGTGGTAGCAGCCCTCGAACTTGACGACGAGCTCCCGGCCCGTGTGGGCCCGGGCGAGGCGGATGGCGTGCATCGTGGCCTCGGTGCCGGTGTTCGTGAAGCGCATCCCCTCCACCCACGGGATCGCCCCGACGACGGCCTCGGCGGCCTCGATCTCCCGAGCCGTGGTCATCGCGAAGGTGGTCCCGCCGGCGGCGGCCTCGGCGACGGCGGCGATGACCGTGGGATCGGCGTGGCCGAGGATGATCGGGCCGAACCCGAGCTGGTAGTCGATGTACCGCTTGCCGTCCATGTCGACGACGTAGGCGCCTTCACCCCGGTCGATGACCATCGTGTCCTCGTCGCCCCAGTAGCGGAAACCGCTCGAGACGCCGTTGACGAGCACCCCCTTGGCGCGGGCGAACCATTCGGCGGTCCGGGGACCTTGCAAACCCATGGGATCTCCTCTCTGTGGTGGTCGGACGTCGCTGGCGATGAAAGAAGTCGTGAACCTCTCTGGTCGCTCTCACCCCTCCGACGGGTACCACCAGGGCTTGGCCTGGAGATCGAGTTGCCAATGCAGATGCCGAACGTTAGTGAACGCGAAGAGTCCTTCCACGCCGAGTTCCCGCCCGTTGCCGGAGGCCCTGACCCCGGCGAGGAGCCCGGCGGGGTTGTCGACGATGGGATCGTTGACCCACAGGCCTCCCACTCGCAGGGTCCGGAAGACCCGTTCGACGGCCCGGGGATCGTGCGTGTAGAGGCTGGCGCCGAGCCCGTAGGGGGTGTCGGCGGCGAGCTCGAGGGCCTCGTCGAGGTCGGCGACCGGCACGATGGGGAGGACCGGCCCGAAGGTCTCCTCCCGCATGAGGGCCGTGGTGTGGTCGACGTCGACGACGACCGTGGGCTCCATGAAGAACCCGGGCCGGTCCAGGGCCCGGCCACCGGCGAGGATCGTGGCCCCGGCGTCGACGGCGGCGGCGAGATGATCGAGGACCTTCGCCCGTCCGGCGGCGGTCCGCATGGGTCCGACGTCCGTGGCGGGATCCGCGGGATCCCCGACGCGGAGCCGACCGACGAGGTCGACGGCTTCCTCGACGACGACGTCGTAGACCCCACGGTGGACGTAGGCCCGTTCGGTGGAGGTGCAGACCTGTCCGGCGTTGAGCATCGCCGCCCAGACGAGGCCCTTCGCGGCGACCCGAGGGTCGACGTCGTCGAGGACGATCGCCGGGTCCTTGCCCCCGAGCTCGAGGTGGGCGAGCTTGTGGCGGCGGGCGCACTCGATGCCGATCTCGACACCCGCCGGGGTGGAGCCGGTGAAGGCGACCATGTCGACGGCCGGATGGGCGACGAGGGCCACTCCGACGTCCTTGCCCCCGGCGAGGACCCCGATCACCCCCGGGGGCAGGTGCTCGGCGAGGATCCCGCCGACCGCCAGGGTGGTGCGGGTGGTCTCGGGGGCGCCCTTGACGACGACGGTGTTGCCCATCGCCAGGGCCGGGGCGGCCTTGAAGGCGAGCAGGTCGAGGGGGTAGTTCCAGGGAACGAGGCAGGCGACGACCCCCACGGGTACCCGGGCGGTGATGGAGAGCTGGCCGGGCTCGTTCGAGGGCACGAACCGGCCGTTGACGAGTCGGGCGAGCTCGGCGTACTGGCGGAAGATCGTCGCCGCGAAGTCCACGTAGAGGAGGTTGCGGGTCCTCGGCCGCCCGGTGTCGACGGTGAGGAGGTCGGCGAGGGCCTCCCGTTCGGCCTCGAGGTGGGCGGCGACGGCGCGGAGGGCCGCCGACCGGTCGTCCTGGGAGCGGTCCCGCCAGGCGTCGAAGGCGGCGGCCGCCGCGGAGACCGCGGCGTCGACCTGGGCGGGATCGGCCGCGGGGATGCGGGCGGCGACGTCGCCGGTGGTGGGATCGACGACGACGACGTCCTCGCCGGCTCCGAGGGGCCGGTCACCGCCGAGGACGAGACGGGTCGTGTCCATGGGGTCAGTATGGTCGACGGTCCTTCAGGTCCGGTAGGACCTCGAGTAGGCCGACGAGCCGTAGCTCGACAGGTCGACGAGGATCCCGATGCCGAGCCAGACGAAGTCGAAGCCGTAGAGGCCGCCCGGGGCCACGAGGACGTAGAAGAGGGTCGTCCAGGGCGCGAAGAGGAACCCGACGAAGGCCCACAGGAAGTTCGGGAAGGCGTGCCGCCACCGCACCTGGTCGACGAGCCACCACAGCAAGATGGCCAGCCGCGGCCCGACGAGGGAGGCTGCGGCGACGAGACAGCACATGGCGATCCCTCCGCGAACTCGTCCGGCGATCCTACCCGCCCGCCGTCGGGTCGGCCCGGGACGATCGCGGCGCTCCTTGCCCTCGGGCCTCTCCCCGGCGCACACTGCCCCATGGCCGGAGCCACCGACGCCCTCGGGCGCCTCGAAGCCCAGGTGGCGAGGCTCGCCGCGGGCGAGCCGGCGGAGCTCGAGGTCGTCGGCTGGGGCGACGTCTCCGTCGTCCTCGGCGTCGGAACCGAGGTCGCCAAGCGCCTCCCCCCGATGACCACGACCGCGTACGCCCGCTACCGCGGCGTCCTCGACGACTACCTCGCCGCCTTGACCGCCCGGGGCGTCACGCCGGCCCCCTGTCGGCTCGCCCGGATCCCCTCTCCCCTCGGCGGGGAGGCCACCTACCTCCTCCAGCCTCGGTATCCGACGATCCTCGCCGACCTCCTCGACGCCCTCTCCGCCGCGGAGGCGACGCCGTGGTTCGAGACGATCGGGCGGCACCTCGCAGCCGTCGTCGACGCCCGGGTGGGCCTCGACGCCCAGGCGGCGAACTGGGCGGTGGCCGACGGGCGCCTCGTCTACCTCGACGTCACCACCCCGCTCCTCAGAGACCCCACGGGCCGGGATCGCCTCGACCTCGAGGTGTTCTTGGCGTCGGTGCCCGCCGTGGTCCGTCCCGCGGTGCGCAGGTTCGCCCTCCCCGACATCCTCGCCACCTACCACGACCCCCACCGGGTCGGCGTCGACGTCGTCGCCGACCTGCTCCGCCGGGGCCTCGACCGCCTCGTCCCCCACGCCGTCGACGCCCTCGCCCGGACCGCCGTCGAGGTCACGCTGGAGGAGGCCCGCCGCTACCTGCGGCGGGCCGAGCGCACCTGGGCGACGCTCCACCGGCTCCGGCGACTCGAAGCCGCCTGGCACCGGCGGGTACGACGACGACCCTCCCCGTTCCTCCTCCCGCCCTGACCGGTACAGTCCCCACCATGTGCGACACGATCGTCGTCGTGGGCGACGACGGGGTGTGGTTCGCGAAGAACTCGGACCGAGACCCCAACGAAGCCCAGCTCGTCGAGTGGCACCCCCGGCGACGCCACGACGCGGCCACGGTCCGGTGCACCCACCTCGAGATCCCCCAGGTCCCCGAGACGAACGCCATCGTGATCTCCCGACCCTTCTGGATGTGGGGCGCCGAAATGGGCACGAACGAACACGGGGTGACGATCGGCAACGAGGCGGTGTTCACCGACCAGCCCTATGCCGACGTGGGCCTGACGGGCATGGACCTCCTCCGCCTCGCCCTCGAGCGGGCCGCCACCGCCGCCGAGGCCGTCGAGGTCATCGTCGGGCTCCTCGAGACCCACGGCCAAGGCGGCGGCTGCGGTCTCGAGGATCCGTCGTTCACCTACCACAACGCCTTCCTCGTCGCCGACCCGACCGAGGCATGGGTCCTCGAGACCGCCGGTCGGTTCTGGGCCACCGAACGGATCCGGCACGGGGTACGGACGATCTCCAACGGCCTGACGATCCCCGGCTTCGCCGACGCCCACCGGGATCCCCTCCGCAGCCGAGTGGCGCGCTGCGACGTGCGCCGCGCCCTCACCACCCGCCTCGCCGGCCGGGCCGCCCGCCCCGCCGACCTCACCGAGGTGCTCCGCAGCCACGGGCCACACCGATGGCCCCGTTACCACCTCCTCGACGGCACCCTGGCGATGCCCTGCATGCACGGAGGCGGCCTCGTCGCCTCCTCGTCGACGACCGCCTCGTGGATCGCCGACCTCGCCGCGGCCCGTCACTGGGTGACCGCCACCTCGGCGCCGTGCCTCGCCCTCTACAAACCCATCGTCGTCGACGAGCCCCTCGACCTCGGTCCCACGCCCACCGCCACCGCCGACGAGCGAACCCTCTGGTGGCGTCACGAGGTCCTCGTCCGGGAGACGATGCGGGACCCGGTGCGGCTCGCCCCCCTCTTCGTCGAAGCCCGGGACCGCGTCGAGCGGGCCTGGTTCGTCGACCCGCCCTCCCCCGCCGAGGCCTTCGCCGAAGCCGACCGCCTCCTCGGCGAATGGCGCCGTCGCGTCGACCACGCCGCCCCCACCGTCGACGTCCGGCCTCCCTGGGCCCGGCGCTACTGGCGGCGCAGGAACCGCCTCGCCGGCCTCGGCTGAAGGCGGCGCCGACGTTGGCTACAGTCCCGGCCGGAGGCAGCGACGTGACGACGACGGTTCCCATGTACCTCGCCGGACGATGGACCGAGGGCACCTCGGGGAGGTGTCATCGGCTCGTGAGCCCCGCCACCGGCGAACACGTCGCCGACGTGGCCCTCCCCTCCCCCGCCGACGTCGACGAAGCCGTCGCCGCCGCCCGCCGAGCCCAGGACGACTATGCGCACTGGTCGGCCTTCGAACGGGCCGCCCTCGCCCACCGCATCGCTGACGCCGTCGACGAGCTCCTCGACGAGATCGCCCGCATCCAGACCCTCGAACAAGGGAAGCCCTACCACGCCGAGTCCCTCGACGACGTCGCCGAGGCCAACGAGTACTTCCGCAACGCCGCCGAAGACGTCAAGCGCCTCACCGGGGAGGTGATCCCCACCACCGACCGGGCCAAGCGCATGTTCACCTTCCATCGACCCGTCGGCGTCTGGGCGGCGATCACGCCGTGGAACTTCCCGGTCACCATCCCCCTCGAGTACCTCGCCCCCGGCCTCGCCGCCGGCAACGCCGTGGTCGTGAAACCCCCCGCTCACACCGCCTGGGCGCTCCTCGAGCTCGCCAAGGCCTTCGACGCCGCCGGCGTCCCGCCGGGGCTCGTCTCCATCCTCCCCGGCGGACCCGAGGTGGGCGACCTGCTCGTCACCCACCCCGGCGTCGACGGGATCGGCTTCACCGGCTCGAGCGCCACCGGTCGGGTCATCCTCTCCCGCATGGGCATCAAACGCTCGATCATGGAGATGTCCGGCAACGGGCCGACGATCGTCACCGACGACGCCGACCTCGACGCCGCCGCCCGCCTCGCCGTCTACGGGGCGTCCTACAACGCCGGCCAGGTCTGCTGCGCCACCGAGCGGGTCATCGTCTTCGAGTCCGTCCACGACGAGTTCGTCGCCGCCGCCGTCGCCGCCGCCTCCGAGGTGCGACTCGGCGATCCCTTCGACGAGGCCACCACGATGGGACCCCTGAACAACGAGGAGGTCGCCGCGAAGATGGACCGGCACCTCGCCGACGCCCGCGACCGCGGCGCCGAGGTGCTCCTGGGCGGCGGACGGGCGTCGGGTTTCCCCACCGACCTCTACTACGAGCTCACCGTCGTCGACCGAGTCCCCGAGGACTCGCTCCTCGC
>DRQR01000095.1 GCA_011371355.1 Actinomycetota bacterium
CACACCCAGGGGGTGGCCGACCATTCCTTCATCTTCGGGGATCCCGGGGATCGGCTGGTGGCCGGGGACTGGACCGGGGATGGGGTCTTCACCCCGGCGCTGTTCCGTCCTTCGGATACCACGATGTACTTCCGGCATACGAACACCCAAGGCGTCGCCGACGCCCAGTGGACCGCCGGAGGACCCACCTGGATCCCCATCGCCGGCTACAACGGCCTGAACTGAGCCCGAACACGACCGGGGCGGCGGTCGTGGGATTCGGAACCGGACGACCCGAGCCGAGGGATCGGCTCGGGTCCTCTCATCCCGTGGGCCAGGTTTCGGTGACCGGGGGGCGGTCGGCGCGGATGCGGGCGAGGTAGTCGTTGAAGGAGGTCTTCCAGGTTTCGTGGGCCTGTCGTTGGAGGGCGACGAGCTCGGGACCGTCGATCTGGAGCTCTGGGTAGTGCTCGGCGAGGCGGCGGGCGAGGGTGACCGTGGCTTGGGCGTCGGCGGCCACCCGGTGGGCCCCGCCGAGGGACACCCCGTAGTGGGCGGCGACGGAGGCGAGGGTGCGTTTGCCTCGGCGGTACCGGTCCACGTACCGGTCGAGGACGAGGGGGTCGATGAGGATCGCCGGGGGGAGGTCGGGGAGGGGAGGGAGGCCGTGGCGGACGAGTTCGTTGCCGAGGAGCGGCCAGTCGTAGGTGGCGTTGTAGACGACGATCGGGGTGCCGTCGGCGGCGAAGCCGTGGAGGGCTTCGCAGGTGGCGGCGAGTACCCCGGCGGGTTCGGCTCCTTCGGCGGCGAGGTCGGCCGGGGTGATGCCGGTGAGCTCGGTGACCACGGCGGGGAGGGGCACGCCGGGATCGACGAGCCGGTGGACGACCGGCTCGGTGGCGCCGTCGGGGTCGACGCGGAAGAGCCCGACCTCGACGATCCGGGCGGTGTCGGGGTCGACACCGGTGGCTTCGAGGTCGAGGACGGCGAGGGGGTGGTCGTGCCAGGTCATGGCGTCAACCTACCGGGTGCCTGCGACAGGCCGCACGTGACGACGGAGATGAGGGGCCAGGTCGCCGCGGTCGTCGATCTCGAGCCGGTCGAGGCCGAGCCAACGGGCCGTCTCCGCCAGCTCCCGGGCGAGGGCCTCGGCGGCCCGGATGGGATCCCGCCCTTCTTCGAGGAAGGCCGCCCGCACCCGGAGGATCCCGGAGCGCCGTTCGGCGCGGAGATCGACTCGGGCGACGAGGTCGCCGTCGAGGAGGAAGGGGAGGACGTAGTAGCCGTGGACCCGACGGTCGGCCGGGACGTAGATCTCCAGGCGGTAGCGGAAGCCCCAGAGCCGCTCGATCCGGGGTCGGTACCACACGAGACTGTCGAAGGGGGAGAGGAGCGCGGCGCCCTCGATACGCCGAGGCGTCGTCGCCTCGGGGTGGAGGTATCCCGGCCTCGACCAGCCCTCCACCTCCACGGCCTCGAGCCGTCGATCGGTCACGAGCCGATCGAGGAGGGGCCCCACCTCGGCCATCGACAGGCGGTAGTAGTCGGCGAGGTCGTCGGCGGTGGCCACACCGAGGGATCGAGCGGCCCGGAGGAGGAGCGCCGTCTGGGCCTCCCGGCGCGAGCATCCTCCCCGGCGGTGTTCGGCGGGCACGACGCGTTCGACGAGATCGTAGCGGCGAACGAAGTTCGGTCGGAAGGCGGTGGTGATCCGTCCCCGGGCGAAGAGCGCCTCGAGGGCCACCTTCCCCTTCGACCAGCCCCACATCCTCGATGGATCCCGGCGGCCCGGATCGGCGAGGTCCCCGACCTGGAGCGGACCCCGAGTCGCCACCTCCCGATAGACCGCCTCGACGTAGCCGGGATCCTCCTCCTCGAGGCGCCGCATGCGGTCCCACCGGGGGCCGTCGTCCATCCGCCACCGGAGGAGGCGATGGTGGTCCACGGTGAGCACCGACGCCTCGTGACCCCAGTACTCGAAGCACTCCCGGCTCTCCCAGAGCCAGCGGTCGAGGCGCTCCCGGTCGTAGGGACCGAGCCGGGAGAAGAAGGGCAGATAGTGGGACCGGACGACGACGTTCACCGCATCGAGCTGGACGAGGCCCACCCGGCGCAACACCCGGCGGAAGTGCCGGATGTCGATGCGTCCTCGGGGCCGGGGATCGGCGAAGCCCTGGGCGCAGAGGGCGAGGCGGCGAGCGCGGTCGAGGGAGATGCGGGGAGCCACGACCCGCCCGAGGGTAGCCGCCGTCGGCGACGCCGCGGTGGGGACGGGTTGAGTAGGGCGCTACTCAGGCCGACGGGGGCGTGTCGGTCCACGATGCAGGGGAGTTCGAAAGGAGTGACGATGCGTCGAGGATCGACACGACGGTGGGCGACGATCGTGTTGGGGATCGGGCTCCTCCTCGCCGCCTGCTCCGCCGAGGACATGGCGCAGCTCGAGGAGCTCGCCGGGGAGCTCGAGCAACTCGCCGAGGAGGCCGCGGCCGGCGACGTCGTCCCCACCGTCGAGGCCCGCCTCGGGTACACCGAGCGGTACCAAGGCCAGCTCGTCTACGACTACACCGCGACGCTCACCGAACGGTTCCGGGGCCTGTATTCGGGGGCGACGGTCGCCGAGAACCGTGGCGAGTGGCGCGGCTACCTCTCCTGCCACGACGACAGCGCCGACGACGGCTACTGGGAGGGCGACTGGTCCTCCCCGCTCCGCCTCGGCGAGGCGACCCGGAACCCCGACGAGGGTTCGCTGCTCGTCGAGGACGCCGGCGATGCCCTCCTCGTCGCCTACCACCCGCCCTTCGCGCTGCCCGTCGAGACCCCACCCGAGTGCGTGGAGGAGGACGGCGAGGTCCTCGAGGTCTTCTTCCCCGCAAACTACCTCGCCGAGGCGGCATCGCCGGTTCCGGGGCGTCCCACGGTCCTTCGGGTCGAAGAAGGCGAGGGGTACGTCGTCGCCCTCGTCCCCAAGGACGAGCTCGGCTCGGGTCCGCTGGACCTCACCGCCTCCTACGAGGTGTCCGGCACGGACGAAGGTCCCTTCGAGATCTTCCTCGACGTCACGATCCGTCTCGAACCCGCCGGATAGACCTCGACGTC
>DRQR01000096.1 GCA_011371355.1 Actinomycetota bacterium
CGTGTCGAGAGCAAGGGAGGATGAACGATGGCCGAGGCCACAGCACGGAAGAGCTTCACCGACCGGATGAGCCGGAGCGACGTCTCCTGGAAGCTGCATCGGTTCATGTACCGGATCTCCGGAGGGCGCATCGGGGGCCGGATGTTCGGCGTTCCGGTGCTCCTGCTGCGGACTCGGGGGCGGCGGACCGGCGAGCTGCGCACGCACCCCCTCATGTACCTGCGGGACGGCGACCGACTCTTCGTCGTCGCTTCGAACGCCGCCGCGGTCGACCGCGATCCCGGGTGGCTCCACAACCTCCGGGCGAACCCCGTCGCCGAGGTCCAGCTCGGCTCCGAGGTGCATCGAGTGCGTGCCGAGGAGCTCGGCCCCGAGGAGCGGGAGACGTGGTGGCCGCGGCTCGTCGACCACAATCCGAAGTGGGCCGGCTACGCGGACGAGACCGACCGAATCATCCCCATCGTCGCGCTCCATCTCCAAGCGACGTGATCGGGTGGCCCCCGTGACCACGGGGGCCGGTCGTGCGACCGGTGGGGTTCGTCCCAGCCATCCGTCCCGTAGAGTTGGCTACGGGGTTTGCGGCATGGCGGTTCCACCACGGCGTTTTCGATCGGCGGACATCGAGCTCGTCGGCCGAGCACCCGAACTCCAGGCTCTCGACGAGGAGCTCGACCACGCCTTCACCGGCCACTTCCGGGTGCTGGTGATCGAAGGCGGTGCCGGGATCGGTAAGACCCGCCTCCTGAACGAGGTGATCGCGGCCAGGCGCCGCCGGGCCCTCTGCATGTCGGCGCGCTCGTACCGTCTCGGAGCGACCTCCTCCTTCGGTCCCTGGCTCGAGGCCCTCGACCGCCAGCTCCGCTCGAGATCCCCCGCAGAGGTCCGTCGCCTGTGCGGGTCGTCGGTTCCCGACTCGAGCGGGGTCCTCGAGGTCCTCGGCGCCATTGACGGCCCGGCCCGGACACAGCCCGGCCGAAGTGAGCTGCTCGAAGGGATCGCCGAGCTCTTCTCCAACCTCAGCTCGGAAGGGCCCGTGTTGGTGGGGATGGACGACATGCATTGGGCCGATGCGTCGTCTTGGGAAGCGCTCCGCTATCTGGCCCGCAGGCTGTCCGATCGGCCGGTCGCCGTCGTGGCCACGACCCGGCCGGGCGAGATCCGCCACCGGCCGATCTGCAGCGAGGTGCTCGTCGGCCTCCACGACGACGACCTGCTCACGAGGGTGCCGCTGGCGCCCCTCCCGAAAGAAGCCATCGCCGAGCTGGCCAACGCCATCGTCCGGGACGTCCCGTCCCTCGGCCATACGACGGCCCCGTCGGCACTCGTCGGATGGTTGGAACGTCGTTCCCTCGGCTATCCCCTGTTCGTGCTGAGTCTCATGCGGGGGCTCATCGACGAGGGCGCGGACCTCGCCGACCCTCGTCTGGAGCGCCTCCCCGGAACCCTGAGGGAGAGGGTGATGCTCGATCTCGAGGCCCTCGACCCATCCGACCGCGAGGTGCTGGAACTGCTGGCCGTGGTGGACCAACGGATCGATCCCGCCCTCGTGGCACGGATGACCGGGATGCCGGTGGTGGAACTCGATGCTTCCCTGCGGCGGCTCTGCAGGTCGATGCTCGTCATCGAAGAGGGGACGGGAGCCGACCTCGCCTGTGAGATCGCCCACCCCTTGGTGCGCGATGCCATCTACACAGGGATCGGGGGCACCCGGCGGCGGGAGCTCCACCGGGTGGTCGCCCGGACGTTCCTCGCGTCGGGGCAGAGAGGAGCCGCGGCGGCGCACTACGCCCGATCGTCCGAACGTGGGGATCCCGAAGCGGTCGATGCCCTCCTCGAGGCCATGGCCCGGGCGAACGAAGGAGGCCTCTACCGGGAGGCCTTGGTGATCCTCGACGCCCTGCACGAGATCCTCCCGCGGGGAGACATCCGGTGGCTGCGCCTCCTCGAAGCCGTTCCCTGGCGTGCCGAATGGGTCATCGGCCATCTCGCCGAGGGGGAGGCGGGCATCGCCATCGCGGCGATGCGCCGGATCGAGGAACTCTCCGACGGATCGGTCGACGTCCTCGATCGGGCCACGGTCAAGCTCCATCTCGCCGCCTACCTGTCCATCGGGGAAGGACGTCTGGACGAGGCGGACGCCGCCTGCCGGCAGGCGGTCGCCCTGTTCGAGGCGGCCGGGAGACCGGAACGGGCATCGCTGGCGAGGAACGAGCTGGCCTGGATCGCCGGATGCAATGGCGACCTCCCGCAGATGGTGAAGATCGCCACGGAGGTGTATGAGCGGGCCATGGCCACGGGCGACCGCACCGCAGCCATCCAGGCGTCGGGGTCGGGAGCCTATGCCCTGGGGATCACCGGACGCTTCGGAGAGGCCGACAGGAGGTTCGCCCGCAGCATCGACCTCGCCGAGGAGGTCGGCAACGGTTACCGCGCCTCGTGGGGTCGGGTGCAGCGAGCCTTCATCCTCGGTCTGGCGGGCCGGGCCGAAGAAGGGCTCGCCTTGGTGGAGGGGGCGTTGGACACCGATCACGAGGGCGCGGCCGACGCCCTCGGCCTCGAGGTGGCGGCCCACAACCTGTGGCTCCTCGGACGGCTCGCCGATGCCGTGGACCGGATCCAGGAATCCGCGTCCCGCCGGGCAGTCCGGGGCAGTCGCCGTCGGGCCTGGGGCGTCGCCCTGGCGGCGAGGATCCACGGCGAGCAGGTGCGACCCCGTCGGGCATGGCGCGAACTCTCCCAGGCCGACGAGGCATACGAAGGGCGTGAGATCCTCGCATGGAGCAGCTGGTGTCCCTGGACGAGGGGATTCCTGGAGTTCCAAGCCGGCGAGTCACCCAAGGCGGTCGACACCCTGGGTGAGGCCGCCCAACGGCTGCAGGACAGCGGTGCGGTGGCCTGCGAAGCCCTCGTCTTGGTCGACCTCGCCGAGGTGCTCGCCGAAACGGGCCTTCCCGGATGCAGAGAGGCGGCCGACCGTCTCGGGGACATCGCCTCTCGAGTGGACGGTCTCCTCCACCTCCTACTGGCGGCCATCGGAGCCGCCCTCGCGACACCCCGCCGCGATACGCTCGAGCGGTTGGAGGAAGCCCTCGGGTCGACGGTCGGCGGTGTCTACCGGATGTACCGGGGCGTGGGTCTGGCCGTCCTCGGACGGGCCCGACGCGATCTGGATCGGGAAGCCGCCGTCGCCCACCTCCAAGAGGCGGCGACCACCTTCGATCGCTGCGGTGCGGTGTGGCGGCGCGACCGGGTGGTCGCCGACCTGGAGGCCCTGGGGAGCCGGGGCCGGAGAGCCGCCGCCGCCGTTCGGGGCGAGGAGGCACTCACCCGCAGAGAGCGGGAGGTGGCCCGGCTCGCCGCCCGGGGATACACCGCGAGAGAGATCGC
>DRQR01000097.1 GCA_011371355.1 Actinomycetota bacterium
ACCATGGAGCTCGACCGGCTGGAGTTCGCCCGGTACCTCCTCGACGCCCGGGTCGACACCGTCGTCCACCTCCAGACGGTCGACCGGTCGGTGGAGCTCGGAGCCCGTCGAGCCCACGAGGAGGCGGTGATCGGGGCCCAGACGCTCTTCGGAGCCATCGCGAGGAGCGAGACGATCCGCCAGGTGGTCGTCCGTTCCGACGCCGCCATCTACGGCGCCGGGCCGCGGAATCCCTCGGTCATGGCGGAGGAGGACGTCGCCGTCGGCCGCCTCCCCCGCTACGCCCGGGACCTTCGGGACATGGAGCGCCTCGTCGTCGCCACCCAGGCGACCCATCCCGAGGTGGTGTTCACGGTCCTCCGCCTCGCGCCGCTCCTGGGGCCCGCTCGACACACGCCGCTCGCCCGCTTCCTCACCCTGCCCTCGGTGCCGACGATCCTCGGATTCGATCCGCGACTGCAGTTCCTCCACGAGGAGGACGCCGTCGCCGCCTTCGTCCACGTCGTCGACGTGCCGGTTCCGGGGGTGTTCAACGTGGGGGCGCCGGGACAGCTCTACCTGAGCCGCGTGCTCCGACTGGGCCGCCGACCGGCCACCCCCTTGCCTCAGCCCCTGTTCGACCGAACCCTGCGCGGCCTCAAGCGGGGCGGGCTCGGCCTGCCCGGCTACGTCGTGTCGCTCCTCAGGTACGGCCGGGTCATGGAGCTGGGCCGGATGGCGCGGGTGCTCGGGTTCGAGCCCGCCCGCACCTGCCGCCAGACGGTCCTCGACACCTACGGCCGCCTCCCCGCGGGGTGGGTCCCGTGACCGACCGGCTCGAGGACCTCACCGTCGCCGAGCTGCGGCGGATCGCCGCCGAACTCGGGATTCGAGGCCGCTCCCGGATGCGGAAGGCCGAACTCGTCGACGCCGTCCGCCGGGCCCGCTCGACGTCGCCGCCCACCGAGGAGGCGGCCTCCCTCCGGGCGACGAGCCGGCGGGAACGGCTCGGGAGACGGCTCGCCGGGTACGTCGACCGGGAGCGACGCTGCGACTGGACGACCGCGGAGGGTCACGTCTGCGGCCTCCCGGTGATCCGGGGGTCGGACCGATGCGGGCTCCACGGCGGCGCCGATCTCTCGAAGGTCGGGATCCCCGTCACCGGCGAGCTCGGCTTCCACACTTGGCCGACGCTGTTCCGGCACCTCACCCTCGCCTCCTACGACGTCGACCCCATCGGCCTCGATCCCCTCGTGGCCGAGATGGCCTGGCACGTCCTCAACTTCCTCTACTTCGAGTACTTCCAGGTCCGGGTCGAGGGGATCGAGCACGTCCCCACCGAAGGGCCGGGCCTCCTCGTGGCCAACCACGGCGGTGCCGCGCTGCCCTACGACGCGATGATGCTCACCCTCGCCGTCCTCAACGAGGCGGAGCCACCCCGCAGGGTCCGGGTGATCGGGACGGAGATCTTCAACATGCTGCCCTTCGTCTCCCACCTGTACCGGAAGGCGGGTGCGGCCTACGCGGCCAGGCGGGACACGGAGTGGCTCCTGGAGGAGGGGCACCTCGTCGGCGTCTTCCCCGAGGGTGAGCGGGGCTTCATGAAGCCGGTGTGGGAGGCCTACCGAGTGCAGCGGTTCGGTCGGGGAGGGTTCGTCGACCTCGCCGAGGCGGCGGGGGCGCCCATCGTCCCGGTGGCGATCGTCGGTTCGGAGGAGGTCCATCCCGCGCTCGTGGTCTCCCGACGACTCGCCGACCTCGTCCGGCTCGTCTTCCCCGACCAGCGCGTGGACGAGATCGCCGTGTTCCTCAACCCGATCCCGCTGCCGATCCGCTGGCGCATCCGCTTCCTGCCCCCGGTGCCGCCCACCCGGCCGGGCACTCATCCCGATCCCCTCGGCCTCCTCGAGCGCACCGAGGAGATCCGGGCGACGATCCAGCGAACCCTCGACGAGATGCTCGCCGACCGGCGGCGTCCCTGAAGGGAATGGGCGACTGCTTGCATTTGTTAGCACTTTGGGTTATGCTGCAAGCATGAAGACGCCGATCAACGACGTGGGGAGCTTCATCAGGGAGCAGCGGGAGAAGCACGCGATCTCGCTGCGACGGCTCGCCGAGCAGGCGGGCATCTCGAACCCCTACCTGTCCCAGATCGAGCGAGGCCTCCGTCGCCCCTCGGCGGACATCCTCAAGGCGATCGCCCGGGCGCTGTCGATCCGAGCCGAGACGCTCTACGAGCGGGCCGGCCTCCTCGACGGGCTCCCGCGGGTCGGCGTCCTCGAGGCGATCGAGGCGGACCCCCGCCTCACGAAGACCCAGAAGCAAGCGTTGACGGAGATCTACTCGAGCTTCGTCGAAGGCAAGGAGGAAGCGACGTGAACAAGACCGTGCAGATCCCCAAGGAGCAGGTCGTCAAGGCGTTCTACGCCCTGCTCGGCGCTCCGGTGGTCACCACCGCGAAGATCAAGGAGCTCTCGAGGGAGCTCGGCCGAGACCTCTCGAAGGAACTCGCCGGCCTCGGCGTCGACGAGTTCGCCAGCGAAGGGGAGAAGCTCCTCGAGCGACTCTCCGACCGCAAGGTCGTCGAGCGGGTGCAGGAGCGCGTGGAGGCGAGGGTCGACGTCGAGCAGCTCCAAGAACAGGTGGAGAAGCTCCGCGACCAGCTCGAAGCCGTGCTGCAGAACTGGCGGGAGACCTTCGCCCCGGCGGAGCGCCCCTCGGGGGTGACCCACGTGCCGGTCGAGGAGCCGGCGGCGGAGGAGGCGCCGGCGTCGACGGAGCCCGCCGCGAAGAAGACCACGGCGAAGCGTCCGGCGGCCAAGAAGACCACGGCGAAGAAGACCACCGCCAAGAAGACCACCGCGAAGAAGACCACCGCGAAGAAGGCCACGGCCAAGAAGACCGCGGCGAAGAAGACCACCGCGAAGAAGGCCACGGCGACGTCGACGAGCTGACGAGTCGACGGGCCGTCGGCCGGAGGGGCCCGTCGGGCCCCTCCGTCGCGGCTCAGCGTACGAGCGGGTCGAGGGACTTCGCCGCCTCCACCCAGGCGGTGACCATCCGCAGGGTCGGCAGACGGCGGACGAGCCGCCGTTCCTCGTTGACGGCCGTCATCGCCGCGACGAGCCGGGCGGGATTCCGACGGCGCAGGTCCCTGATCGTCTCCACCCCGGCCGCCCCGAGGAGCGTCACGTACTCCGAGCCGATGCCCTTGATCCGCATGAGATCGGCTCGATGCGCCAAACGAAGCAGCTCGTCGGTGGACAGGCCGGTGAGTTTCGCCAGGGCCCGCCGCCCCTTGGCGTCGCCGCCCCGTCGGAGGAGCGCCTCGGTCGTCCGGATTCGGGCCTTGCGGAGCTTCGTGGCCCGCTTGTGGTCGAGCCCCCCGATCGATCCAATCGACGTCATCGCTGTTCGTCCCCTCCTGCGTCGTGGCCCGAGAAGCCTAACGAATCGGCCGGAGGCCTGTCCTCACCGGCGACCGGCCGGCAGGTCCACCGTCGCGACGAGGCGCCGCGGCGGGAGCCGGTCGACGTGGACCGTCGCGATCCCCTCGTGACCTCGGAGGTTCTCGAGGAGATCGACCTCTCCCTCGAGGCCCACGAGGCGTCCGAACACCGTTCGACCCACGACCACCGGCCAACCGGCCGTGTACCGGTACTCGGGGGCGACCGGGCGGCGGTCGTCACGACGCCACCGCTCGACGAGCCCTTCGACGATCTCCGGCTCCACCCCGGGGAGGTCCCCGGGGACCACCACCGCCCCCTCGTAGACGGGGGAGCGAAGCAGGTAGTCGAGGCCGACCCGCAGCGCCGACGCGCTCCCCTCGGCCCACCCTTCGTCGACGAGCACCGTCGCCTCGCCGACGTCGATCCTCTCGAGGATCTCCTCGGCGTGTGGGCCGAGCACGACGACGAGCTCGTCGACGGGCCACGTCGAGACCTCCGCCAGGACGCGAGCCAGGAGCGGCTGCCCACCCACCTCCGCGAGGTAGCGACTCGGCGGCGCCCCGGCGTCGGCCTCGGCCTCCTCCGCGGCGAGGACGAGCCCGGCGAGCTTGCGTCGGGTCATCGGGTGAGCTCGGTGGGGATGTTGAACCGCAAGAACGCGCCGACCTCGTAGGGCGCGAGGTCGGTCTCCCCGAGGACGTGATGGACCGAGCCGCCGGCCGCGACCACGGCCTCGGTCACCGCGTCGATGACGTCGGGGACCTGCTCCATCGCCCCGCCGCACACCGGACAGACGCCGTCGGCCTCGAGGGCGAGGTAGCCGCAGCCTCGGCATCGGTAGCCCGGGCGGGTCGTCTGGGCCTGGACGACGAGGAGATCCACCGCCCGCTGATTCACCCTCGGGACGACCTCGGCGAGCCCGAGGACCGCCTCCCCACCCGAGCGCGCGGTGTCGAGGAGCCGCTCGACCTCCTCCTTCGCCACCCGACGCTCCCACTCGGCGGCGACCCCTTCGGCGGCCTCCTCCACCATGGCCGGGGTCATGGTCCTCGGGTCGATGGTGAAGGTCCCGGCCA
Organism: Actinomycetota bacterium; assembly: GCA_011371355.1. GTDB lineage: Bacteria > Actinomycetota > Acidimicrobiia > Spongiisociales > UBA5794 > DRQR01. The sequence continues at coordinate 4,505 of DRQR01000097.1, forward strand.
CGAGGGGTCGAAGCTCGGGGTGGAGGTGCTCGAGGAGTCCGTCGACGTGCTCCCGATGCCCGCCGACGATGAGGAGATCGAACCCGTCGTCGGAGCGCCACAGCTCGGCGAGCCGGGCCGCCACCGCCCGGTAGTGGCGCTGGAGCACCTCGTCGGCGTGGTTGCGGACCCGGTGCTCCTCGAGGCCGTACCACCCGGCGAAGTTGTCCTTGCGGATCTCCTCCTCGGCCATCTCCTCCCAGGCCTCCAACTCGCCCTGGTAGAAGCGGAAGATGTCGGCCTTGCGGCGGTCGACGACGACGACCCCGTAGCGGCGCAGATGGGAGAGCATCGCCTCGAGGGGTCGCAGGTAGGGCGTCGACTCGACGATCGCCCGGTCGCGTACCGGCGCGGGCAGGGACACGTACTCGTCGATCCCGGCGGCGTGGCAGCGGAAGATGGCGACGCCCCGACCGAGGTCCTCGGCGATGCGACCGGTCATCCCCAGCACGGCCCGAACGTCCTCGCGGAGCGACATGCGGTCCTCCCGGGCCATCGACTCGGTCGTCTCGGTGAGGGGATCGAGGAGGTCCTTGAGGCGGGCCGGGAGCTCCCGGAGCGTCCCGACCTCGGGTCGCAGTCCCACGTACACCGAGAGCACCGGATGGCCGTCGGCGTCGAGTTCCCGAAGCCGGTCGATGGTCTCCTGATCGAGCACCGTCACCTCCTGATCGTCGACCTCTCCTGAGGGTACCGGCCGACGGCGAACTCCGGGGAGCGCCGAACGTCCCGACGTCGACGCCGCGAGACGCCGGGCTCTAATGTGCGGCCGACCGAGGAGGTGCAGCGTGATCGTCGGCGTCCCAACCGAGATCAAGACCGACGAGTTCCGGGTCGCGATCACCCCGGTCGGAGTCCGGGAACTCACCGGCCACGGCCACCGCGTCCTCGTCCAGGCCGGAGCCGGGAACGGCTCGTCGATCCCCGACGAGGCCTACCGGAGCGTCGGCGCCGAGATCGTCCCCGACGCGGCGACGGTCTTCGGCGAGGCGGAGATGATCCTCAAGGTGAAGGAACCCCAGCCCGCCGAGCTCGCGATGCTGCGACCCGGCCAGATCCTCTTCACCTATCTCCACCTCGCCGCCTATCCCGACGAGGCGCGGAGGCTCATCGAGTCGGGGGTCGTCGCCATCGCCTACGAGACCGTCCAGCTCCCCACCGGGGACCTGCCGCTGCTCGCCCCGATGAGCGAGATCGCCGGACGCATGGCCGCCCAGGCGGGAGCCCATCACCTCGAGAAGCCCGCCGGCGGACGCGGGCTGCTCATCGGCGGCGTCCCCGGCGTCCCGCCGGCCCGGGTGGTCGTCGTCGGCGCGGGGAACGCCGGCCGCAACGCCGCCGCCGTCGCGGCCGGCATGGGCGCGGAGGTCCTCGTCCTCGACCTCGACGTCGGTCGTCTCCGACACATCGACGAGGTCTTCGGTGGACGGATCGTCACCGTACGCTCGTCGATGCACGCCATCGACGAGCTCGTCCCCACCGCCGACCTCGTGGTCGGGGCCGTCCTCGTCGCCGGTGCTCGTGCCCCCGTCGTCGTCCGCGAGCACCACGTCGAGGCGATGCGGCCCGGCAGCGTCGTCGTCGACATCTCCATCGACCAGGGCGGCTGCATCGAGACGAGCCGGGAGACGAACCACGAGGAGCCGACCTACCTCCTCCACGACGTCGTCCACTACGCCGTCGGGAACATCCCGGGGGCGGTGCCCCACACCTCGACCTATGCCCTGACGAACGCGACCCTGCCCTATGCGGTGGCCATCGCCGACGGACTCGAGACGGCCCTCCGCCGCTACCCCGAGCTCCTGGGAGGCGTCAACGTCGCCCACGGCAAGGTCACCCATCCGGCGGTCGCCGAGTTCCTCGGCACCGAGGCCGTGCCGCCCCTGGAGGCGATCGGCGCCGGGTGATCAGCCCGGCGCCTCGCCCACGTCCCCCGACAGGACCCGCCGGGCTCGGATCCGACCCCACCACGACACCAGGGCGGTCCCGGCGAACACCACCGACACGAGGGCTTGGAACCAGGGCGCGCCGAGTCCCTCCCCCGCCCACCACGAGTAGGTGTAGGCGACCGCCGCCGCGGTCATCTGGAGGGATCCCACGGTGACGAAGTAGGCCCTGCCGTAGGGACGGGCGACGACGAGGAGCGCGGAGACCGCCCAGGCGACGAGGATCGCCCCCACCCAACGCCACCCTCCGAGACGTGTGGCCGTCTCGACGTCGACGCCCACCGCCCCGAAGAACCCGGTCGGGACGAGGAGGATCGGGACCCCGAAGGCCAGGTTCACGAGGGCGTAGACGACGAGGGCGGCCCGGAGGGTGTCGGCGGGATCGCGCGGGGGCCGACCCTCGGGGAGGACCTCCGGCTCGCGATCGTCGCTCATCCGGCTCGGCCGTCCACCGAGCGTCGGGCGACCGACCGGGCGCGCTGCTCGTTGAGCCAGTCCTCGAAGTCCCGGCGGGCGACCCGCCACTCGCGGCCGAACTTCACCCCCGGGAGGGCTCCCGAGCGGAGCTGGCTCGTCACCACGAAGGTCGAGACCCCCATGTACTCGCAGATGTCCGCGACGCTGAGCCACTCCTTGGGGAGGTCGACGGTGATCCGCTCCATGGTCTCTTTCTACCCAGTTCGGAGACTCGCGTCCAGACCCGAGGCTTGCGGGAAACCCCGACGCGGCGTAAGGTCGCGAGGTCACCGCCCTCGAGGGGCGGGGCACCGACTCGGTCGTCGCACGAGGATCGGAGGGGCCGCAGGAGGGCGGACGATCCGGGAAGGTGCAAGGTGAGGATCAGAGCCGAGACGCTGGAAGCCCACCGCTTCGGGACGGTGCGTCGCGGCTACGATCCGGCCGAGGTGGACGCGATCATCGCCCACGTCGCCGACACCCTCCGCGGGTACGAGGCGCACACCGCCCGCCTCGAGGCCCGCCTCGCCGAGGCCGACGAGGCCACCGCCGCCATGCGTCGCCTCCTGGTGTCGGCCCAGCGCACCCACGACGAGCTCGTCGAAGAAGGTCGAGCCACCGCCGAGCGCCTCGTCGCCGAGGCCCGCAAACGCGCCGACGAGCTCGTGACCACCGCCGAGGAGGAGGCCGAAGCCCTCCTCGAGCGCGCCGCCGCCGACGCCGAGGCCCGGCTCGCCGACGCGGAGGCCCGGGCCCACCTCCTCGAACGGGACGCCGCCGAGGCCGTCGCCCGAGCCCACCGGAACGCCGAGGAGCTCCTCGGCGAGGCGCGTCGCCGAGTCGCCGCGGAAGTCGAAGCCGCCGAACGGGCCCGAGCGGAAGCGGAGATCGCCGCCGTCACCCGGCTCGAGGACGCGACCGGCGAGGCCGCCGCCGTGCTCGCCGGCGCTCGGCGAGAGGCCGACGCGCTCGTCCAGCGAGCCCGGGAGGATGCGGTGGCGGCCCTGAGGGAGGCGAAGACCTACGCCGCGATGCTCGTGGCGGCCGCCGAGGACGAGCGCGCCTTCCTCGAGGAACGGCTCCATCGCCTCCGCTCGGCCGTCGCCGCCGCCGAGCGGGAGCTGGAGTCCCTCGCCGTCGTCGCCCTGGAGCGCACCAGGGCCGCCGGAGCGCTCCTCGACCTCGAGGCCGAAGGGGTTTCGATCCTCTCCCGCGTCGTCGCGGTGGGCGCCGACACCGCGACGGTGAGTTCCGGGGCCGAGGCGACCGTCGGCATGGCACCGGCCGAGGTCGCCACCGAGGCTCCCGGACCGGACGACGGGCGCCTCCTCGCCTCTCGACGCAACGAACCGATCGCCGATCCCGACGGGTCCGGCCTCCCGCCCGTGGAACGCCGGGTCATCGTCCCCGAGGAGCGGACGGGCTCGACGATCGCTCGAGGGCTCCACGGGATGCTCAAGCGCCACATCCTCCGGACCGACGAAGAACCACGCTGAACCCGTTCCCGATCGGGGCGGAGCAGGGGGCCCCAGCGACGCCCGCGGGCCGTCACGGTCCGCGGGCGTCCCGCGTCTACCCTGACCGGGTGCTGCGCATCCACGTCGACGGTCCGATCGCCACGGTAACCCTCGCTCGACCCGAGCGTCGGAACGCCCTCACCCCCGAGATGCTCGAGGCGATCTCGGAGGCGGCGTCCCGCCTCGACGCCACCCCGGAGGTCCGCGCCGTGATCCTCGCCGGCGAGGGCCGCTCCTTCTGCGCCGGATTCGACGTCGACGTCCTCGCCTCCGACGACCTCCTCGCCGGGACTCCCGGCACCCGGCTCGAGGCCACCGACCTCGGACGGCGGATGGCCGACGCCTGGGAGACGATGCGGCCGGTGAGCGTCGCCGCGCTCCACGGACACGTCGTCGGCGGCGGCCTCGTCCTCGCCGCCGCCTGCGACCTCCGGGTCGCCGCGGCCGACACGGTCTTCCTCGTCCCCGAGCTCGACCTCGGCATCCCCCTCGGTTGGGGTGGGATCCCGCGCCTCGTCCGGGAGCTCGGCCCCGCGAAGACGAAGGAGGTCGTGATGACCTGCCGGCCCTTCGGGGTCGACGAGGCGGGGGACTTCGTGAACCGGGTCGTCGACCCCGAGGCGGTCCTCGCCGCGGCCCGAGAGCTCGCCGAAGAGGTCGCCGCCCGGCCCGAGGCCGCGGTCACCCTCACGAAACGCCACGTGAACGCCGTGGCCCGCCACGCCTCCGGCGCGGAGTTCTCCTTCGCCGACGCGGCCGGGCTCCTCGCCGCCCTCGCCGAGCGGCGTCTCGGCGAGGGCACCTGAGCCGATTCGGTCAACCGTCGGCCCCGATCGGCCGATATCGAGGGTATGCAGCGAGGGGGAACCCATCCACGGCGAGGGGACGCGACGCGCCGGTCCCCGGGTTCCGACGCGACGGTCGGGCTCCGGGCGGGGATCTTCGCGACCCTCCTCGTCGTGTTCGTCGTCATCCGCCTCGTCAAGGCGGCCCTGTGGCCCTTCGGCGGTCACGTGCCCACCACCTGGTGGGACCACGTCCTCGTGGTCGGGTCGATCACATGGGCGGCGATCCTCCCCTGGGCGCTCGCCGACTTCGCCGGCTGGGCGATCTATCGGCGGCGGCGAACCGACGCCCTGCCCGACGACGTCCGTCTCGACCGCCCGGTGTGCTTCCGCGTGGTCGCCCGCGGCGATCAGCCGAGCGTCGTCGTCGAGACCGTCCACCGGATCTTCACGGTGATGGCGGAACGCCCCCGGTTCCCCTTCCTCGTCGAGGTGGTGACCGACCTGCCGGTGCCGGGACTCCCCGGCGACCGGGTCGTGCGCATGGTCGTCGACCCCGGCTACGCCACACCTCGCGGTGCCACCCACAAGGCCCGGGCCCTCCAGTACGCCCTCGAACACTCCGAGGTCGACGACCGGACGTGGATCGTGCACCTCGACGAGGAGTCTCACCTCACGCCGGGGGTCGTCGACGGGATCGCCGACCACATCGCCCGCCACGACGCCGAGGAGGTGCCCGCCGTCGGCCAGGGGCTCATCCTCTACCACCGGGGCTTGGAGACGAACCCCCTCTACACCCTCGCCGACTCGATCCGGGTGGCCGACGACCTGGGCCGGTTCCACTTCCAGTACCGGCTCCATCGGATGCTCTTCGGCATGCACGGCTCCTTCGTCGTCGTTCGCACCGACGTCGAGAAGCTCGTGGGCTGGGATCTGCCGCCGGAGGCCTGCATCACCGAGGACACGACCTGGTCGCTGCTCCAGATGGAGGCGGGAACCCGGTTCGCCTGGGTCGACGGTCATCTCGTCGAACAGTCCCCTCAGACCGCCCTCGACTTCCTCCGCCAGCGACGCCGCTGGTTCGTGGGGCTGTGGTGGGGGGCCCTCCACGCCCCGGTCCGCTTCCGCTACCGGGCGGCGCTCCTCGTCGCCACGGCGATGTGGTCGATCGGATGGCTCGCCCTCTTCTACAGCGTCATCCGCATCTTCGCCGGGGTCCTCGTACCCGCCCCCGTGGCCTGGCTCGGCGATCTCGTCTTCGCCGCGTACGTGACGAACTACGCCCTCGGCGGCTGGGTGAGCCTCGCCGACCGAGCCGAGCCCGTGGCTCGACGTGTCCGATACCTGGCGATGCAGGTCCTCCTCGTCCCCTGGTTCGCGGTCCTCGAGGCGGCCGCGGTCGTCTACGCGATCGTCCGGCCCGAGCGCGGCTTCCACGTCGTCCGGAAGACCCTGCCGACGCTCCGGCCCGTCCCCACCCTCGCACCGACGGCGGCCCGTCGGGCGGCGGCCGGACTGTTGCGAACCCAACGACCCGACCTCGAGCCCGCCGTCGAGACCGAAGCCGCCGAGGACGAGGCACCCCCGGCGGTGGGCGACCGAGCGAGTTGACGACCCGCGGGGCCTTCGACACCCCACCTCCGGCCTACCACGACGAGAATGGACGGATGACACCTCGGGTCTCCGTCGCCGTCGCCCTCACGGTGGTCCTCCTCGCCGGCTGCACCGCCACGCCGACGCCCTCCCCGACGCCGTCGCCGACCCTCACCGCCCCGCCGCCGGCCTCGTCGACGACGACGGCCGCGACCCCCACCTCGCCCCTGGAGCTCCTCCCCGCCGACGGCCGACGACTCGCCATCGCCGACCCCCGGGGCGTCTCGGTCGTCGCCGGCGAGGACGAGGGCTGGGAGGTGCTGTGGGAGCGGGCCGACGACGTCGCCGGTCCGGCCTTCCCCCACGGCGACCTCGTGGTCTACCAGCGGGCCTCCGGGGAGGTCGCCGTCGACGGTCCCTCGGGACGCGACGTCGTGGGGGCCTCGGGTGAACTCCAGGACGTCGCCTCGACCCCGCAGGGCCCCGCCCTCGTCCTCCTCGACGGCACCACCGTCGTCTTCCGCCACGACGGCGCGGACGACCGCGCCCTGCTCCGACTCGACGCCGAGCCCCTCGCCGTCTCCTACGGCGGCGGCCGCCTCGCCGTGCTCGTCCTCGACGAGGAGGGCACGAAGCTGGTCCTCCGGGACGTCACCGGCCAACCGCTCCCCGACCCGCGGCTCGGGATCGTCGCCGCCGCCGCGCTCTCCCCCGACGGGCGACGGCTCGCCGCGGTCCTCGCGCCTCGCGACGAGTCGCACCTCGTCGTCGTCGACGAGTTCGACGGGCTCGTCGTCCGCTGGGACGGCCTGCCGGCCCTCGACGAGCTCGACTTCGACGGGCGGACGATCGTGGCCACCTCCATCGAGGGCACCCTCGTCGTCGCCGACCTCGACGCCGGCTCCCTCGAACTCCGGCTCCATGCCCTCGACCCCGAGGCCCATCTCCGCTGGGACCGGGCCGATCGGCCCTTCCTCGACGCCGCCGCGCTGTCGATGCCCGAGGGCCGGAGCTTCGTCCGGCTCGTCGCCGTCCGACCGACCGACGACGGCTGGGAGCTCGTCGCCGATCCCGCCGAGTGGCTCACCGGCGACGCCGCCGAACGCGCCGCCACGGCCGAGGGCACCGACGCCCCGGGCGGCTTCTTCATCAGGGACCCGGAGGGGTCGATCCGGCTGGCGAAGCTCGCCGACGACGTCGCCGTCGAGCTCCTCGCCCTCGTCGAGGGCAACCCCACCCCGACGTCGGCGACCCCCGAGGACCTCGCCTCCCTCGTCGACGCCCCGGACCCGGACCGTTGGTTTCCGACCGGGTACTTCTGGGTCGAGGTGGCGAACGGCGAGGTCGTCGCCGTCGCACAGCACTACGTGCCGTGACCTCGCGCCGGTACGATGCCGGCATGCCGCCGCCCGAGACCTCGGCCCCCGAGCGCGACCGGCCGTCGCTCCTCAAGCGGCTCGTCGACCTCGCCGTGGGCCTCCTCTACCGGTCGGTGGAGGTGTTCCGCCACCCGACGGCGACCTTCTCGGGTCCGACGATCGTCATCGCCAACCACTTCGGGGGCCTCGCCGACGCCCTGCTGCTCGTCGCCGCCCTCGACGACGTGCCGCGGATCCTCGCCCGGGACCGCATCTGGCGGATCCCCCTCGTCCGGCGGCTCATGGACGCCGTCGGGGCCATCCCCGTCCACAAGCCCGAGGACCGGTCGACGCCGGTGTCGAACGCCGACATGTTCACCGCGGCCTACGCGGCCCTCGCCGACGGCGACACGATCCTCATCTTCCCCGAGGGGATCACCGTCGACGATCCCCGGATCGCCCGTCTCAAGACCGGCGCGGCCCGGATCGCGCTCGGCGCCCGAGCCGACGGGGTCGCCGGGATCCAGATCGTCCCGATCGGCCTCCACTACGAGGACAAGGCGGCGCTCCGGAGTCGGGTGTCGGTGATCGTCGGGGAACCCGTCGACCTCGATGCCACCCTCGCCGCGATGGGGGTCGACGCCCCGACCCCCGACGACCGCGACCTCGTCCGGACCCTCACCGACACCTTCGAGCGGCGGCTGCGGGAGGTGGCTCCCGATTTCGAGAACTGGCGGGAGGCCACCGACCTCACCTTCGCCGCCGAGGTCGCCCTCCGCGCCGCCTCGGCCGACCCGGACCGGCCGGTGTCGCTCGCCGAGCGGGACCGGCTCGCGAACCGGCTCGCCCAGGCTCCCCCCGAGGATCGTGCGGGGATCCTCGCCGCGGTGGAACGCTACCGGCGGGATCTCGAGGCGGTCGGGATGTCCGACCGCGGGACCTACCGGGGGATGGGGACCGCCGAGTTCCTCCGCCACGTCGCCGGGACGTTGCTCCTCGGGGCGATCCTCGTGCCCTTCGCCCTCGTGGGGATCGCCACCTCCATCCCGCCCCTCCTCGTGATCTTCGGCCTCGGGAAGCTGCCGGTCTCCCCGGCGGTGAAGGCGACCCTGAAGCCGGCGGCCGCGCTCGTGTTGTTCCCCCTCGCCTGGGGGGTGGCGGCATGGCGGATCGTCTTCGAGCATCTCGGGCCGATCTGGACGATCGTGGCGATCGGGCTCGTTCCCCTCTATCTCGTCGCCGGGATCGTGATCACCGAGCGGGTGGTGCTCCTGTGGCGGGCGCTTCGTGCCTGGAGAGGCCGGAAGGGACTCCGGGAGGCCGCCGAGCGCATCGCCGCCGGCCGGGCGGCGGTCGTCGCCGCGGTTGCGACCCGTTCGGACGACCCGGCGGCACCGCCGGGCTGAACGGCCACCCCCTTCGATTCGATCCCCGCCGGCTCCCGCTCGGGCCGGCTCGCCGATCGGGCGGGGACCTCACAGGCCGTATTCGGCCAGCAGCTCCGTCACCGCTTCGTGGACTTTCGCCATCGGGAACCGCAGCACCTCGCGACCCTCGGAGTCTCGGACGATCCACACCCTCCTGTCGACTGTGCTCTCCGGGGAGGCTTCGAGGACCTCCTCGAAGGGACCCTCCACCACCAGGTTCCCGTCGGCGTCGTAGACCGCCACCCTTCCCAGCTCGTTCAACTGGGCGAAGAACCACGTGTCGAACACGACCGTGTAGCCGTCGACCTCCACGACGATGTCCTCCTCCCGGGCCTGCCAGTAGCGAGCCTCCCGCTCCTCAGGCGTCAATCCCGGCGGTTCCTGCCCCGGCCGGTAGAGCACCGGGAGCGACCGGACG
>DRQR01000098.1 GCA_011371355.1 Actinomycetota bacterium
CGCTCGAGCTCGGCGACGAGTTCGTCGGGTCTCGACGAGCCGAGGCTGCGGAGGGCCCGATGATGGGCGAGGTTTCGCAGCTCGTCGAGGGGGAACACCGCGGCGAGGAACCGTCGACGGGACGGGTCGGCGGCCGCCACCCGCGTCGCCGCCGCGATCCGGTGATGCCCGTCGACGAGGTAGGCGCGTTCGACCTCGCCGAGGGCGGCGACGATCCGCTCCCGGAGCTCCGCCGGCGGTGCCCACACCGTCTGGCGAACCCCGTCGGCGGCGCGGGCCGACACCGCCGGCGTCGCATCGGTCGCCTCGGCGACGAGCCGTCCCAGCTCGGCGGGGAATCGGGCCGCCACGACCACCGGGGAGGAGGCGGCCCCGACGTGGTCGAGGTACGCGGCGAGTCGCTCCTCCCGCTCGACGACCGTCGTCTCGTGGGGGAGGATGCGTCCCTCCGCCGCGTCGGCGACGTCGATGCCGCCCACGACGCCCGTCTGGACGTGCTCCCCGTCGGCGAGGCGGTAGACGAAGACCGCCGCCGAGTCGACCGGCCCGAAGGCGTCGGCCGCCAGGAGCCGCGCCAGGCCCGCCCTCGAGTCCTCGAGCACCCGGGGGAAGGGCACGTCGGGCGGATACTCGTCGGGGGACCGGAGGGCATGGAGGAACGACAAGGGCTCGGCGGCGAGGAGCTCCTTGCGCTCCTGCGGGGTCATGGTGTCGTAGGCGGGGATGATCACCCGTTCGGCGACCTCGGGCCGGACGAGTCGGGCGCGGATCGGACCGAACCGCATCAGCCGTGGCGGCGGAGGAAGTCGTCCATGAACTCCACGAGGGCGCGCACGCCCTCGACGGGCATCGCGTTGTAGATCGAGGCCCGGCAGCCCCCGACGCTTCGATGACCCTTGAGCCCCGACAGGCCCGCCTCCTCGGCCTCGGCGACGAACCGGGTTTCGAGCTCCGGGGACGGGAGCCGGAAGACGACGTTCATCCGCGACCGGGAGTCGGGCTCCACCGGATTCGAGTAGAACCCACCCGAGCCGTCGATCGCTCCGTAGAGGAGGTTCGCCTTCTCCTCGGCCCGTCTCGCCATGGCCTCGAGGCCGCCCTCCCGTCGGATCCACCGGAGGACCTTCCCCACCATCCAGATCGTGAACACCGGCGGGGTGTTGTAGAGGGAACGCCGGTCGGCATGGACGTCGTACCGGAGATAGTGGGCGAGGTCCCGCCGGGTCGTCTCCAGCACCGACTCCCGCACGAAGACGATCGCCGCCCCCGCGGGACCGAGGTTCTTCTGGACGCCGCCGTAGACGAGGTCGAACCGCTCCCAGGGGATGGGACGGCTCAGGAGATCCGACGACATGTCCGCCACCATCGGCACCCCCGGGTCGGGCCACGCGTGGTACTGGACCCCACCGATGGTCTCGTTCGAGGTGACGTGGACGTAGCGGAGGTGCTCGTCGACGCGCACCTCGTCGGGTCGCGGGGCCCTCCGGTATCCCTCGGTCTCCCCCGACCAGATCGTCTCCACCTCCCCGTGGAGGGCGGCATCCGCGAGCGCCTTCGACGCCCAGACGCCGGTGTCGACGTACCCGGCCTTGAGACCCGGTCGAAGGAGGTTCATCGGCACCATGGCGAACTGGAGGGTCGCCCCGCCCTGGACGAAGAGCACGCGGACGTCGTCGGGCGCCCCGAACACGGCCTTCGCGTCGGCGAGGGCGGCCTCGTGGACCTCTTCGTAGGGCCGGCTCCGGTGGCTCATCTCCACGATCGACATCCCGGCGCCGCGGTAGTCGACGAACTCCTCGCGGGCCTCCTCGAGGACCTCGAGCGGCAGCGTCGACGGCCCTGCCGAGAAGTTCCAGATCCGGCTCACGACTCGCCTCCCTTCGTCGGCCGGGCGGTGACGGCGATGACGTCGGGGAGGGCTTCGAGCTCGGCGAGGAGCTCGTCGTCGACGTCGCCGTCGACCTCGAGGGTGGCCACCGCCGCGATCGCACCCTCGAACACCCGGTTCTCCATGTTCTGGACGTTGAGGTTGCGACGGCGGATCGCGTCGAGCACCCCGGAGAGCACCCCCACTCGGTCGAGGTGCCGTACCGACAGGATCGTCTCGCCGAGCCGTCGCGTCTCGAGGTTCACGCAGTTGCGGATCTCGCCTTCGGCGAAGGCGAGGAGCACCTCCACGGTCCCCGCGGCGACGGCCTCCTGGGCCTGACGGGTGGAGGCACCGATGTGGTGGGTCCCATAGACCCTCGGATGGGCGGCGAGGGCCGACCGCCAGGCGCACCGGGGCTCGGACGGCTCGTCGGGGAAGACGTCGAGTCCAGCCCGGAACCCTCGGGTGTCGAGGGCCTCGAGGAGGGCGGCCTCGTCGACGAGCTCGCCTCGGGCGGTGTTGACGAGCCAGGCGCCGTCCCGCATGGCGGCGAGGAACTCACGGTTCACCATGCCCCGGGTCTCCGGGGTGAGGGGGACGTGGAGGGACACCACGTCCGCCGAGGCGAGGAGGTCGGTCGACGACAGCCGCTCGGCGTCGAGCTCGTCGAGCCGCGCATCCACCTCGGGGGTGCGGGGCTTGTCCTCGACGAGGATCCGCATCCCGAACGCGGCCGCCCGCTCGGCCACCTCGATGCCGATCGAACCCACGCCGACGAGGCCGAGGGCCCGCCCGTGGAGCCCCGTCGCCCGCCCGTAGCGCCGCTTGTCCCATCGGCCGGACCTGAGGTCGGCGACGGCGTCGGGGATGTTCCGGTCGAGGGCGAGGATGAGGCCCATCGTGAGCTCGGCCACGGCGATCGCGTTCCGTCCGGGGACGTTGCAGACGTAGATCCCGAGGGCCGCGGCGGCGTCGGTGTCGATGGTGTTCGTTCCCGCGCCGGCCCGGACGACGATCTCGAGCCGGTCGGCGGCCTCCAGCGTGGCGGCCTCCACCCGGGTGGAGCGGACCACGAGCGCCTCGAAACCGCCGATGCGATCGGGCAGGTCCCCGGCGGAGAGATCGGGCTCGACGACGCAGTCGTGGCCGAGCTCCCGGAGTCGCTCGAGGTGGGTGGTGTCGAGGGCATCGGCGAAGAGGATCCGCATGGGCGGCATTCAAGTCGATCCGTGAGATGGTCGCCGTCGCCGGTAGGCCTCCTCGAGGGCGACGGCGACGGCGTAGCCCGCCGCGATGCCCACGAGCGCGGGGACGTCGGTGGCGACGAGGTGGCCGACGAGGAGGACGATCGTCGTCCCCATGAGGGCGAGCCCGAACCAGACGAGCCGCGGCTGGGCACCGGTACGGCTCCGGAGTCGCAGGTTCGCGACCGACACCGCCGCCGAGACGAGGAGGAAGGTCATCGAGGAGAAGGCCGCGATGAGGCTCAGCGACCCCGCCAGCATGAGCACGGCGGCGGGGACGGCCATCGCGACGACCGCCCCGGCCGGCACGTTCCCGGAAGTCCGGACGCCGAGGGCCTCGGGCATCGAGCCCGTGTCGGCCATCTCGGCGACGAGGCGGGAAGCCCCGAAGAGCGTGCTGTTGATCGCCGAGGAGGTGGCGAACATCGCGGCCACGCCCACGAGGACGTGCCCGAGGTTCCCGAGGACGGGGCGGGCGACCACGGCGAGCGCGTATTCCTCGGCGGCGACGAGCTCGGGGATCGACAGGGTCCCGACCGCCACGTAGGCGAGGGTCACGTAGACGGCGCCGACGACGGCGATCGAGAGGTAGATCGCCCTCGGCAGGGTGCGACGGGGATCCTCGGTCTCCTGGACGGCGTTCGTGGTGAGCTGGAATCCCTCGTAGGCGACGAAGATGAGGGCCCCGGCGACGAACACGGCGCCGACCCCCCGGTCGAACATCGGCGTGAGCGCGGCCGGTCGGACCTGGGAGAGCCCGACGGCGCCGACGAAGGCGAGGATCGCGAGCTTCCCGTAGACGATCACGTCCTCGACGATCCCCGCTTCCCGGACTCCGGCGAGGTTCACCACCACGAACGCCGAGATCACGGCGAGCCCGAGCCCCACCCGCCAGGCCACCGAGCCGGGATGGCCGAGGAGGTCCGACGCGTAGGCGCCGAAGGTGAACGCGTAGAGGGCCAGGGTCCCCACGTAGCCGAGGACCACCGCCCAGCCGGTGACCGAGGCGACGACCGGGCGGGTGGGGAAGGCCCGCTGCAGGTAGGTGTAGCTCGCGCCGTCCCGGGGGAAGGCGAGGGCCAGCTTCGCGTAGGAGTAGCCGGCGGCGCCGGCGACCACCGCTCCGACGGCGAGGGCCAGCGGGGCCGCGTGTCCCGCGATCTGCGCCGCGAGTCCCAGGATCGAGAAGATGCCGCCGCCGATCATCCCTCCCACCGCGATGGCGACGAGCTCTCGGGTCCCGAGGAGCCCCGAGTCGACCCGGTGGAGGGCCCGGCGGTGGCGGGGGTCGCGGCGCATCGGCGTCGCAGCGTACCCGCAGCGTCGGGGCTCGCCCGCCGACCCGTCCCACGCCGGCGCGGCCCGCGAAAGGCGTCAACCCGTCGGCCGTCGGCGCCGATAGGGCCTGGGAGGAGGTTCCGGAGTGTCGGATCGCAGGCGGCTCATCGCCGGACTCGTCGGGGTCTGGCTCGCCCTCGTGGTGACCGCGGTCTTCGTCGGCGTGCCGCGGCAACGGGACGCCATCGCGGCCGCCACCGTCGAGGCCCTCACCGCCGCCGGCATCGAGGCGACGGTCTCCGTCGAAGGCCGCGACGTCGTCCTCGATCTCCGCTCCGACGCCGACGAGCCGGCCGCCCGCGAGGCGGTCGCGACGGTGCCGGGCGTCCGCACCGTCGACTTCCGCGTCATCGGGGACGAGCGCGGGCCCGACCCGGTGCCCCCGACCACGTCCTCCTCCACGTCGTCGACGACCACGACCACCGTGCCGTCGACCGCCTTCGTCCGGGCGACCCTCCACCGGGGGCTCGTCTCCCTCGAGGGACGCGTGCCGTCCCCCGAGCTCGTCGAGGCCGTCGGCCGGGTCGTCGAGCTCATCTACGCCCCCCTCGTCGACGGATTCCTCGAGGTGGTCGAGGTCCCCCCCGCGCCGTGGCTCCGAGCCCTCCCGAAGGCCGTCGCCGTCCTGCCGATCGTCTCGGACGCCGAGCTCACCTTCACCGACGATCGGGTCGTCGTCGCCGCCGAGGCGCTCTCCGAGGAGCGCAAGGCGAAGTTCCTCGGCACCCTCACGGCGATCCTCGGGCCCGACGTCGAGGTCGTCGACGAGGTGGCGGTCACCGGCCTCGAGCCCTCGACGTTCCATGCCGAGGCCCCGGGCGACGGCACCCTCCGGATGTGGGGTCGGATCCCCGACGACGAGGTCGCCGCCGAGCTCCACCGCGCCGCGCTCGAGGCCTACGGGGAGGGTCGGGTGGCCGACGAGCTCGTCGTCGATCCGGGCGTGGCACCGTCCTTCTCCCTCTTCCGGCTGCCCTTCGTCCTCCCCCAACTCGCCCGCGTCCCCCAGTGGAGCCTCCACATCGACGACGACGTCATCACCGGTTCGCTGCGCGGCGGCGCGACCTTCCCCAGCGGCAGCGCCGAGCTCAGCCCCGAGCTCGAGGCCCTCCTCCAGGTCGCCGCCGGGATCCTCACCCGGAACCCGACCCTCGGGTTCGTCATCGAGGGCCACACCGACTGGATCGGCACGAAGGCGGCGAACCAGCGGCTCTCCGAGCGGCGGGCGAACGCGGGGAAGGACTACCTCGTCGCGCTCGGCGTCGAACCCGAGCGCATCGTCGCCGTCGGGTACGGCGAGCGCCGACCGATCGCCACGAACGAGACCCCGGAGGGGCGGGCGCAGAACCGCCGCCTCGAATTCCGATTCGGGCCACTCGAGCACATCCTGGGAGGGAACTGATGCGCGGAGCGCTCTACGCCGCGACCGAGATCGTCGTCTTCATGATGATCGCCACCTTCATCGGCCTCATGGTCGGCTACCTCGCCGGTCGGGGGCGGCGGAGCGAGCCCGCCGAGTCCGGTACCGAGGAGGCCGAAGCGCTCCGGGACCGCGTCGCCCACCTCGAGGAGCGACTCGGGATCACCACCGAGGCGATCCGGCAGCTCGAGGCGGAGAAGGCGGAGCTCGAGGAGTACCGGGACGAGGTGGCCCGATTGCGGGCGAGACCCGATCCCGCCGAGGAGCTCGAGCGGCTCCGGAGCGCCGTCGCCGACCGAGATCACCGCATCGCCGAGCTCGAGGCGAGGCTCGAGGAGGCTCCCGCCGATCACGGCGGACCGATCCCGGAGGAGGGGGAGGCGATCACCTCCCAGACCCTCGCAGGGCTCGCCGCCGAGGCGATCATCCACGTGGAGGTCCCCGGAGACCGGGAGCGCCGCTAACCGATCCCTCCGCCTAGCGTATCGACGCGCGAGGCCGAGGGATCCCCGATGACGACGAAACGCCCCCCACACGCCGCCGTCGCCGCGGCCGCCTCCGCGGTCGTCCCGGGCCTCGGCCAGCTCCTCGCGGGGCGTCGCCGCCGAGGCCTCGCCTTCCTCGCTCCCCACCTCGTCCTCCTCCCGACGGTCGCCTGGCTCGCCGGCCGCGGCGAGCTCGGCATCGCCCGACTCCTCGTGACCCCCGCCTTCCTCCGAGTCGCCTTCGTCGTCGTGGTGGCGCTCGGGCTCTGGCGGATCCTGGCGATCGTCGACGCCTGGCGGGTCGCCGGCGGTGGGCGTGGGGTGGGCGTCGTGGTCCCCGTCCTGCTCGTCGTCGCGGTGGCCCTGCCCCACGGGGTGGTCGCCGCCTACGAGCTTCGTGCCGTCCGGCTCCTCGAACGGGTCTTCGTGACCGAGCCGGCGGCTTCGGCGGCGACGACGATCCCCGAAGCCGAGATCGACGACTTCGCGCTCCCCGAGCCGACGATCGTGCCCCGGCCGGCCCGCGGTGGGCTCATCCGACGCGACGGCATCGGCGATCCCGAGGCCGTCGAGCTCTGGCATCGTCGGCTCCAGGACCGCCACGCGCCGCCACCTTTCGTCCCCTTCCACGAACGGGTCGACGCCGACCGGATCACGATCCTCCTCGCCGGCGGGGACGCCGGTCCCGGCCGGTCCGGGCTCCGCACCGACACGATGATCGTCGCCACCCTCGACCTCGAGACGGGCCGGGCCGCCATCTTCGGCATCCCCCGGAACTACGGGCACGTGCCGCTGCCGAAACGGTTCGAGGAGGCCTTCGTCGAGCTCGAGCGGCGGCTCTTCCCCCCGCCGGAGCCGGCTCCGGGGGAGGAACCCGTCGAGTGGGAGCCCTGCCGCTGCTTCCCGGCCCAGCTCAACTCCCTCTATCCCCGCACCCGGACGTGGCGCCGTACCTTCCAGGACGCCGTGGATCCCGGGATGGAGATGCTGCGCCGGACCCTCTCGTACCTCCTCGGGCTCGACATCGACTACTACGCCCTCGTGGACATGAAGGGCTTCGTCGACGTCGTGGACGCCATCGGGGGCGTGACCGTCTACGTGGACAAGCCCCTCGTCACCGAGGTCTCCCCGCCCGCCGAGGGCGAGCCGTGGATCGAGCTCGAGGTCGACGTCGGGTACCACCACCTCGACGGCCGCCAGGCCCTCGCCTGGGTGCGGGCCCGCAAGGGCTCCTCCGACTACACGCGGATGCGTCGGCAGCGCTGCATGCTCAAGGCGGTCGCGGCCGAGCTCGACGTCGCCACGGTGCTGCGGTCCTTCCCGGCGATCGCCGATGCGATCGAGCGGTCGGTGACCACCGACGTGCCCCTGACGCTCCTCCCCGACCTCGTCCGCGAGCTGGGTCGGCTCGACCTCGACGACGTGGTCACCGTCGGGCTCGTCCCGCCCTACTACGCCCCCGAGCGGGACCCGGCCTTCAACGCGATCCCCGACCTCGACCGGATCCGCTCGAAGGTGCGGCGGGTCCTCGCCGGGGAGTCCGGCGGCTCGGGGTCCGGAGGGGACGAGTGCCTACCTCCCGCCGAGGAGTAGCGAGCCGGGAGCCACGACCACGACGAGGCGACGAGGACCGTGCACCCCCACGGTGAGGGTGAGTTCGATGTCGGCCGACTTCGAGGGTCCGGTGACGAACACGAGCTGCGAGGGGGGACCCTCGGGGTGCCGTTCGGTCATCCGACGCCACCAGGCCGAGGGGTCCGGGACGATCCGCTCCTCGGCGACGAGGGCGACGTGGGTCTCGGGCACGAGCGACACCGTCCGGCCGCCCGCCCGCCCGGCGTCGAGCACCACGGTCCCGGTCCGGGCGATGCCGCCCGCCGCCCCCGTGATCCCCACCGGGATCCGGGCGAGGACCTCGACCGGCGGGGTCTCGAGGACCTCGACCTCGAGGCGGTCGAGGAGAGGGAGGACCGTCGTGACCTCCGGGTCCCGGCTCACCGCGACCCGCGACGCGGCGATCTCGGCGAGGAGCTCCTCGAGGGCCGACTCGGTCCCCACCCGGTTGGCCTCGCCGCCGACGCGCTCCACCTCCTCGACGAAGCGCTCGACCGGGTCGCCCAGGGGCTCCCGGTAGTCGACCGTCGGGATCGCGTCGACGGGGAGCAGGGGATGGGCGAGGTTCGGCGGGAACCCCGCCTCGAGGCGCCGTCGGAGCCGTCCGAGGAACTCGTCGCGTCGCACTCAGATCTCCCCCCGTTCGAGGCGCCGTCGGAGGTCGAAGCGGCCCCGGGGTCGTGGGATCCGTCGCCCGTCCTTCCAGGAGGTGGGGACGAGGGCGTCGGGCAACCGACCCGCCCCGGTGCGGATCGCCGCGATCGACGCCCGATAGGTCGCCGGCCGGCTCCAGGTCGCCGCCCACGCCCGGAACCCGAGGTCGCGCCGTCCCCGGCGGTTGCGGCGGCGCTGTTCGAGGAGGAGGTCCTGGAGGGGGATGCCGACGGGGCAGACCTCGTGGCAGGCGCTGCAGAGGCTCGAGGCGTAGGCGAGCTCCCGGGCCTCGGGATCGTCGGGCCTGAGCAGGGGCGTGAGGACCGCGCCCATGGGACCCGAGTACACCGAGCCGTAGGCATGGCCGCCCACCTGGCGATACACCGGGCAGACGTTGAGACACGCGCTGCACCGGATGCAGTGGAGCATCTCGTGGGAGGGTGTCCCGAGGATGGCGCTGCGCCCGTTGTCGACCACGACGACGTGGAGCTCGTCGGGACCGTCGACCTCGCCGGGTCGGCGCGGCCCGGTGATCTGGGTGGTGTAGACCGAAAGGCGCTGTCCGGTCGCCGAACGGGGCAGGAGGGTCATCACGAGGTCGAGTTCCTCCCACGTCTCGACGATCCGCTCCATGCCCATGACGACGACGTGGATCGGCGGGACCGACGTCACCATCCTCCCGTTGCCCTCGTTCGTGACGAGCACCACGGTCCCGGTCTCGGCCACCGCGAAGTTGCAGCCCGAGATCCCCAGGTCGGCGGCGAGGAACCGGGCCCGGAGCTCCTCCCTGGCGATCGAGCACAGCGTCGCCGGATCGGGGGGTACGGCCCTCCCTGCGACCCGCGAGAAGACCTCGGCGATCCGTTCCTTCGTGAAGTGGATCGCCGGGCCGAGGATGTGCGACGGCCGGTCGCCGGCGAGCTGGAGGATCCACTCCCCGAGGTCGGTCTCGACGACGTCGAGGCCGGCTGCTTCGAGGGCGTCGTTGAGGCCGAGCTCCTCGGTGAGCATCGACTTCGTCTTCACGACCGATCGGACCCCCCGGTCGACCGCGAGGTCCCGGACGATCCGGTTCGCCTCCTCCGCGTCGGCGGCCCAGTGGACCACGCCGCCGGCGGCCTCCACCTCGTCGGCGAAGCGTGCGAGGATCTCCGGGAGGCGCTCGAGGGTCCGGTGGCGCACCCAGCGGGCCGCCGCCTTCAGCCCCTCGAGGTTCGCGAGGTCGTCGCCGCCCTTCCGGATCTCCACGAACCGGTCCGTCGCTCGGTGGAGCGCCTCGTGGAGGCCGGGATCGGCGATCGCCGCGGCGGCCCGGTCTCGGAAGCTCATCGGCCCGGGTCGAGGAGCTCGGCGACGTGACGGACCGGCAGGTCGAGCCCGAGTGCGCGCAGGCGCCCCTCGAGCTGGAGGAGGCAGGAGAGGTCGGCGCCGACGAGGGCGTCGACGTCGGGGAGGGCGCGGAGCTTGTCGTCGGCCATCGCCACCGACACCTCCGGCTCGACGACGGCGAAGAGGCCTCCGAAGCCGCAGCAGCGGTCGTCGGCCTCCCAGGGCTCGACGTCGCACCCCGCCCGCCGGAGCACCTCGTGGGGTTCGTCGCGGAGGTGGAGCTCGCGAGTCATGTGGCACGAGCGGTGGTACGCGACCCGTTCGCCGGTCCCCGGCGATCGGACCCGGTCGAGATGACGTGCTACGAGCTCGGTGAACTCGGTGGTCCGGCTCGCGACCTCGCGGGCGGCGACGGCCGCGTCCGGATCGCCGACGCGGTCGAAGAGCTCGGGCCAGTAGACGCGAACCATCGTCGCGCAGCTCCCGGCGAGGACGCAGACGGCCGGCTCGGTCGCGAGCGCGGCGAGGGTCGTGCGGGCGACCCGGGCCGCCTCCTCGACGGCGCCGGCGTTCCAGGCCGGCTGGCCGCAGCAGGTGACGCCGTCGGGGATGTGCGGCTCGTAGCCGACGCTGCGGAGGACTCGGATCGCCGCCGCCCCCACCCGAGGGGCGAGGGCCTCCACGACGCAGGTGGGGAGGAGGGCCAAGGGGTCCATGTCCGGCGAGCGTAGCCAGCCCACGGCGCGGTAGCGTGTCGCGGTGCGCGCGATGGCCCTGCTCCGTCGTCTTCCCCGCGCCGTGCTGGTCTTCGCCGGCGCCGCGGTGGGCACCGCGGGACGCGTCGCGGTGGCCGTCGTCGTCTCGCATCCGGCCGTCGGCACGCTCCTCGTGAACCTGGCCGGCTCGGTCGGCCTCGGCGTGCTCGTGGGGCTACGCCGGCGTCGCCGGGGGCGGGAAGCCGTCGTCGTTTCCTTCGCGGCGATCGGAGTCCTCGGCGCCTTCACGACCTTCGGGGGCTTCGTCCGCGACCTCGCCGCGCTCGCCGCCGAGGGATCGCCGTGGGGTGTCGGCTACCTGGGGGCGTCCCTGGTCGGTGGCCTCGTGGGGGCCGCCGTCGGACGGCGACTCGGGGCGGTGACGTGAGCCCCTGGGCGGTCGTCCTCGCGGGCGGGATCGGGGGACTGGCCCGCTACTGGGTCTCCGGGGCCGTCCAGAGGCGAGCGGGGCCCGGGTTCCCCGTCGGCACCCTCGTCGTCAACGTCCTCGGCTGCGTGGCGCTCGGGGTCGCCGAGGCCTCCGGCGCCGGAGCGGTCCTCGCCGTCGGGTTCCTCGGGGGGTTCACGACCTTCTCGACGTGGATGGTGGAGACCGTCGAGACCCTCTCGCTCGGTCGGGTCGGACGCAGGCGGGCGGCCGTGGAGCTCGGCGCGGCGATCCTCCTCGGTACCCTGGGATACGTGGTCGGTCGCAGGTTCGGAGGTTGAGCACGTGACGCCGGGTGGCGACGAGGCGCTCCTGCTCCGGGTCTTCGTCGGGGAGGCCGACGCCCACGAGGGTCGTCCCCTCTTCGAGGCGATCCTCGAGCTCCTCCGCCGTCGGGGCGTGGGAGGGGCCACGGTCCTCGGCGGGATCGCCGGCTACGGCCGCTCCTCGGTGGTCCACGCCGCCCACCTCCTCCGTCTCTCGGAGGATCTCCCCATCGTCGTCGAGGCCGTCGATCGGCCCGAGGTGGTCGAGGCCGTCCTCGACGAACTCAGGGCCCTCGTCGGCGGGGCGCTCATCACCACCGAGCGGGTGCTCGTCCGGTGAGCCGGCGGCGTCAAGCCGCTTCGAGAACGTGCCGATAGGGTGGCGTGAGCCGCAGCGTCCGAGCCAGC
Source organism: Actinomycetota bacterium (assembly GCA_011371355.1). Taxonomy (GTDB): domain Bacteria; phylum Actinomycetota; class Acidimicrobiia; order Spongiisociales; family UBA5794; genus DRQR01. Next base: position 11,832 of record DRQR01000098.1, read on the forward strand.
ATCGAGCATCGCCGTCTCCTCGGGTTGCGCGCCGTGCTCTTCGTCTTCCTCGGCGCGGTCGTGGCGCTCGTCGGGGCGTCGGGGAGACCGCTCGCCGCCCTGGGGCTGTTCCTCGGCGCCGTCGCCGTGGGCGCCCTGCCCCTCGCGCTCCCGGTGGCGGGGCGGGGCCGATGCCTCGTGGTGCTCTTCCTCGTCGATCTCGCGATCGCCTTCGGCCTGTGGTGGACGCCCTTCGAGAGCGTCGGCTTCGTCGCCGCGGTGGCCGCGGTGCTCATCGCCGCCAGCGTCCTCGAGCTGCGTCGGGCGGTCGTCGTCGGCGCGAGCGCCGTGGGGCTCGAGCTCCTCCGGATCGCCCTCGCCGGGTTCCGGCCCGACCTCTTCGGGGAGTCGTTGGAGTACGTCGCCCTCGACTCGACGGTGCGGGGGATCGCGATCGCGGTGATGTTCGTCGGCACCGTCCAGACCCGTCGCCACCTCGAGGCGACCCGGGGTCGAGCCACCGCCGCCCGTCGACGTTTCCGGGCCGTCGTCGAGGCCGCGCCGATGGGGGTCGTCGTCGTCGAGGGCGACCGCGTCGCGTACCTCAACTCGGCGGCCCGTCGCCTCCTCGGGGTCGGGCCGGCGGTCGACGGGGACGCGGCCGAGGTCTTGCCCGCCGAGGTGGTCGCCGTCCTCGACGAGGCGGGTCCCGACGAGCCGGCCTCCGTCGGACCCCTGGAGCTCTTGGGTCGCCTCGTCGAGTTCCGGCTCGTCCATCGGGGCGAGGACGCCGTCGACGTGCTCCTCTCCGACGTCACCGACGCCCGCAGGGAGGCCGAGGCCCTCCGCCATGCCGAGCATCGCTTCCGCACCGCCTTCGCGAACGCCGCCTCGCCCTTCCTCATGAGCGAGCTCGACACGACGATCAGCGAGGTGAACGGCGCCTTCGCCCGCCTCGTCGGACGGAGCGCCGAGGAGCTGATCGGGACGAGCTGGCAGGACCTCATCCACCCCGACGACCGCCAGAAGCTCCTCGACCTCGGCCGTCCCCTCTTCGAGGATCCGACGGCGACCTTCGCCGCCGAGGCCCGGATGGTCGACGGCGAGCGGATCCTCTGGCTCGAGGTGTCGATCCTCGAGGATGCCGACGGACGCCCCGCGAGGTTCTTCACCCTCGCCCACGACATCACCGACCAGCGGGCCGCCGAGGCCGCCCTCGCCGCCTCCGAGGCGCGGTACCGCTCGCTCTTCGAGCGCATCCCCGTGGCGCTCTACCGGACCCGCATGGACGGCGAGATCGTCGACGCCAATCCGGCCCTCGCCCGCCTCCTCGGGGTCGACGATCCCCGGGAGCTCGTCGGGCGCAACGCCACCGAGTTCTACGCGAGCCCCTCCGAGCGGGAGGCCTTCGTCGAACGGGTCCTCGAGGCCGGCGTCGCCTACGGCCTCGAGATCCGGATCGTCCGCCCCGACGGTTCGGAGCGATGGCTCGCCGACTCGTCTCGACTCGTGCGGCACGACGACGGGGAGGAGTTCTTCGAGGGTGCCCTCGTCGACATCACCGCCCGACGCCAGGTGGAGCGGGAGCTCCGGGCCCGGGCGAGGCAGCGGGAGGCGATCGCCTCCATCGGCCAGCTCGCCCTCGAGACCGCCGATCTCCAGCGCCTCTTCCTCCAGGCCGCCGAGGCGGTCACCGCGGTGCTCCACCTCGACGCCTCCGCGCTCGTCGAGCTCGCCGACGACGGGACCTTCGTCGTCAAGGCCGCCCGCGGCTGGCCGGCGGGCACCCGCCTGGTGTCCCGGGCCCTCGTGGGGCTCACGATCGGATCCCGAGAGCCGGTCGTCCTCCGTACCCCCGAGGAGATCCGCTACGTGGCACCCGAGCTCACCGACGCCGGGTTCCGGTCGGGGGTCAGCGTCCTCGTGGCCGGGGCCGATCGTCCCTTCGGGGCGCTCTGGGTCTTCGATCGAGAGGTCCGGGTCTTCTCGGCCGACGACCTCAACTTCCTCGTGGCCATCGCCAACGTCCTCGCCGCCGCCACCGACCGCCACCGGGCCCGGTCGCGGCTCGAGGAACTCGTTCGGTCGAAGGACGACTTCATCGCGGCGGTCTCCCACGAGCTCCGCACGCCCCTGACCGTGGTCACCGGGATGGCGCACGAGCTCCGCGACCGCTGGCGGGAGCTCTCGCCCGAGGAGATGACCGAGTTCACCCGCCTCCTCGCCGACCAGAGCATCGACGTCGCCGACCTCATCGAGGATCTCCTCGTCGTCGCCCGGGCCGACATCGGGAAGGTGTCGGTGCGGCCGATCCCCGTCGATGCCCGGGAGCAGGCCCTCGCGGTCGTCGAGGCGCTCACCCGGGACGGGGACCGGCAGGTGGTCGTGTCGGGCCCGGCGGTGAAGATCCTCGCCGACCCGGTGCGCCTCCGCCAGATCCTCCGCAACCTCCTGACGAACGCGTTTCGCTACGGCGGGCCGAACGTCGCCGTGGAGATCGTCGACGACGACGAGACCGTGGCGATCCGCGTCGTCGACGACGGCGAGGGCGTCCCGCCCGAACGCCGCGACCGCATCTTCGAGCCCTACGAGCGGGCCCACGACCGGGCCGGACAGCCCGGCTCGGTGGGTTTGGGTCTCACCGTCTCCCGCACCCTGGCCGAGCTGATGGGAGGCACCCTCGTGTACGCGTACGAGGAGGGCCGGAGCGTCTTCTGCCTCGGGCTCCGCCGGGTGGGGTCGGATCGGGGCGTCGGCGTCCGGCCCTAGGACCCTGCGACGAGGGCCCGCCGCTTCGCGTCGATCGCCGCGAGCAACTCGTCGTAGGACCGCGCGAAGGCCTCGACGCCCTCCCGCTGGAGGGTCTCGGTGATCTCGTGGAAATCGATGCCGAGCTCGCCGAGCCGGTCGATGCGTTCGGCGGCCTCCTCGACGTCGCGCTCGACGGCGCCGGGGACGACCCTGCCGTGGTCCAAGAAGGCCTCGAGGGTCGCCGGCGGCATGGTGTTCACCGTGTGCTCCCCCACGAGCTCCTCGACGTAGAGGACGTCGGGGTAGGCGGGGTTCTTCGTGGAGGTGCTCGCCCAGAGGGGGCGCTGGACGGCCTCGGCGTCGGCGAAGAGCTCACGGAACCGCCGGTAGGCGAGCTTGGCGTTCGCCACGGCGATCGTTCCCCGCAGGGTGCCGGCACCCGGGTCGGCGAGGCCCTCGAGGGCGGCGTCGACCTTCGTGTCGATCCGGGAGACGAAGAACGAGGCCACGGACGCGGTGGGGCGCCGGGCCCGGGCCACGCCGCGGAGGTAGGCGGTGGCGACGGCCTCGTAGTGGTGGAGCCCGAACATCAGCGTCGCGTTGACGTTGATCCCCTCGGCGACGAGGGTCTCGATCGCCGTCACCCCCTCGGGGGTGGCCGGCACCTTGATCATGAGGTTCGGCCGGTCCACGGTGGCCCAGAGGCGTCGGGCGTCGGCGACGGTGCCCTCGACGTCGTAGGCGAGGTGGGGGGAGACCTCGAGGGAGACGAACCCGTCCCGGCCGTCGGTCGCCTCGTACACGGGGGAGAACACGTCGGCCGCTTCCCGGATGTCGGCGACGGCGAGGCGCTCGTAGATCCCTTCGGGTTCGTCCTCGGCGTGGGCGGTGATCGTCGCGTCGTAGAGCGAGGTCTCGGCGATTGCCTTGTGGAAGATCGTCGGGTTCGAGGTGAGGCCCCGGACGCCGTCGTCGACGAGGCGGCGGAGCTCGCCGGTGTCGAGGAGGTCGCGGCGGATGTAGTCGAGCCAGACCGCCTGGCCGGCGTCGAGGAGGGCTGCGAGTCGTGGATGCATCGTCGCGGGTTCCTTTCTACGTCGGGGTGCCGTCGAGGAGGTCGCGGAGGACCCCGGTCACGTCGCCGAGGTCGTCTCGCTCCAGGGCGAGGGCCACGTTCGCCTCGAGGAATCCCAGCTTCGTTCCGCAGTCGTAGCGACGGCCGCGGAGGGGGACGGCGTGGATCGGGCTCGTCCCGAGGAGGCGCCGGAGGGCGTCGGTGAGCTGGATCTCGCCGCCGGCGCCTCGCTCCTGGTCGCCGAGGACGGCCATCACCTCGGGGACGAGCACGTAGCGACCCACGATGGCCGTCGTCGACGGCGCCTCGGCGGGGTCGGGCTTCTCGACGAGGTCGCGGACGGCGACGACCCCGTCGTCGCTCGTGGACGCCGGATCCACGATGCCGTAGCGGCGGGTCTCGGTCGGATCCACCTCCATGGTGGCGAGCACCGAGCCGCCGGTGCGGGCGTGGACGGCGACGAGGTCGGCGAGGCACGGGGCCGGGCCGTGGACGAGGTCGTCGGGGAGGAGGACGGCGAAGGGCTCGTCACCGACGAAGTGCCGGGCGCACCAGACGGCGTGACCGAGGCCGAGGGGCTGCATCTGGCGCACGTAGGCGACCGACCCGGGCGGGAGGAGATCGGCGGTGATCGAACGGAGGAGGTCCTCCCTGCCGCGGGCGGTGAGGGCGGCCTCGAGCTCGTGGTGGTGGTCGAAGTGGTCCTCGATCGCCGTCTTCCCGTGGCCGGTGACGAACACGAACCGCTCGATGCCCGAGGCGATCGCCTCGTCGACCGCGTACTCGACGAGGGGTCGGTCGACGACCGGGAGCATCTCCTTGGGGATCGCCTTCGTCGCCGGGAGGAACCGGGTCCCGAGTCCCCCGACGGGGAACACGGCGGTCCGGACGGTCATGACTCGTCGAGGAGGGCGCGGACGACCCGGTCGGCGTGGCCCTTGGCGCGGACGTTGTACCAGGCCCGCTCGACTCGACCGTCGGGCCCGACGACGATCGTCGAGCGGATGATGCCCTCGTACTCGCGCCCGTAGTTCTTCTTCTTGCCCCATGCGCCGTAGGCCTCCGCCACCTCGTGGTCGGGGTCGCTGAGGAGGGTGAAGGGGATGCCGTGTCGTTCCTTGAACTCGGCGAGGCGTTCCGGGGCATCGGGGCTGATGCCGACGATGTCGTAACCGGCGGCGGCGAGGCGCTCCGCCTGGGCGGAGAAGTCGATCGCCTCGGTGGTGCAGCCGGGCGTGAAGGCCCTCGGGTAGAAGTAGACGATCACGTGCCGGCCGGCGTAGTCGGCGAGGGACACCGTCCGGCCGTCGTCGGCCGTCAGGGTGAAGTCGGGGGCGGCGTCTCCGGGTTCGAGTCGTGGCATGGGCTTCCTCCCGTCGTCAGGCTACCGGACCGTCGAGGGTGAGTGGCTCCTCCGAGCGTCGCACCCGGAGCTGGCCGCAGGCCGCCTCGATCCCCCGGCCGCGCGTGGCCCGCAGGGTCGCCCGGACGCCCGCCCGCCGCAGGACGGCGACGAACCGGTCGATCGTCGCCCGGTCGGGGGGTCGGGACGACGAGCGGGGAGTGGGGTTGAGGGGGATGACGTTGACGTGGGCCCGCATGCGTCGGGCGATCCCGGCGAGGCGCCGGGCGGTCTCGGGGGTGTCGTTCGTGCCGGCGATGAGGGTCCACTCCAGCGAGACCCGTCGCCCGGTCCGGTCGAAGTACTCCCGGCCGGCGGCGACGAGGTCGTCGATGGGGTAGCGACGGTTGATCGGGACGATCTCGGAGCGGGTCTCGTCGTCGACCGCGTGGAGGCTGATGGCGAGGGTGACGGGCCAGGGCTCGGCGGCGAGCTGGCGGATGCCGGGCACGATGCCCACCGTCGACACGGTGATCGAGCGGGCCGACATCCCGACGAGCTCGACGAGCCGCCGGATCGCCTCCCGCACCTCGTCGTAGTTGGCGAGGGGCTCCCCCATCCCCATGAACACGACGTTCGTCACCCGAGGCGGGGCTCCGGGCAGGGGATCGGCGCCGAGCACCGCGTTCGCCCAGGCGACCTGGGCGACGATCTCCCCGGCGGCGAGGTGGCGTTCGAAGCCGAACTGGCCGGTGGCGCAGAAGGTGCAGCCCATCGCGCAGCCGACCTGCGTCGAGACGCAGATCGTCGTCCTCCCCCGATAGCCCATGAGCACGGTCTCGATCGTCGCGCCGTCGGGGGCGCGGAGGAGCCACTTGCGGGTGTCGCCCTCGGGCGTGACGAGTTCGGTGTCGACGGAGAAGGGCCAGTGTCGGTCGGCGAGCCGGGCGCGGAGCGGGGCGGGGAGGTTCGTCATCTCGTCGGTGGTTCGAACCGGTGTCCGGTAGAGCCAGTCGCGGAGTTGCCGGGCCCGGTAGGGCGGCTCGTCGTCGAGGAGCTCGTCGAGACGCTCGGGTGGATGGAGGTACACCGTCAGGAGCGGTCGGCGGCCTGGCGGATCCAGCCGGCGGCCCGCCGTTCGGACGTGCCGGCGGCCGCGGCGACGGTCTCCGGCTCGGCGGCGGCGAGGTCGGCGAAGGTGCGGAAGCCGGCGTCGGCGAGCCGGGCGGCATAGGTGGGCCCGACGCCGGTGAGATCGGTGAGGTCGTCGGGGTCGGGTGGGGGGCTCGGCGGCCCGGTGCGGTACCGAGGGGGAGGGGGAGGTTCCTGGAGCTCGGGGGCGGGGAGGAGGCGGTCCTTCAGCGCCCAGGCGGCGGCGGCGAGCCCGGCGAGGACCCCGGCGGTCCGGAGCACGATGCGGAGACGGCCCATCGGCGAATCCTACCCGCCGGCGTCGCAGGAGCCGTAGGAGGGCGGGGCGCCCCAGGGTCGCCACCAGTCGTAGCCACGAGCCTCGTAGTACCCGGCCAGCCATGCCGAGGCGGCGATGTTCGCCTCGGCGTTGAAGGGATGGGCGACGAGCCCGTCGCCGTCCACGAATCCGGCCGCCCGGGCTCGGCCCTTCCAGTACTTCAGGAGGTGCTGGAAGAGTCCGTAGGCGCCGGTCCGGGTGTTGTGGGCCTGGGGGTCGCCCCGGGACTCTCGGTAGATGAGCCCGAGGGCGCAGTCCACCTTGTCCTCGTCCCAGTATTGGGCGACGAGCCCCCGCCACTCCTCGACGTCGCGTCGGCCCCCGGGGGAGGGCGGCCACTGGGGAGACCACTCCTCCTCGGAGGGTGCGGTGGTGGTCGTGGTCTCGGCCGGGGGCGCGGTGGTGGTCGTCGTCGACGGTGGTTTCGTCGTCGTGGTCGTCGCCGGCGGCTCGTAGTGGACGACGATGCGGACGCTCGCTTCGTTGCCGTGACGGTCCCGGGCGGCGAAGACGGCGCCGTTGGGTCCCTCGGTGACCACGAGGCGCAGCTTCCAGTGTCCCTCCTCGTCGACGTCGGCCTCGTAGGGTCCGGAGAAGACCCGGGCTCCGGGTTCGGTCTCCCCCTCGAAGGTGACGATCTCGGTACGGACGACGGCCCCGTCTTCGGGTGAGGTGACGACGATCTTCGGTGGCGTACGGTCGGGCCGGGTCGTCGTGGAGGCGGCGGTCGTCGCGGTGGTCGCCGGAGCGTCGGTGGTCGAGCTCGTCTCGGTCGCGGCCGAGGTGGTCGCCGCCGGCGGGATCGGCGTGGGTGGGGGGGTCGGCTCCGCCGGCGTCGCGTCCAGGGAGAGGGCGAGGACCGCCGCGCCGGCCCGGGCGGAGATGGGGGCGACGAGCTCGACGGCGGGGGCGGGCTCGGAGGCGGCCGGGCGGCTCCGATCGAGGGAGAACACCGCGGCGCCGCCGATCGCGACGAAGGTCACGACGAGCAGTCCTGCGTAGGCGATGGGGGTCCTGCGTTTCGCTCTCACGAACTCCGCCTGGATGGATGGAGGCCGTCTCGGCCGGGAGGGTGGCCAGCGCACCCGGGGGAAGGCTATCGACCGGGTAGGCCTAGGGCAACCGGATCCATGGCAGATCCTGGGAACGAGGGGAGGACGGCGCGGCGGTAGCCTGGCCGCGATGCGTCCGACCGTCGTCTCGATCCTCGTCGGGATCGCCCTCGTCGGGGCGACTCCCCCCGTCGGTTCCGTCGAACCGCCGGCATGCCCCGAGCGCTATCCCGAGGCACGCTGGGAGCGGCTCCCGACCTCCGGGGTCGAGGTGTGGGCCTCGGGGGTACCCGAAGGCCTCGCCGGTCGCTTCGACCGGGAGATCGAGGAAGCCGGGGCGACGATCGCCGCCGAGATCGGTCCCTTCGCCGCGGTCGTCTGCATCGTGGATCCCACCGGCGGCTTCGACGCCTCCCGCTACGAGACCCCGGGTCGTCGATTCCACGCGGTGCGCGACCTCCCCGCAGGGGTGGTGACGATCTCCGACGAGCGCGTCGGCCAGGTGGGCCCGGCCGTGGCCTTCGCCCTCTCCCAGATCGCCCTCTGGCAGCGGTCGGAGGGGGAAGGCTGGCCCGAGCCCCTCGCCGGGGCGATCGGTGCCTGGTACCGGTCGCGGGCCGAGGACCGGGTCGAGCTCGACCACGCCGTGGCGATGATGGCGAACTTCTTCGAGACCGAGGCGTCGATCGACTGGGCCCGCTCCCGGCAGGACCCCGTCGTCGCCTGGGACCCCGAGGCGGTGGCCCGACCGCGACTCGAGACCTGCTCGATCCGGGGATGCACGCCGGCGACGATCGGGGCCTGGGTCCCCGGCGACGTGGTCGACTTCGCGGTGGCCACGGAGGGAGCCGAGGTCCTCACCGATCCCGATCCCGCCCGGTGGGGCCGGATCGAGGGGGCCTGGCGCAGGGCCCTCCGGGACGAGCTCCGGGGCTCGACCACCGACTCGACCGGTTGGCGGGGCGGGGTCCTCGTCGTCGCCGGCAGCCTCGTCGCCGCCCTCGCCGTGGCGGTCGCCGGGTACGCGGCGAAGCGCCGTCGGCGTCGGCGACGTCCGACGCCGCCGCCGATCCCGGGCTTCTTCGAGGAGGTTCAACCCACCGACGCGGCCGCGGTCGACACGCGAGGGTCCGCCGCGCCCTGAGCGTCCTCGGCGATCCGGATCGTCGACACCGGGCCCCAGCCCTCCATCCAGGCGGCCGCCGGGGAGAGGGTGTGCCCGAGCTCGACGAGGCCGTCGACGACCGCCTCGTCGAGTCGCGACTCGTACCGGAGGCTCGAGGGGCTCCGGGGTCCGAACCGGTCGAGGACCCACCGGGGTGCCGCCTGGGCGGCCTCGAGGTCGAGCCCGGCGTGGAGGAGATGGGCGGCGACCTGGGCGAGGAGCTGGGGCTGATGGTCTCCTCCCCGGGTGCCGAGGAGGAGCCGAAGCCGGTCGCCCTCGGTCCACAGGGTGGGGGAGAGGGTGTGGAGGGGACGTCTCCCGGGGGTCCAGCGATTCGGATGCCCGGGGGTGAGGACGAACCCGGCTCCCCGGTCGTGGAGCCAGACGCCGGTGCCTCCGGCGGACCGCCGGGCGCCGATGCCGTGGTAGTTCGACTGGATGTAGGAGACGCCCATCCCCCGTCCGTCCCAGACGCAGAGGTAGGCGGTGCCCCCGGGAGTCGGCCGGGGGCTGGGATGGACGACGACCCGATCGCGCCGGACCCGCCGGGCGAACGCGGCGAGGCGTCCGGGGTCGAGGAGGTCGTCGGGCGCCAGGGGCGCCCGATCGGGGTCGGCGACCACGGCGTCGCGCTCGGCGGCGACCGCCCGGTAGGCCTCGACGAGGAGGTGGTGGTAGCGGGGGTCGTGGGGATCTCGGGGCGGGTCGAGGTGGGAGAACACCCAGAGGGGGGCCGGGGGGAGGTAGCCCTGGCTGTTGGGCGGCAGGGTCCAGCAGCGCAGACCGAACAGATCGGCGGCGATCGGCTCCACCCACTCGGCCTGGGGGCGGGCGAGGTCGTCGAAGGTCACGATCCCCTCGGCGGCCTCGACGATCCCGGCGGCGACCGGGCCGGCGTAGAAGCCCGCTCGACCCTCGGCGGCGATCCGCCGCAGGGTGGCGGCGAGACGAGGACGGCGGAGGTTCGCCCCGGCGGCCGGGGGTCGTCCCTCGGGGTAGAGCTCGTCGGAGGAGGGCTGGTCGACGAGGGAGTCGGCGAGACGGGCGAGGGCGCGGGCGAGCTCGGGCGAGACGGGGAACCCTGCCTCGGCGAGCTCGATCGCCGGGGCGAGGACCGCTTCGAGGTCCAGATTCCCGAACCGGTCGAGGAGCGCGAGCCAGCCGTCGACGGCCCCGGGGACGGTGATCGCCGCCGGGTGATCGATGGGGATCTCCTCGAGGGTGGCGAGGGCGTCGGGCGTCGTTCCCGTGCCGGCCCGCCCCGAGGCGTTGAGCGCCCGGGGCTGGGCGTCGCCGTCGACGTGGACGAGGGCGAAGAGATCGCCGCCCGGCCCGCAGGTCTCGGGCGCGACGACCCCGAGGACGGCGTTCGCGGCCACGGCCCCGTCCACCGCGGTGCCGCCCGCGCCGATCGTGGCGATCGCGGCGTCGGAGGCGAGGACGTGGGGGGTCACGGCGACGGCCGTTCGGCCGCCGGTCACCGCTCGAGGAGGCGGCGGTTGAGGGCGTCGAGGACGGCGCGCACCCCCGCCTGGTCGTCGTCGCCGACCGACCGGGCCGAGCCCACCGTGAGTCGCTCGGCCCCGTCGGGACCGGTGCCGATGACCACGGCGACGACGATCCGGTGGGTGCCCACCGGCATCACCCCGATCGAGTCGAGGGCGAGGGGGCCGGCGGTCTCGAAGGCGCTCTCGACCGCCGCGAGGGTCGCCTCGCCGACGAGGCGGAGGCGGGCCGAGGCGACGGCGGGTCCCTCGGCGGTCCCGACGTGGCGTCGGTCTCCGTAGCTCAGGGTGACCTCGACCGCGGTCCGGGAGCCGTTCGCCCGCTCGTCGACGGCGACGACCGCCGGACGGTCGGGAGTCGCCGGCGTGAGCTCGTCGGGGGCGAGCTGGACGACCGAGACGACGCGGCGGTCGATGGGGGTGCCGAAGCGGGCCATGGCGAGGGACTGGATGTCCCGCACGATCTGCTTGACCGGCTTGCCGGGGGCGGCGACGACGTGGATCTCGACGATCCGGTCGCCCTCGACGACGACGCGGGCGGCGTCGACGGGCGCGAGGCGGGTGATCGTCTCTTCGAGCTCCCGGACGTGCGGCGTCATGGCCGGAAGCGTAGTCGGTCGACCACGCCGCGTCGTGGCCGCGTTTTTCGCGATTTCGCTTGCGCGAGGCCTCGGGTTTCTCTACATTGTCCCCCGGCCGTCGGTGGGACGGCCGCCGAATGGGCGTGGGGAGCGGCCCGGGCGATGCCTCCGGTCCGTCCCGGTGGGGCTAGGCAAGGCACCTGGACAGCGAACGCGGTTTCCGCCGTGAGGCGGGAAAGGAGGTGGTGGCGACCCCGGGCCGTCGCACACGAACACGACAGCGAGCGGAGCGAGTCCTCGGTCCCCGTACGTCGACGCCCCCTGTCGGCTGCGAGGGAGACTCCCCCGGAGAGGTTCGTGAGACGCACCCTTTGGCAACTTCGTCGCTACCTGGCGAACCTCGCCGCCGGCGCCCTCGACGGCGTGGCGGACCACAGGGTCGGTTGAGCCGGGCGGCGGTCCCGGACGCCCCACCATCCCGAAAGGAGCGAGCCCCATGGCCCGGAGTCGACGGTCGACCGTCGAGGAGCGGAAGGTCCGCTTCGCCGTGGGCTTCGCCCTCGCCGGGCTCGCGACCCTCGGCGGGCTCGTCGTCGTCCAGGACCTCCCCGACTGGCGCCTGTGGGTGCCCTTCGCCCTCGCCTACGCCGTGCTCTCCTTCTCCTCGGTCGAGATCAACGACCGGTTCCGGAGCAGCCCGGCGATGATGGTGGCGATGACCGCGA
>DRQR01000099.1 GCA_011371355.1 Actinomycetota bacterium
ACCGAGGAGCGCCACGCCGCCTTCTGGCGAGACAAGCTCGTCGAGGCCGGGGCGGATCCGGGCGCTCCCCGGGTGTCCCGGCGAGCGAAGATCCTCATCTGGCTCGCCCGGCGCCTCGGCACCGGGGTGCTCGTCCAGACCCTCGCCGCCCAGGAGCAGACCGGCCAGTTCATGTACGACGACCAGCCCGAGGCCGAGGGAACGAGTCTCCCCGCCGACGAGCGATCCCACGCCCGTCTCCTCGCCGAGCTCGTGCGGGAGGGCCCTCGGAGCGTCTCCGGCCCCGTCCTCGCCAGACTCGAGGGTCGCCACGCCGGCATCGGCGGCAACGCCCTGCGGGCCGCGGTCCTCGGCGCCAACGACGGGCTCGTGTCGAACCTCTCCCTCGTCATGGGGGTCGCCGGGGCCTCCGACACGAACGGCCCCATCGTCATCGCCGGCGTCGCCGGGCTCCTCGCCGGAGCGATCTCGATGGCCCTCGGAGAGTGGATCTCGGTCCAGTCCTCTCGCGAGCTCTACGCCCGGCAGATCGAGATCGAACGGCGTGAGATCCGCGAGATCCCCGAGGAGGAGTGCGAGGAGCTCGCGCTCATCTACGAGGCCAAGGGGCTCCCTCCCGACCAGGCCGCCGAACTCGCCGCCCGGGTGATGCGGGACGAGGAGAAGGCCCTCGACACCATGGCCCGCGAGGAGCTGGGGATCGATCCCGACGAGCTCGGCGGTTCGCCCTGGGAGGCGGCGGGGGCCTCGTTCTTCCTCTTCGCCGTGGGGGCCATCATCCCCGTGGTTCCCTTCCTCGTCTCCTCCGGTGCGCCGGCGATCTGGGGGGCGGTCGTGCTCGGCGGACTCGGCCTCTTCGGACTCGGTGCCGCCATCTCCCTCATGACCGGTCGGAACCCGTGGTTCTCCGGCGTGCGACAGATGGCCTTCGGGCTCGCCGCCGCCGCGGTCACCTACGGCATCGGCACCCTGCTGGGGGTCGCGGTGACGTGAGCGACGACCGCGTCCGGATCGGCGTCGTCGGCGGTCTCAACATGGACATCCACCTCTTCGGGGTGGAGGAACCCGGTGTAGGCGCCACCTACCTCGCCGATCACTACCTCATCGAACCGGGGGGCAAGGGCGCCAACCAGGCCCGGGCGGCGGCCCGGCTCGGCGCCGACGTGGTGCTCGTCGGGCGGGTCGGGGACGACGAGTTCGGGCACCTCTGCGTCGCGGCGGTCGAGGCCGACGGGGTGGACGTCGGCGGCGTCGCGGTGACGGCCGGGGAGCGCACCGGCTTCGTCGTGATCCGGCTCGTCGAAGGTCACCACGTCTCCCTCGTCTTCTCGCCGGGAGCGAACAACCACCTCGTCTGGAGCGACGTCGAGGCCGCGCTGCCGAGGCTCGCCGACCGGGACGTGCTCCTGACCCAGGGAGAGGTCCCCGCCGACGTGGTGGATCGCCTCCTGACCTGGGCGTCGGGGCGGGGGATCCCCGTCTACCTGGATCCGGCCTCTCCCGACCAGCTCGCCCTCTCCGCGCTCCAGCGGGCGGAGATCATCACCCCGGACCGGGAGGAGGCGGCGGCCTTGACGGGCAGGACCCTCTCGACGCCGGCCGCGCCGTGGCTCGCGGCACGGGAGCTCGTGGACCTGGGGGTCGAACGGGCCGTCGTCAAGCTCGGGGCCGCCGGGGCCCTGCTCGTGGACACCACCTCCGGCACCCGCCACGTCCCCACCGCGAGCGTCCGGCCGGTGGACGAGACGGGGGCCGGGGACGTCTTCATCGCCGCCCTCGCCGTCCGGCGCGCTTCGGGGGCGGGGTGGCCCGAGGCGGTGAGGTTCGCGAACGCGGCGGCGGCCCGGTCGGTGTCCGAACGCGGGCTCGCCCTCCCCACGCTGCCGGAGGTGCTCGAGCTCGAGGCGACGATCCCCGGCGCCGCCTAACGGGCGTCGCGCCGGGAGCTCCACCACTTCGCCGCCTCGGAGACGAGGAAGATGGGGAGCCCCACGGCGAAGATCACCGCCCAGTCGTCGAGGTCGAGGGGCACCGTCCGGAAGGCCCGCTGGAGCGGCGGGGCGTAGACGGCGAGGACCTGGAGTCCCACGGTCGCCACCCAGGCGACGAGGAGCCACCGGTTCGAGAGGAAACCGATCCGGTACATGGGCAGCCGGAGGGAACGGAAGTTCAGGACGTTGAGCTTCTCGAAGACGACGATCCCGGTGAAGGCCATCGTGTGGGCCTTGGCGACGTCGAGGTCGGCGCCGGCGAGGTAGGCGGTGAAGACGCCGAGGGTGGCGAGCCCGACGTAGCCGCCGAGGAGCCCGACCTGGGCGAGGGCCCGACGGCCGAGGATCGGGGCGCGCGGGTCGCGGGGAGGACGGCGCATGACGTCGGGCTCGGCCGGCTCGAGGCCGAGCGCCACGGCGGTCATCCCGTCGGTGACGAGGTTCATCCAGAGGATCTGCACCGGCAGGAGGATGAGGGGACCCCCGACGAGGATGTTGAGGAAGATCGCGAGCACCTCGCCGGTGTTCGACGACAGCAGGTAGCGGATGAACTTCTGGATGTTGTCGTAGAGGCGACGTCCCTCCTCGACGGCGGCGACGATCGTGGCGTAGTCGTCGTCGGTGAGGACCATGTCGGCGGCCGCCTTGGCCACCTCGGTCCCGCGGCGTCCCATCGCCACCCCGATGTCCGCCCGCTTGAGGGCCGGAGCGTCGTTGACTCCGTCGCCGGTCATGGCGACGACGGCTCCCTGGTGCTGGAGCGCCTCGACGATGCGGAGCTTGTGCTCGGGGGAGGTCCGGGCGAAGAGGACGGGTCCTCGTACGGCCTCGGCGAGCTCGTCGTCGGACATCGCGTCGAGGTCGGTGCCGACGACGGCCCGCTCGGCGTGGAGGCCGATCTGCCGAGCGACGGCGAGGGCCGTCTCGGCGGCGTCGCCGGTGATCATGAGCGTTCGGATCCCGGCGCCCTCGGCCACCTCGATGGCCGGTCGGACCTCCGGTCGGGGTGGGTCGATCATGCCGACGATGCCGAGGAAGGTCAGGTCCTCCTCGACGTGCTCCTCGTCGACGGGGGTGGCGGGATCGAGCCGGCGCCGGGCCAGGGCCAGGGTTCGGAGACCCCGCCGGGCGAGTTCCTCGAAGGCCCGGGTGGCCCGGACACGGTCGTCGTCGGTGATCGGTCGCTCCTCGTCGCCGTCGAGGATGCGCGTGCAGCGTGCGAGGATCACCTCGGGCGCTCCCTTGACGTGGGCGAGGATCGGTCCGTGGTCGTGGCGGACCACGACGGTCATCCGCTTCCGTCGGGAGTCGAAGGAGATCTCGGCGATCGCCTCGTCGTCGTCGTCCCGCCGCAGCCACGCCTTGTAGGCGGCGACGACGAGCGCCACCTCCGTGGGATCGCCGATCGGGTGCCAGCCGTGCTCGTCTCGTCGCAGCGATGCGTGGTTGCAGTACAGGCCGGTCTCGAGCAGGGCGACGAGGTCGGGCCGTCGCCGGGGGTCGAGGCGGTGCCCCGGGGCTCCGGGCTCTTCGAAGTGTCCGGCGGGGTCGTACCCGGTGCCGGTGACGACGACGGGGCCGCGCGGGAGCCAGATCTCGGTGGCGGTCATCTCGTTCGCGGTCAGGGTTCCGGTCTTGTCGGTGCAGATCACGTCGGCCGAACCGAGGGTCTCCGCCGAGCGCAGGCGACGGACGAGGGCGTTGCGTCGCACCATGTTGCGAACGCCGAGGCCGAGGGTGATCGTCACCACGGCCGGGAGCCCCTCCGGGACCGCCGCCACCGCGAGGGAGACGCCGGTGAGGAACATCTCGAGGGGCGGCTTCCCCGCCGCGATGCCGCCGACGAAGACGACGGCGCCGACGGCGACGACGAGGGCGCCGAGGCGCCGTCCCAGACCCTCGAGGCGACGTTGGAGCGGGGTCTTCTCGGCGCCGAGTTCCTGGGAGAGGCGGGCGATGCGCCCGAACTCGGTGGCCATGCCGGTGGCGACGACGACCCCGACGCCGCGGCCGTTGACGACCACCGTCCCCATGAACGCCATGTTCGAACGCTCCGCCAGGGGGGTCTCCGGGTCCACGGGCTCGACGGTCTTGGCGACGGGAACCGACTCCCCCGTGAGGGCCGATTCGTCGATCCGGAGGTTGAGTACCGAGGCGAGACGGAGGTCGGCCGGGACCCGATCCCCGACCTCGAGGATCACGACGTCGCCGGGAACGAGGGTCTCGGCCGACACCGTCTGCTCGGCGCCGTCCCGCAGCACCGTGCAGGTCGGGGTGAGCATCCGCTGCAGGGCCTCGAGGGCCTTCTCGGCCCGGTACTCCTGGGCGAAGCCGAGCACCCCGTTGAGGATCACGATGGCGACGATCACGAGGGCGTCGACGGCGTTCCCCACCCCGATCGAGATGACCGCCGCCACGACGAGGATCCCGACGAGCGGATCCACGAACTGGCGCAGGAGCGCCCTCCACCACGGTTCCGCGGCGACCTCCTCGAGCCGGTTCGGACCGTACCGTCCGAGGCGCTCGGCCGCCTCCGCCTCGGTGAGCCCGCGAGCGAGGTCGGCGGCGAGGGCCGAGGCGACGTCGCCGATCCCCATCGCGTGCCAGAGGGGCCGCGAGGGAACGGGATCGAGGGCGGGGGTCGAGGGGCGACCCTTCATCCCGCGACGGCTCCCGCGGACTCGAGGGAGGGTCCCCAGCGGTCGAGGACGACGGCGAAGAGGGGCGGGACGAGGAGCGTGGACAGGCCCGAGGCGGCGACGAGGGCGGTGAAGATCTGGTCGTCGATGATGCCCGCCCCCAGGAGGAGCTGGGCGACGATGATCTCCGTCGTGAGCCTGGCGTTGAGTCCGATCCCCGTGGCGAGGGCCTCCTCCCTCGTCGCCCGACCGAAGGGGACGAGGAGCCAGGCGCCGAGGAGCTTGCCGAAGAACGCCGCCGAGAACAGCCCGATCGCCAGCCAGGGGGCCTCGACCATGCCGGCGAGGTCGACCGACCGTCCCACCCAGAGGAAGAAGAGGGGGCCGAAGAACCCGTAGGCCCCCAGGTCGATGGCGGCGCGGACCCCGAGACGGCCCGGCTCGCCGCCGTCGACGGTGGGTCGGAGCACGATCCCGGTCACGAGGGCTCCGACGACGAGCCCGAGGCCGACGAGCTGGGCGAGCCCCCCGAGGGCGAACAGCGTCACCGAGCTCAGCAGCAAGAGCTCCCGGGGTCGGCCGCGGGTCCAGGTCGCCAGGAAGGGGAGGATCCACCGGTAGGCGGCGTAGGCGACGAGGGCGAAGGCGGCCCCGCCGCCGACGACGTCGACGACGTCGTGTTCGATCGCGGTGCCGAGGGAGCCCCCGGTGCCGGCGGCGGTCGTGCCGATCCACACCGAGGCCACGACGACGAGGACGACCTCGACGAGGTCGTCGAGGACTCCCGCCCCGACGACGAATCGCCCCACCCGAGTGTTCACCATGCCGAACTCGTCGAGGATGGGCACGACGACCGCCTCGGCGGTGGGCATCCGGGTCATCCCGATGAACAGGGACAGGAAGACGCCGTAACCGAGGGCCAGCATGAACCCGAACCCGAAGAGGAAGGGCACGACGGTGTTGAACACGGTGAGGAGCACGATGTCGCCGCCCATGTTCGACATCTCGCGTGGGTCGATCTCGAGGCCGATGAGCAGGAGCAGCCAGAGGACGCCGAGCTGGCCGAGGAGGCCGAGGATCTCTCCGAGGGGCGCCGAGGGATCCGGGGCGCCGAGGACCAGGTGCGCGCCCATCCCGACGAAGAGCGCGGCGAGGATGCGGGGAACCCGGACGCGGTCGAAGATCGACCCGACGACGAAGGCGATCCCGAGGAGGAGGGCGATCTCGGCCAACGCCGATCCGAACTCGACCTCGCTCACCGGCACCTCCGACGACGGGGGACCGATGGTATCGGGTGGGGGCCGCGTCGCTCAGGCGATCGGCAGCGTCAGGGTGAAGACGGAGCGGCCGTCGATCCCCCGGTAGGTGAGGTCCCCCGACATCAGCCGGGCGAGCTGACGACCGAGGGCGAGACCGAGGCCGAGCGAACCGGGGTGGCCCGGGAGGTCGGAGGCCCGGTAGTACCGGTCGAAGATGGCCTCCCACTCCTCCTCGGGGAGGGCCGGGCCGGCGTCGGCGACGCGGACGGCGCATCCCTCGTCGACGGCCTCCACGGTGATCGTCACCGGCTCCGACCCGTACTTGTAGGCGTTCGCCAGGAGGTTGCGGAGGATCTGCCGGAAGCGGAACGGATCGACCCGCACCCAGTGCTCGCCCTCGGCGACCACCTCGGGGGTGGCTCCCCGCCACGCCGACAGGACCGCCTCGATCTCCCGGACGACGTCGACGGACACGAGGTCGATCTGGAGGGCGCCGGTCTCGGTGCGGGCGAGGGCGAGGAGGTCGTCGATGAGATCGGCCATCTCGTTCGCCTGGTCGGCGAGGAGGCTCGTGAGCTCCCGGCGCTCGGCCTCGTCGAAGGCGTCGTGACGCTCGGCGAGCTCGGCGGCGAGTCCGACCACCGTCGTCAGCGGGGTGCGCAGCTCGTGGGAGACCACGCGGAGGAGCTCGTCCTTCGACTCGGCGAGCCGGCGGAGCTCGGCCTCCGCTCTGCGGGAGTCGGTGAGGTCCACCGCCTGGGTGAGGATGGAGACGAGCTCGCCGCAGGCGTCTCGGAGTGCGGAGACGTGGAACCGGCCCCACACCGGGGAGCCGTCCGTGCGCCGCAGCCGCCGGTCGATGGTGTAGCGATCCACCTCGCCCGCCTGGAGAGCCGCCCAGCGCCGCGCGAGGTCGGCGCGCTCCTCGTCGTCGATCACCGAGAGGAGCTCCTCGGCGCCGGCCTCCTCCGGCTCCAGTCCGACCATGGCGCAGAACGCGGGGTTCGCCGTGGCCTGCGACAGGTCGGCGGCGGTGATGATCATCCCGATCGGGGCGTGCTCGAAGGCGGTGCGGAAGAGGCGCTCGGAGGCGACGAGGCGCTCCCGGGTCTCGTACTGCTCGGTGACGTCGAGGAGGACGCCTTCGAGGAGGACGACGCGGCCGTCGGGATCCCG
>DRQR01000100.1 GCA_011371355.1 Actinomycetota bacterium
CTCCACCGGACCTTCGAGCCCCTGCGCCGCCGCCTCCTCGCCGAACGCGTCGAACGGCAACGGCGCATCGACGCCGGGGAGGACCCCGACTTCCTCGCCGAGACGAAGACGATCCGGCAGGCCGACTGGCGAGTCGCTCCCCCACCCGCCGACCTCCGTGACCGACGCACGGAGATCACCGGGCCCACCGACCGGAAGATGATCATCAACGCGTTGAACTCGGGCGCGAAGGTCTTCATGGCCGACTTCGAGGACTCGAACTCCCCGACGTGGCGGAACATGGTCGGCGGGCAGGTGAACCTCGTCGACGCGGTCCGCCGCACCATCGAGTTCACGTCTCCCGACGGGAAGGAGTATCGACTCGGCGAGGAGCTCGCCACCCTCGTGGTCCGGCCCCGGGGTTGGCACCTCCCCGAACGACACCTGCTCGTCGACGGCGAGCCCGTCTCGGGGAGCCTCTTCGACTTCGGCCTCTACTTCTTCCACAACGCCCGGGAGCTCCTCGACCGCGGCAGCGGCCCCTACTTCTACCTCCCCAAGCTCGAGAGCCATCTCGAGGCCCGCCTGTGGAACGACGTGTTCGTCCATGCCCAGGACGCGCTCGGGATCCCTCGGGGCACGATCAGGGCCACGGTCCTCATCGAGACGATCCTCGCCGCCTTCGAGATGGACGAGATCCTCTACGAGCTCCGGGAACACTCCGCGGGGCTCAACGCGGGCCGGTGGGACTACATCTTCTCGATCGTCAAGAAGTTCCGGAACCGGGAGGGCCTCACCTTCCCCGACCGGAGCCAGATCACCATGACCGTGCCCTTCATGCACGCCTACAGCGAGCTCCTCGTCGCCACCTGCCATCGCCGTGGTGCGCACGCCATCGGCGGGATGGCCGCGTTCATCCCCTCTCGTCGGGACGAGGAGGTGAACCGCCGGGCCTTCGCCAAGGTCCGGGAGGACAAGGAACGGGAATCCCGAGCCGGCTACGACGGTACCTGGGTGGCCCACCCCGACCTCGTACCGTTGGCCATCGAGGTCTTCACCGAGGTCCTCGGCGACCGTCCGAACCAGGTGGACCGGCTCCGCGACGACGTCCGGGTCGGAGCCCGGGACCTCCTCGACTTCCGGGTGCCCGACGGGACGATCACCGACGACGGGGTGCGGCTCAACGTCGACGTGGGGATCCGCTACCTCGCGTCGTGGCTCCGGGGTAACGGCGCCGCGGCGATCTACAACCTCATGGAGGACGCCGCCACCGCCGAGATCTCCCGAGCCCAGATCTGGCAGTGGACCCGCCATCGGGCGACGACCGTCGAGGGGAAGGAAGTCACCCCCGCCCTCGTGGAGAAGATCGCCGACGAGGAGACCGGACGGCTCCGCGACGAACTCGGCGACGAGGCCTTCGTCGCCGGCCGCTTCCCCGAGGCCCGGGAGCTCTTCGAGCGGGTCGCCCTCGCCGACGACTTCCCCGAGTTCCTCACCCTGCCCGCCTACGAGATCCTGGAGAAGGAGTGAAATGACGAACCTCGAAGCCCTGCAGCGACGCGCCGAGGAGATCCGACGGGACTGGGAGACGAACCCCCGGTGGGACGGCATCGTCCGGGACTACGACGCCCTCGACGTCGTCCGGCTCCAGGGTTCCTTCGTCGAGGAGCACACCCTGGCCCGGCGCGGTGCGGACAAGCTGTGGACCCTGCTGACTTCGAAGGACTACGTCCACGCCCTCGGCGCGATGACCGGTGGCCAGGCGGTGGAGATGGTCCGGGCCGGCCTCGAGGCGATCTACCTGTCGGGCTGGCAGGTGGCCGCCGACGCGAACCTCGCCGAGGACGTCTACCCCGACCAGTCCCTCTACCCGGCGAACTCGGGACCGGCCCTCGCCCGACGGATCAACAACGCCCTCCGGCGCCAGGACCAGATCGAGTGGGCCGAAGGGGAGCTGCGGCGGGACTGGATGGTGCCGATCGTCGCCGACGCCGAGTCGGGGTTCGGCGGTCCCCTCAACGTCTTCGAGCTCACGAAGGCCTACATCCGGGCGGGCGTCGCCGCCGTCCATCTCGAGGACCAACTGTCGTCGGAGAAGAAGTGCGGGCACATGGGCGGCAAGGTCCTCGTCCCCACCCGACAGCACATCCGGGCCCTCCAGGCGGCCAGGCTCGCGGCGGACGTCCTCGGGGTGCCGACGATCGTCATCGCCCGCACCGACTCCCTCGCCGCCACCCTGCTCACCTCCGACATCGACGAGCGGGATCGGGCCTTCGTCACCGGGGAACGCACCCCCGAGGGGTTCTACGAGGTCCGCAACGGCATGGAGGCGGCGATCGCCCGGGGGCTCGCCTACGCGCCCTACGCCGACCTCATCTGGTGTGAGACCTCGACGCCGGACCTCGACGAGGCGGCCCGGTTCGCCGAGGCGATCCACGCCGAGTTCCCCGGCAAGATGCTCGCCTACAACTGCTCGCCGTCGTTCAACTGGCGTCGCCATCTCGACGACACGACGATCGCGAAGTTCCAGAAGGAGCTCGGGGCGATGGGCTACCGGTTCCAGTTCATCACCCTCGCCGGGTTCCATGCCCTCAACGCGTCGATGTTCGAGCTCGCCCACGACTACCACGAGCACGACATGACCGCCTACGTGAAGCTCCAGGAGCGGGAGTTCGCCATGGAGCGCCTCGGCTACACCGCCACCCGTCATCAGCGGGAGGTGGGTGCGGGGTACTTCGACCAGGTGGCCCAGGTCGTCTCGGGCGGGCTCGCCTCGACCTTGGCCCTCGAGGGCTCGACCGAGCAAGAACAGTTCTACGACGCCTGAGATCCTCCGAAGGAACGCGTGGGGACGGCCTCCGGGCCGTCCCCACGTGTGTCCTCCCTCGCGGGTCGACGAACCCGCGCGTGACTCGCGGCGTAGCCTCAGGCCTCCTCGACGATCAGCGTGCCCCGCATGCCGTCCTCGTAGTGCTGACCTGCCTCCTGGAAGCACCCGATCTCCCAGACGCCCACCTTCTCCGCGGGCACCGTGAACTCGATGATGGACACCTGCCCCGGCTCACCGGCCACCGGGTCGCCGGGCTCGAGCATGACCATGGCACCGTGGTGGCCTTCCTCGCCCATGTCCATGCCGCCCATCCCACCGGCATCCTCACCGTGACCATCACCCATGTCACCACCCATCCCACCGGCATCCTCACCGTGACCATCACCCATGTCACCACCCATCCCACCGGCATCCTCACCGTGACCATCACCCATGTCGCCGCCCTGCATCCCCCCCATGTCTTCTCCCTGCATGCCGGCGGTCATCTCGCCCTCGCCCATCGCCATGTCCATCGCGACCCCGGGGAAACCCATGGGCATCCCGGTTCCAGAGATCCGGACGTCGATGCCCTCCCAGAAGTCCTCCTCGAACGGCTGCCACACGTCTTCTTCGAGGTAGTTCTCACCGGGAACCGGATCCCGTCCCACCATGAACTCGTGGGTGTGCCGTCCCTGGTTCTCGATGACGAATCGCACCCGCTGGCCGACCTTGACGCGAATCGTGGAGGGTTCGAACCGGTTGTCCACGATCCGGACGACCACCTCCCCGGCGTCGTTCGGCTCGACGGCACCGACCGACGCGCAGGCCGAGGTCACCAGTCCGACGGCCAGCACGGTCGTCGCCAACTTGCTGCGTCGGGATCGAATGGTCATCGAGGGCTCCTCACAAGACGTACAAGATCGTGAACACGAACAGCCAGACCACGTCGACGAACTGCCAGTAGGCCACACCCCCCTCGACCTTCCACACGTCCCCCTCTCCGAGCCTCCCCCGCCGCGCCTGGAGGAACAGTGAGGCCAGCACGAACAGGCCGATGAGGAGATGCAACGAGTGGGTTCCGGTGATGAGGTAGAAGATCGACCCGTAGGGGGTGGAGATCGGAAACTCCCGGAACCCCGCGCTCCACTCCACGACGACGAGGGCCAAGAAGAGGACGCCGAGGGCCATGGTCAGGAGGAGCTGTCCCTGCATCGCTCCTCGATCTCCGGCGCGAGCGGCGGCCGCTGCTCGGTGGGACGACCAGGTGGCGGTCAAGAGGATGATGGTCAGCACCACTCCCAGCGTCACGTTGACCGCTTCGGCCCGTTCGAAGCCGAGCAGGTAGAACCGAGCTGCGAACAGCACCCCGAAGAGGAACGCCTCCGAGGCGATGAACAACCGAAGCCCGAACCGATGGAGCTCCGCGTAGGGAGGATGGTGAGCGGCACCGTGGACGGTCATCGTTCCCCTCCCACCTCGATCTCCGCATGGCGTGGCGCGTCGGGGGCGAAGTCGTATGGGTCTCCGACCACCTCGGGGATGCCCTCGAAGTTGAGCTTCGGGGGTGGCGAGCTCGTCTGCCACTCGAGAGTCCGAGCTCCCCAGGGGTTGGGTCCTGCCGGGGGACCCTTCTTCCAGGAGACGACGAAGTTCCAGAGGAACACGAGGAAGCTCGCACCGAGGAAGAATCCGGCCAGCGACACGAAGAGGTTCACCGGCGCCAGCTCCGGCTGGTAGTCGGCGATCCTCCGATTCATGCCGTTCAGGCCGAGCCAGAACATCGGGAGGAAGGTGAGGTTGAACCCGACGAACATCATCCAGAAATGCACCCTCGCGAGCCGCTCGTCGAACATGCGGCCGGTGATCTTGGGGAACCAGTAGTAGATGCCGGCGAACAAACCGAAGATCCCGGCGCCGACGATGGTGTAGTGGAAGTGGGCGACCACCCAGTAGGTGTCCTGGAGCTGGTAGTCGGCGGGGATGTCGGAGAGGAACACGCCCGTGATCCCTCCGATGAGGAAATTGAACACCATGGCGAGCGCAAAGAGCATGGGAACCTTCATCCACAATCTCCCGCGCCAGATCGTCCCTACCGCTGAGAGGAACACGAGTCCGGTTGGCACCGAGATGGCCTCGGTCGACAACATGAATCCGGCATTGGCGTTCGACAGCGCCGAGACGGTGAACATGTGATGCGCCCACACGACCCCGCTGAGTACGGAGATCCCGATGATCCCGCCGACCGCCCACCGATAGGCGAAGAGCGGCTTTCGACTGAAGACCGGCAGGATCTCGAGCATCACGCCGAGGGATGGGAGCACCATGACGTATACGGCGGGGTGGGAGTAGAACCAGAAGATGTGCTGGTAGAGAACGGGGGCACCGCCGAGCAGCGGTTCGAAGAAGGCGGCGCCGACGATGCGGTCGAGGGTGACCATGGTGACGGCCACCGCGACCGACTGGGTGAAGAAGAGGCTCAGCACGCCGGTCAGGAGGATCGCCCACACGAAGATCGGCAGGCGGCCCCAGGTGAGCCCTCGCGCGCGCATCTTGACGATGGTGGTGAGGAAGTTCACCGACGCCACGATGGAGGACAATCCGCCTACGACGAACGCCAAGGCGTAGAAGATCTGACCCAGGTTGTTGACCGAGGCGAGAGGTGGGTACCCGGTCCAACCGGTATCCCATCCTCCCACGAGCGGACTGGCGAGGAGTAGGAGGATGGCAGGCGGCCACAGCCAGAAGCTGAGCGCGTTGAGGCGAGGAAACGCCATGTCCTCGGCCCCGACCATGATGGGCATGACGTAGTTCCCGAAGGCGCCGGGCACGGCCGTCACCGCGACGAGCACCATGAGGAACCCGTGGAGCGACATGAATCGGGTGAAGCTCGCAGGCCCGAGCACCGTCCGCCCCGGATCCATGAGCTCGGTACGCATGAGCATCGCGACGGCGCCGGCGAGGATGAACACCGTCAGGAACGTCACGAGGTACTGGACGCCGATGACCTTGTGGTCGAGGTTGAACCCGAAGTACCGGCGCCATCCCGGGGGGTCGTACTCATAGGTCTCGAGCCCGAACCACCCACGCCCCCAGGTCTCCCAAGCCCCCACGCCGAGGACGAAGGCCGGGACGGAGAACAGGAATCCGACGACGATCGCCTGGTCCGCTCGCCACGCCCCGACTCCCGCGAGGGCCCTGATGATCGCCACCACGGCCGCGCCGAGGACGAACCCTCCGAGGCCCCAGAGGAGCCCCCGCGCGGCGAAGGGCAGCCCTGAAGCTCCGAGTCGTCGCTCCACCTGCGGTGTCGCCGTTGCCATATCGCCTCCTCAGCCCTCGTCGTGACCGGCGTTGCCGCCCATGTCCATCCCGTCGCTCCCCATGTCCATCCCGTCACCACCCATGCCCATCGCCGCCCCGGTGAGCCATGCCTCGAACTCGGCGGGCTCGACCACTCGCACCGGAACGTACATCCGCGCGTGGCCCGTGCCGCAGAGCTCGGCGCACTGGAGACGTACGTTGGGGTCGGCGTCGTAGGAGGAGACCTCGGTCGGGGTGACGATGAGCTCGGTGGTCTCGCCGGGGATCGCGTCCTGCTTGAGCCGGAACGCCGGGACCCAGAAGGCGTGGATCACGTCGGCGGAGGTCAACTCGAACCGCACTCGCCGATCCGCCGGGAGGAGGATCTCCTGCGGTGCTTCGAGGGCGACGCCGGCCTCCGGGTACTCGACGTCCCAGTGCCACTGCACTCCGGTGAGCCGCACCTCGAGATCGGGTTCCTCCGTCGCGGCGGACTGCAGGGCGAAGAAGCCGGTGAGCCCGGGAGTCACGAAGATGAGGCCCGCGAGGGCCGTCGATACCAGGAACCATCCCCAGGAGAACGCGGGCACGTCCCGGATCTGGTCCCCGGTCTCGGGTTCGTCGACCCGCCACCGGACCACCGAGTAGAGGAGCACCGCGAGGACGAAGGCGAAGACGGGGATCGAATAGAGGAGCAGGGTGTTGAAGGCCAGGTCGACCTCGGCGCCCTCCTCGCTGCGCAACGCCGGGAGGAGATCCACACTCCGAACCACCAGCACCCCGACGATCACGAGGACCACCCAGAGTGCCCCCGTCACCACGAGATCCCGTCGACGGCCCGACATGCCCGCGCCCTCCGTCTCCGTCTGTTGATCTCTCTCGATCCCGACCGTACTCGCGGCGCACCGGGGCTGTCAACCCCTACCCCCATGGGGTGTCCTGGTGGGTCCGCTCGGTGGGCCGACTCAGGTGTCGTCGTCGGCGAGCATCCACCGGCGCCCGAAGGTCCAGCGCCGGGCGGGATCGGTGAGGAGGAGCTGGAAGACGCTGATCCCGGCGTGTTCGAAGAGGATCGCCGAAGCCGCCATGTAGGCCCGCCAGATCCGGTAGGTCGTCTCGTCGGTGGCGGCCACGGCCGCGTCGTGGTTCGTCTCGAGGTTCGCGACCCATCGACGCAGGGTGAGCGCGTAGGACGTCCGGAGCGATTCGGCGTCCCGGAGCTCGAAGCCGGCGCCCATCGCCGCGTCGACCACCTCCTCGATGGGCTCGAGCTCGCCGTCGGGAAACACGTAGGTGGAGATGAAGGTGGGACGCCGCCGGAGTCGACGGCCTCGCTCACGGGTGACGATGCCGTGGTTGAGGAGCCGTCCCCCCGGCTCGAGCATCGACCGGAGCCGCCGGAAGTAGCGGGGGAGCTGCCGGGCGCCGACGTGTTCCACCATGCCCACCGAGGCGATGGCGTCGAAGGTGCCGTCGAGCTCCCGGTAGTCCCGTTCGAGGATCGTCACCCGATCGTCGACCCCGGCTCGCTTCGCGGCGAGCCGTGCGTACTCGGCCTGCTCGGAGCTCAGGGTGACGCCGGTGGCCTCCACCCCATAGCGGGAGGCGGCGTGGAGAACGAGGCTGCCCCAGCCGCAGCCGACGTCGAGGAACCGCTCGCCGGGCCGGAGCTCGAGCTTGCGGCAGATGACGTCGAGCTTGCGCCGTTGGGCGACGTCGAGGGGCTCGGCGGGATCGAGGAAGTAGGCACAGGAGTAGACCATGGTCTCGCCGAGGAAGGTGGCGAAGAAGTCGTTCCCGGTGTCGTAGTGGTACCGGACCGCCTCGCGGTCCCGCCGGAGGGAGTGGAGGATCCCGTGGAAGGTAGGCCGCACCGCGTCCCGACGCCGGGACTCGGCGGGGAGGCGCCGGAGGAGCCTGAGGAGCGACCACGCCGTCGGGCTCGTGGGTTTGAGGTGGGTGAGGCTGCGGGCGAAGGCGAGGACGGAGAAGATGTCGCCTTCGACGTCGACGTCGCCGTAGATGTAGGCCTCCCCGGCGGTGAGGTCGCTCGGAGGCAGGAGGAGGGCGCGCAGGGCCCCGGGGTGTTCGAGGACGACCGTCGCCGCGGCGTCGGCCGGACCCCACTCCTCGCCGGTCCACGCCCGCATCCGGGGCGGGTCCGTGCCGAGGGCGGCGAGCCGCTCGTAGACCTCCCTGGCGACCGCGAGGGCGTCCATGCTGTGATCCTAGATCGACGCTCCCCGGGTGGGGACGGCGACCTCGCGAGCGAACCCGACGACCGCGTCGACGACCTCGTCGGGACGTTCGATCATCGGTAGGTGGCCGGTGCCGGGAAGGATCTCGATGCGAGCGTCGGGGAGCGCCGCGGCGAGGGGCTCGGCGGCCTTCGGCCGGGTCATGAGGTCCTCGGCGCCGAGGAGCAGCAGGGTCGGTGCGGCCACGGCCTCCGCCCGGGCGACGGCGTCGGCGTATCGGTCGCAGGCGGCGAGATCGCCGTGGAGGACCCCGGGCCCGGAGCGTTCGAGGAGCCGGATCGTGGCACCGACCATCCACAGCCCGGGGGTGGGATGGTGCCCGAGCTTC
>DRQR01000101.1 GCA_011371355.1 Actinomycetota bacterium
ACCCCCCGACGGCATCGACACCCCCGGGATCTTCCGTCCCTCACACGCCCGCTTCCACCTCAAATACACGAACACCCAAGGCGTCGCCGACGAGACCTTCCCCTTCGGCGCCCCCTCCTGGCTCCCCATCGCCGGCGACTGGGGCGACCTCCCCACCCCGCGGTGCACGCTGTTCCCCGACGACAACATCTGGAACACCCCCGTCGACACGCTACCGGTCCATCCGAGGTCCGACGACTACATCGCCACGATCGGCGCATCCACAACGCTCCATCCCGACTTCGGATCCGGCGAGTGGCCTCCCGGCTCCGGTTCACCGATCGGCATCCCCTTCACCGTCGTCGGCGGCGACCAGCCCGACGTACCGATCGTCTACACCGACTACGGCGACGAGAGCGACCCCGGGCCCTTCCCCATCCCCGCCGACGCCCCCATCGAGGGCGGCCCGGATGCGACGGGAGACCGGCACGTCCTCGTCCTCGACGAGGAGGACTGCGTCCTCTACGAGCTGTTCAACGCCTTCCCACAGCCCGACGGCTCCTGGAAGGCGTCGTCGGGAGCGCGGTACGACCTCCGATCCAACGCCCTGCGTCCCGAGGGATGGACCTCGGCGGACGCCGCCGGTCTCCCGATCCTGCCCGGCCTCGTCCGCTACGACGAGGTGGCCTCCGGCGAGATCACCCACGCGGTCCGCTTCACCGCGAGCCGGACTCGGCGGGCGTACGTGTGGCCTGCACGCCACTTCGCCTCCTCGATCACCGACCCCCGCTATCCCCCCATGGGGCAGCGCTTCCGCCTGAAAGCCGATTTCGACACCTCCGGCTTCTCCCCCCAGGTGCAGGTCATCCTCGAGGCGTTCAAGCGCTACGGGCTGATCCTCGCCGACAACGGGTCGTCGTGGTTCGTCTCGGGCGCACCGGACGAGCGCTGGAACAACGACGTGCTCCGGGAGCTCCGGTCCGTTCCCGGAAGCGCCTTCGAGGCCGTCGACGTCTCCTCGCTCATGACCGATCCCGACTCGGGGCGAGCCGCTCCCTGACCCCCGACGGGTCACGAACGCCCTAGTGGGAACGCCACTCGGCCACTTCGAGCCCCAGCTCCAGCAGCACGTCGAGGTAGGCCTCAGCGACCTCGGCGACGGTGACGACGCCTCGGCGGCCCCGGAGTGCCCCGGCGGCGGCGACGAGCGCCCCTGCGGCGAGGGAGAGGGCCTCGAGGTGCACGGCGAGGTCGGCCACGCCGACGATCCGCTCCGACACTCCGGCCATCCGTACGAGCACCCCGGCCCACTCCCCAGGCGTCGGCGCGGCGAAGTAGCGGACGTGGCCGTTCCGACGACGTTCCCGAGCCCACCGGGGCCCGACCGGCTCGGGGAACCGAACGGCGTGTCCTCGACGCAGCGGCCGACCCGGTTCCGTCCAGGCGATCTCGACGAGTCCTGGGGTCTCGGCGTTCGCCGACTCGTGGGCCGCGAGGGCCGGCGCCAACCCGGAACCCACGTTCGCGCCGACGAGCACCGGCGTGTCGCCGCGGTGGGCACCGATGGCGTCCACCCAGACGACGGCCGGGACGCCGGCTTCGCCCGCCAGGGCGACGAGCGCTCCGGGATCCTCGGCGTCGGTCACGACGACGTCGAACCCCTCGACGGTCCTCGCCTCCGCGAGCCGCCGATCGTCGCCGCGGGGACGCCGCCGCCAGAGCCCGAGTCGCTCGAGGTCCCGCTCACCGAGGAGGAGCCACCCCGCCCGGGTCGCCACCTCGCCGCGTCCGTCGAGGAGGATCCTCATCGCTCGACGGGATGCCACGAGCCCCGCGACGGCGGCGGCGTGGGCCGGCGGATCAACAGCCCGACGGCCGCGGCGGCGAGGAAGCCCGCGACGAGGGCGAGCAGGCGAGCGCGCATGGGCCGAGGGTAGCCCACGGCCGGATGGGCACGCCGCCGCGCTAGGGTTCCGGGCCTCGGGTGGAAACCTCCCGAGACCGGCCGACGAGCGAAGTCCGGTGCGAATCCGGCGCTGTCCCGCAACTGTGAAGCCCCACGAGGGGACGAGCCAGGTCGCCTCCGTCGGTGCGGTGGTGTCCGTTCCTTCGGAGGAGGGGAGCGTGCACGGGACCGTCGACCAGCTCCTCCGCTGAGAAAGGAGGAGCCCGAATGATCCGCCGACTCACCCTCGTCGTCGCCCTCGCCGTGTCCGTCGCGGCCTGCGGCGGGCCGTCGACCCCGACGACCGAGGCGCCCACCGAACCCACCTCGACGACCGTCCCCGCCACGACGACCACCACGGTGCCGACGACGACCACCACCCCCGACGACGGGTTCCCGGTGACCATCGACGCCGCGAACGGGCCGGTGACCATCGAGCGCCGTCCGGAGCGCATCGTCTCGCTGTCGCCGACGGCCACCGAGATGCTCTTCGCCATCGGCGCCGGCACCCAGGTCGCCGCCGCCGACTCCTTCTCGAACTACCCGGAGGAGGCGCCGACCACCGACTTGAGCGGATTCGAGCCGAACCTCGAGGCGATCTCCGCCTACGAACCGGACCTCGTCGTCCTCTCCTACGATCCGGGCGACGTGATCGCCGGGCTCGAAGCCATCGGCATCCCGGCGATCCTCCAACCGGCGGCGACGACCCTCGACGACACCTTCGCCCAGATCGAGCAGCTCGGGGCGGCCACCGGCAACCTCGCCGACGCAGCGGCCCTCGTCGCCCGCATGCAGGCGGACATCGACGAGCTCGTCGCCTCGGTGCCGACCTTCGACGAGCCCCCGACCTACTACCACGAGCTCGACCCCACCTACTTCACCGCCACGTCGAAGACCTTCATCGGTGAGATCTACGGCCTCGTCGGCCTGGCGAACATCGCCGACGAGGCGGATCCGGACGGGTACGGCTACCCGCAACTGTCGGCCGAGTACATCCTCGAGCGGGACCCCGACTTCGTCTTCCTCGCCGACGTGAAGTGCTGCGGCCAGACGGCCGAGACCGTCGCGGCCCGCCCGGGATGGGACCGACTCACCGCGGTGCAGGAAGGCCGGGTCGTCGAGCTCGACGACGACGTCGCCTCGCGCTGGGGACCGCGGATCGTCGACCTCCTCGCCACGGTCGCGGAGGCCGTGGCCCAGCTCGAGCCCGTCGGCTGATGCACGACGGAGCCCTCCGGACGGCCCGCCTCCCACTTCGGTGGGGGATGGCCGCCGGCGGGCTCCTCGTCGCCGTCGTCCTGCTCGGCATCGTCGTCGGCCCGGCCGGGATCTCCATCGGCGACGTCTTCCGCTCCCTCGTCGCCCGCCTCGACGGCGGCGAGGGCCTCGACCCCCGGATGGAGGCGATCCTGTGGGAGATCCGGATCCCGCGGGTCGTCCTCGGCGGCCTCGTCGGCGCCGCCCTCGCCGGCAGCGGCGCCACCTACCAGGGGGTGTTCCGAAACCCGCTGGCCGATCCCTACCTCCTCGGCGTGGCCGCCGGAGCCGGCCTCGGCGCCACCCTCGCGATCACCTCGGGCTGGACGGCCACCTGGGGTCCCGTCGGTCCCCTCCCCCTCGCCGCGTTCGTCGGTGGCCTCCTCGGCGTGGGGCTCACCTACCTGGTCGGCAGCGCCGCGGGACGGACGAACCTGGCCCTCATCCTCGCCGGCATCGCCGTCGCCGCGTTCCTCACCGCCGTCCAGACCTACGTCCAGCAGCGCCATGCCGACACCCTCCGAGAGGTCTACGGTTGGATCCTCGGTCGGCTCTCCACCGTCGGTTGGACCGAGGTCGTCGTGATCACGCCGTACCTCGTCGTCGCCGCGGCGATCACCGTCGCCGCCCGAGGACTCCTCGACGTCCTCGCCGTCGGCGACGAGGAGGCGACGGCCCTCGGCATCTCCCCAGCCCGGGTCCGGAACGTCCTCGTCGTGGCCGCCACCCTCGGCGCGGCCTCCGCGGTCGCGGTGAGCGGGCTCATCGGCTTCGTCGGCATCATCGTTCCCCACACGATCCGGCTCGTCGTGGGGGCCAGCTACCGGGCGATCCTGCCGCTGTCGTTCGTGCTGGGCGCCGCGTTCCTCATCCTCGCCGACGTCCTCGCCCGGACCGTGGTCGCCCCGGCCGAGCTGCCCATCGGCGTGGTCACGGCGTTCTTCGGAGCGCCGTTCTTCGCCCTCGTCCTCAGGACGACGAGAGGAGGGATGGGAGATGCCGCTCGAGGTCGATGACCTGACCGTGGAGCTCGGCGGTCGCCGGGTGGTCGACGGCGTCACCTTCACCGTGCCCACGGGAGGATGGCTGAGCGTCCTCGGCCCGAACGGGGCGGGGAAGTCGACGCTGCTGCGCGCCGTCGCCGGGCTCGTCCCCGCGACCGGCCGAGTCCGCCTCGACGGAGAGGACCTCTGCCGCCTCGGTCGTCGAGCGCGCGCCCGGCGCGTCGCCCTCGTCCCCCAACGCCCCGAGCTGCCCCGAGGGATGACCGTCGTCGACTACGTGCTCCTCGGCCGCACCGCCCACGCGGGCTTCCTCGCCGGCTACTCCCGCCGCGACCACGACGTCGTCCGGACGACGCTGCGTCGCCTCGACCTCCTCGGTCTCGCCCATCGTGAGCTCACCACCCTCAGCGGAGGCGAGCTCCGCCGAGCGGTGATCGCCCGGGCCCTCGCCCAGGACGCCTCCTTGCTCCTCCTCGACGAGCCGACGGCCGCGCTCGACGTGGGCCGCCAACAGGAGGTCCTCGAGCTCGTCGACGAGCTCCGCCGGGAACGAGCGCTCATCGTCGTCGGCGCCCTCCACGACCTCACCCTCGCAGGCCAGTTCGCCGACCGTCTCGTGCTCCTCGACGACGGCCGCGTCGCCGTCGACGGCGACGCCCGCCGGGTGCTGACGCCCGAGACGGTCCGACGCCACTTCGGGGCCACGGTCCGAATCCTCGAAGACCCCGGCGGGGTCGTGGTGATCCCGGTTCGGGAACCCGTCCGGGGCCGCGACCCTCAGCCGATCACGGCGACGCCGAAGACCCGTCCCACCAGGTAGCTCGCCGCCGCACCGACGAGACCGATCGTCAGGTTCTCCAGCCCCGCGACCCAGGGACTCCGCCGGGTCATGCGCGTCTTCGCCCAGCCGACGACGAAGAGCGCGATCCCGGTCATGACCGCCGCGGCGACGAGCCCGGTCGTCGGAGCCGGGTCGAAGAAGAACGGCAGGACCGGGGGCATCGACCCGACGACGAAGAGGAGACCCGACAACCAGGCGGCGCGGAGGGGGCTGCGACGCTCGTGTTCGACGATCCCGAACTCGAGCCCCGCCATCACCTGCAGCATCGCCTCGTCGTTGCCGGCGATCGCGGTCACCACCCGCTCGAGGTCCTCGCCGGCGAGCCCCATCTCCCCGAACATCTCCCGGAGCTCTGCGATCTCCTCGTCCCGGTACCAGTGGAGGTGCTCGGCCTCGACCTCGAGCTCCGCGGCATGAGCCTCCTCCTGGGACTTCGTCGCCAGGTACTCCCCGGCTCCCATCGAGATGGCCCCGGCGAAGGCTCCCGCGACCCCGGCGAGGAGCACCTGGGAGGTCGTGAGGCTCCCCCCGACGACCCCGGCGACGAGGAGGAACATGGAGACGAGCCCGTCGTTGACGCCGAGCACGACGTCGCGGAGATACCGACGACGTTCGCCGATGTGGGGGCGGCGGGGCGGGCGCTCGTCCACGAGGCGAGTCTACGGTGCGAACCATCCGGTAGATTGGCCGCCATGTCGGTGTCCCCGGACGTCCTCGAACACCAGCTCCGCTCCCACCCCCTCGTTCGGGGACTCCCAGCCGACGACGTCACCCGACTCCTCGACCCCGCCCGTCTCGTCGAGTTCGAAGCCCTCGACGTGATCTTCCGCGCCGGCGACGACGCCGACCGGCTCTTCCTCGTCGTCTCGGGCGTGGTCGCCCTCGGCGTCCAGCGCCGATCCTCCACCCTCCGCATCCAGACGATCCACGAGGGTTCGATCCTCGGGTGGTCCTGGCTGTTTCCACCTCATCGGTGGCAGTTCGACGCCGTCGCGGAGACCCCCGTCCGGGCCATCGCCATCGACGCCGCAGAGCTCCGCCGCTCCCTCGACGAGGATCCCGCCTTCGGCTACCGGTTCGTGCTCCGGATCGCCGAGGTGATGGCCAATCGCCTCCAGGCCACCCGCCGGAGGCTCGTCGACCTCATGGGAGCGTGACATGACCATCGGTGCCTTCCTCCATCCCTTCGCCCCGCCCGCCCGGCCCCGAGACGAGTTCGTGACGATCGTCGAGGGACGAGGTGCCGTCGTCACCGACGACCGGGGCCGCTCCTACATCGACGCGATGGCCTCGCTGTGGTACTGCAACGTCGGGTACGGACGCCGGGAGCTCGTCGAGGCGATCACCGCCCAGGCCGAACGCATCGCCGGGTTCCACACCTTCACGAGCTTCACGAACGAGCCCGCCGAGACCCTCGCCGAGCGGATCGTCGACCTGTCGCCCTTCGACGAGGCCCGGGTCTTCCTCTGCCAGTCGGGCTCCGAGGCGGTGGACACGGCGATGAAGCTCGCCCGCGTCGCCCACGTCCGCCGCGGTCGGCCGCACCGACGCATCCTCGTCTCTCGGGGCCGGGGCTACCACGGCGTCAACTACGGCGGCACGTCGCTGTCGGGCATCCCCGTGAACCGGGAGGGCTTCGAGCCCTTCGTGGAGGCCACGGTCGTCGTCGACCCCGACGATCCCGGCAAGCTCGAGGCGACCCTCGAGGCGTACCCGGGCGAGGTCGCTGCGGTGATCGTCGAACCGGTCCAGGGGGCCTCGGGCGTCTGGCCGCCTCCCGAGGGCTACCTCGCCGCGGTCCGGGAGCTCTGCGACGCCCACGGCGCCTTCCTCGTCTTCGACGAGGTGATCACCGGGTTCGGGCGGCTCGGAACGTGGTTCGCCGCCCAACGTTACGGCGTGACCCCGGACATGATCACCTTCGCGAAGGCGGTGACGAGCGGATACGTGCCGCTGGCCGGCGTGATCGTCGGCCCCTCGGTGCGCCGCGCCCTCGAGGAGGACGACGACTTCGTGCTCCGTCACGGCTACACCTACTCGGGACATCCCCTCGCCGCCGCCTGCGCCCTCGCCAACCTCGACCTCATCGAGCGCGAGGGCCTCCTCGATCGGGTTCCCGGCATCGAGACGCGGCTCGGCGGGGGCCTCCGCGACCTCGCCGACGAGGGCCGCATCGCCGCAGCCCGGGGCGTCGGTGGGATGTGGGCGGCGGCGATGCCCGACGGTGTCGCCGAGACGCAGGTGGCGGCGCGGATGCTCGAGCGGGGCGTCATCGCCCGGCCGGTCCCCGGGACGATCGTCTTCTGCCCGCCCCTCGTGATCACCGACGCCGAGCTCGACCGGGTCGTCGACGCCCTCGCCACAGCGCTCGGCACCTGAGCCGAGGGAACCTCACCCCACGTCGGCGCCTACGATCCCGAGGGAGCGATCGAAGGAGGCTCGACGATGGGATCCCTCACCGACCGGCTCGCCGACCCGGCGCTGCTGCGCACCGAGGCCTACGTGGACGGAACCTGGCGAGGCGCCGCCTGCGGGGAGACCTTCGCCGTCGACGACCCGGCGACCGGGGAGATCCTCGCCGAGGTCCCCGCCATGGACGCCACCGACGCCGCCGCGGCGATCGACGCCGCGGCCCGGGCGTTCCCCGACTGGGCCGGGCGAACCGCCGGGGAACGGGCGGATCTCCTCCGTCGCTGGTTCGAGCTCATGGAGGCCCACGCCGACGACCTCGGGCTCATCATGACCCGCGAGCAGGGCAAACCGCTGCGGGAGGCCGTCGGCGAGATCCACTACGGCGCCTCCTTCATCGAGTGGTTCGCCGAGGAGGGGCGTAGGGCCGACGGGATCGTGATCCCGCCCCACCAGGCGAACAAGCGGCTCGTCGTCCTCAAACAGCCCGTCGGCGTCGCCGCGGCGATCACCCCGTGGAACTTCCCGAACGCGATGATCACCCGCAAGGCCGGTCCCGCCCTCGCCGCCGGTTGCACCTTCGTCGTCAAACCGGCGAGCGCCACGCCCCTGTCGGCCCTCGCCCTCGCCGAGCTCGCCGACCGGGCCGGAATCCCCCCGGGGGTCTTCAACGTCGTCACCGCGGCCCGGTCGGGACCCGTCGGCGACGAGTTCACCACGAACCCGAAGGTGCGGAAGTTCTCCTTCACCGGCTCCACCGAGGTCGGCAAGCAGCTCCTCGCCAAGTGCGCGTCGACGGTGAAGCGGGTCTCGATGGAGCTCGGCGGCAACGCGCCGTTCCTCGTCTTCGACGACGCCGATCTCGACGCCGCCGTCGAGGGCGCCATCGTCGCCAAGTACCGCAACGGCGGCCAGACCTGCGTCTGCGCGAATCGGATCTTCGCCCAGGCGGGGATCTACGACGAGTTCGTCGCCCGCCTCGCCGAGGCCTCCCGAAGCCTCCGGGTGGGCCCCGGCACCGAACCCGACGTCGACGTGGGACCGCTCATCGACGTGCACGCCCTCGAGAAGGTCACCCGACTCCTCGCCGACGCCGTCGCCGGCGGAGCCCGGGTCGTCACCGGCGGTGCGCCCCATCCCGCCGGCGGGACCTTCTTCGAGCCGACGGTCGTCGCCGACGTGCGGCCGGACATGGCCGTCGCCGTCGAGGAGATCTTCGGACCGGTGGCGCCGGTGATCCGCTT
The DNA here is from genome assembly GCA_011371355.1 of Actinomycetota bacterium. Lineage (GTDB taxonomy): Bacteria > Actinomycetota > Acidimicrobiia > Spongiisociales > UBA5794 > DRQR01. The sequence continues at coordinate 8,680 of DRQR01000101.1, forward strand.
CGACGACGAGGACGAGGCCGTCGCGGCGGCGAACGACACCCCCTACGGGCTCGCCGCCTATTTCTACACCCGAGACCTCTCGCGGGCCTGGCGGGTGCTCGAGGGGCTCGAATATGGGATGGTGGGCGTGAACACCGGGCTCGTCTCGACGACGGTCGCCCCCTTCGGCGGCTGGAAGGAATCGGGGATCGGACGGGAGGGCTCCCACCTCGGCCTCGACGAGTACCTCGAGCCCAAGTACGTCTGCATGGAGATCTGAGCCCTTCAGGGGGTCGGCGCCGAGGCCGATAACCCATCGAACCCGGCTTCCGAAGGGCTCCATGACCCCGACGCCCCGCGAGCTCATCCACGACGCGTCCCGGGTGCAGCGCGCGCCGTTGGCCTTGGGACGGGCCGAGCGCGAGCGGATCGCCACGGTGTGGCAGCTCTCCCGCTCGGTGGCGGCGATCGCCGCCGCGGCGCTCTTCCTCACCTCGTCGTTCGTGGCGCAGTGGCCCGGTGCCCGGCTCGGCGGGCTCCTCGCCGTCCTACCGGTCATCGACGCCGCCGCGACGATCCTCGCCGGTCGTCGCTCCCTCGTCCGGTCGGTCGCCGTGGAGATCCTCTGGGTCCTCTCGCTCCTCTACGCGACCCAGCTCCCCGCCGCGCCGATGATGATGGCGTTCGCCTACCTGCTGATCCTCACCGTCGTCGTCCTCCCCCTCCGCCAGGCCCTCCCCACCCTGGCGGTGGCGACCGCCGCCTTCCTCTGGGTCTTCTTCGGCGTCCAGGAAGGACCCCACCCTCCCCCGGCGCCCGACCTCGAGCGCGTCGTCGGCATCATGGTGGCCACCGGCTCGGCGGTCCTCACCCTCTCCCTCGCCACCCTCGTCGTCCGGGTGGCGAACCTCGCCCAGGCGGAGATCCGGTATCGGCTCCGGCTCGAGGAGGCCGTCGCCGACGTCGCTCGGCGGCTCCTCCGCGGCGGAGACGACGATCCGCTCCCCGACGTCCTCGAGGTTCTCCGTCGGGCGACCGGCGCATCGAGCGCGTACGTGGAAGAGAACCTCGTCGGCGAGGGCGCCCCGACGAGCCGGATGCTCGTCGAGGCCATCGGGCCCGGCGTGAACCCCGACCCGACGGGCCTGTGGGACGGCGTACCATGGAGCCGGTTTCCCGACGCGTTCCGCGACCTCTCGTCCGGCCGCCCTCACGTCATCGTGCCCGAACGGCTCGACGTCGAAGGGCGAGAACTCTACGCTCGGAGCGAGACCGAAACCGATCTCCTCCTTCCGATCTTCGTCGGTGAGTCGTGGGTCGGCACTCTCGGGTTCGCCCACGTGAACCGAATCGAGGACTGGACCGACGGGGATCGGGACATCCTCCTCACCGCGGCCGAGCTCATCGGGGCCCACTGGGAACGTCGTCGGATCGACGCGGATCTCCGGCGGGCGGTCGAGGACACGCGACGAAGCGCCCGCTTCCAGCGGATGCTCGCGGAGTTGGGGAATCTGCTCCTCACCGAGGGCCCGGTCGGCGAGGCCGTGCTCCGCCTCCTCGTCGACGCCCTCCCCGTCGATGCCGGGCTCATCCTCAGGGAGGCTCCGGGTCTCCCACCAGAGGTGGTCGCGGCTCATGGACCCTCCGTCGATCTCCTCTCGGACCCCGCGAAGCTCGCTGCCGCCATCGACGGTGGAGACCCTCCCGACGGGATCGGCGGGATCGAGGTGCGGGAAGTCCACGGCACGGCGGCGTGGCGGGGTCGCCTCGTCCTGTGGGCCGGCCGACCCTTCAGCCTCGACGAGGAAGCCCGATCGGCCCTCGGTACGGCCGCGGACATGTTGGCGCTCTACTGGGCCCGTGTGACGACGCTCGGCGACCTCGAACGGGCGGTGGCCCGGCTCGACGCCCGACTCAGATACGAGGAGGCGATCGCCACCGTCGCGAGAGAGCTCCTCGTCTCCGAGGACGACGACGCGGTCGCTCGGGCCCTGAGCAGCCTCCTCGCCGCCACCGACGCCGACGAGGCGATCCTCCTCGCTCCCGACGGCCGCGCGATCGAGGCCCTCGATCGATCCGGGGCGCTCCTCGATCTGCGGCTGTGCTCGGCCGTGTCCCTCGACGCGGTTCGGGCCGCCCTCGCCCACCGCCCCTTCCACGTCGTCCACCCACCCGACGAAGGATGCGGCCGTACCCGCCTCTACCTCGCCGTGCCCGGACCGGATGAGCTGGTCCTCCTCCTCATCGATCGTCGCCGTCGGCGGGTGTGGGCCCACGAGGAACTCCTCATCCTGGAGACCTCGGCGAAGATGATCGGCGCCCATCGGCATCGCCGGGAGACCCTCCGCAGCCTCGAGGACCTCATCGCCTCGAAGGACCGGCTCATCGCCTCGATCTCCCACCAGATCCGCACCCCCCTCACCTCGGTCCTCGGCTTCAGCCAGGAACTCGCCGAACCCGGCGACGCCCTCGGCGACGACGAACGCCGGGAGCTCAGCCACATCGTCGCCGCCGAGGCGAACCGCCTCGCCGAGGTCGTCGACGATCTCCTCGTCTGCGCCCGAACCGACATCGGGACGCTGCTCCTCCGCACCGAGACGGTCGCCGTCCGGCCCCTCGTCGAAGAGGTCGTCGCCGACCGGATCGGAGCCGGCGTCCCGATCGACGGTCCCGACTTCAAGATCGTCGCCGATCCCACACGCCTGGCCCAGGTGATCCGCCACCTCGTCGACAACGCCCAGGAGCACGGCGGGGCGCGCCTGAGAATCCGGCTCCTCCCCGGAGGGGACCGGCATCGCATCGAGGTGATGGACGACGGCCCGGGGATGCCCGAGGAGCTCCTCGCCAAGGCCTTCGACCGGTACGTCTCCTACGGTGGGCCCTCGAGCCAGCCCGGGCGTCTGGGGATCGGCCTGTCGGTGGCGGTCCGGCTCACCGAGCACATGGGAGGAACCCTCACCTTCGACCGGCGCGACGGCTGGTCGGTGTTCACCCTCACCTTCCCGGCGGACGACGCGACGCCCTGAACCGCCTCACTCCCAGTCGCCGAGCGCCACGTAGACGTGCTTGGTCTCGAGGAACCCCTCGATCCCGGCCTTCCCGAGCTCCCGGCCGATGCCCGAGCGTTTGAAGCCGCCCCAGGGCGCCTCGACGGGCGCCGGCTGGGAGTCGTTCACCCACACGATCCCGGCCCGGACGGCCCGGGCGACCCGAATCGCCCGCCGAACGTCGTTCGTCCACACCGACGCGGCGAGCCCGTACACGGTGTCGTTCGCGATCCGGATCGCCTCCTCCTCGGTGTCGAAGGGGAGCACCGCCATCACCGGCCCGAAGATCTCCTCCTGAGCGATGGTCATCGACGGGCCGACGTCGGTGAAGATCACGGGCGGGACGAAGTATCCCCCCGACTCGACGAGGGCTCGGGGGACCTCCCCCTCGTAGGCGACCGTCGCCCCCTCGCGGCGGCCGATCTCGATGTAGCGCTGGACCCGATCCCGGTGTCGAGCCGACACCACCGGGCCGAGGGTGACCTCGGGGTCGAAGGGGTCGCCGAGGGTGAGCTTCGCCGCATAGTCCTTCATCGCCGCCACGGCCTGCTCGTAGATGGGGCGCTCGACGAGCACCCGCGCCCCCGCCGAGCACACCTCCCCCTGGTTGTAGAAGACCCCGAAGGCGCTCGCCTCGAAGGCCGCGTCGAGGTCGGCGTCGGCGAAGA
>DRQR01000102.1 GCA_011371355.1 Actinomycetota bacterium
CCGACCCCCACCGCCGAGCCCTCCCCGCCGAGTCCTCCCGAGGCGCCCGCGGCGGCACCCGTCCTCTCCCCGGTGGTGCGCCGCCTCGTCGCCGAGCACGGCATCGACCCTTCGGAGATCGTCGGCACCGGCGAGGGTGGGCGGATCACCCGCCGCGACGTCGAGCGCTACCTCGCCGAGCGCGAGGCCGCTCCGGCACCCGCCGCCGAGCGGCCGGCCGCCCCGCCCGAGCCGGCGGCGCCGACCGAGGCTCCTTCCGCGGTCCCGGCGGCGGCCGAACCCGCTCCGGCGCCGCCGACGGAGGCTCCTCCCGCCGCGCCGTCGGCGCCACCTCGACCCCTCGTCGAGACTCCCCCGATCGCCGCGCCCCCCGAGGAGGCGGAGCCCGAGCCGGTCGAGGAGGTCGCCGGGATCCCGCTCCTCCCCGGCGACGAGGTCGTCGAGCTCCCCCGCCTCCGGCGGCGGATCGCCGAGAACCTCGTGCGGACCAAGCGTGAGACCGCGCACGTCTTCACCTCCGTCGAGGTCGACTACGAGGCCGTGGCCCGGACCCGGGCCCGCCACCGGGAGGAGTGGCGGCGTCGCGAGGGGTTCGGGCTCACCTACCTCCCCTTCGTCGCCCGCGCCACCGTCGACGCCCTCGAGGCCTACCCCGCGGTGAACAGCTCCTTCTACCTCGCCGAGGGGAAGCAGGTCTTCCACTCGGTCGTCAACCTCGGGATCGCCGTGGACCTCGACCAGCGGGGGCTCGTCGTGGTGACGATCCCGAACGCGGATTCGCTCACCCTGCGCGGGCTCGCCCGGGCGATCCGGGAGAAGGCCGACAAGGCGCGCGCGGGCCGGCTCGATCCCGACGACATCGCCGGGAGCACCTTCTCGATCACGAACCCCGGTCCCTTCGGCTCCTACTTCAGCGTGCCGATCCTCAATCTCCCGAACGTCGCGATCCTGTCGACCGACACCGTGGTGAAGCGGCCCGTCGTCGTCTCCACCCCGACCGGCGGCGATGCGATCGCGATCCGCCACGTCGGGATCCTCGGGCTCACCTGGGACCATCGGGCCTTCGACGGCTCCACCGCGGTGCTCTTCCTCCGCCGCATCAAGGAGAACCTCGAGACCTGGGACTGGGAGCAGGAGCTCGCATGACCCTCCCGGCCGAGCGACTGCGAATCCGGTGGCTCGGCCGCCTCCCCTACGACGAGGCCTGGGACCTGCAACGGGCCATCCACGCCGCACGCGCCGAAGGTCGAAGCCGAGACGACCACGTCCTCCTCCTCGAGCACCCTCCGGTGTACACCATCGGACGCAACGGGGACGGCTCCAACCTCCTCGTCCCCCCGGAGCGATTGCGGGAACTCGGGGCCGAGCTCCTCGAGGTGGATCGTGGTGGGGACGTGACCTTCCACGGTCCCGGACAGCTCGTCGGCTATCCGATCGTCGCCGTCCCTCGGCTCCCGGAGGGCCACGACGTCGTCGGCCACGTCCGACGGATCGAGGCCTGCCTCGTCGCCGCCCTCGCCGACCTCGGGGTGGAGGCCTGGACCGAGCCCGGCTACACGGGGGTCTGGACGTCGCGCGGCAAGGTCGCCGCGATCGGCGTCAAGGTCGTCGGTGGCGTCGCCATGCACGGGTTCGCCCTCAACGTGTCGGTCGACCTCGACTGGTTCGGGCACATCGTCCCCTGCGGCCTCCGCCGTCCCGTCACCTCCCTCGCCGAGCTCTGCGGTCGACCGGTCGCGACCGAGGAGGTCGTCGCCGCCGTCGTTCCGCACCTCGGACGCCTGTCGGAGGGCGACCCCGAGGTACAGCTCGCCGCCTTCGACCGGGGGACCGGCCGACGCTTCGACGTCGACGAGATGCTCGCCGCCGGCGTCTTCGCGCCGCGTCGCGTCGACGAGACCCCCATCGTCGTCCGGGGCGTCCTGGCCGGGGAGCCGCCCCGACCCCCGTGGCTCCGGGTCCGCGCCGATCTCCGCAACGACGGCTATCGGGAGGTCGCCGGCCTCATGCGGGACCTCTCCCTCAACACGGTCTGTGAAGAGGCGAGCTGCCCGAACATCTACGAGTGCTGGGCCGCGGGCACCGCCACGCTCATGCTCCTCGGCGACCGCTGTACGCGGGCCTGCGCCTTCTGCGACGTCACGACGGGTCGACCCGGGCCGGTGGACCCCGACGAGCCGGTCCGGGCCGCCGAGGCCGTGGCCGCCATGGGCCTGCGCCACGCGGTCCTCACCTCGGTGAACCGCGACGACCTCCCCGACGGGGGTGCGGCGATCTTCGCGGAGACGATCCGCGCCATCCGTTCCAGGGTCCCCGACTGCTCGGTCGAGGTCCTCGTTCCCGACTTCAAGGGGGACCTCGCGGCCCTCGAGACGGTCATGGAGGCCAAACCCGAGGTCCTCAACCACAACCTCGAGACCGTCCTCAGGCTCCAGCGCGAGGTCCGCACGGCCGCGAACTACGGCCGGTCCCTCGCCCTCCTCGCCCGGGCCAAGCGTCTGAATCCGGCCACGACGACGAAATCGGGCCTCATCGTGGGGATGGGGGAGGACGACCGGGAGGTCCTCGGTGCCCTCGCCGACCTCCACGCCGTCGGCGTCGACATCGTGACGATCGGCCAGTACCTGCGGCCGACGCCCCGGCACCGTCCCATCCACCGCTACGTCACCCCTGCCGAGTTCGCCGCGTACACCGCCGAGGGTCGGCGCCTCGGCATCCCCCACGTCGAGGCGGGGCCGCTCGTCCGTTCGTCGTACCACGCCAGGGAGTCCCTGGCCGCCGTCGAGTGACCCGCCTC
>DRQR01000103.1 GCA_011371355.1 Actinomycetota bacterium
CACCGTGGAGCGACCGCCGAGCTGGTCCGGCATGGCCGACGGGTGGGCGCTACTGGGATCGAACCCACCAACCCCAGCCACCACACCCCACCGGACCGGCGCCCCAAACCCAACCCCGACCCCAACCGCGAAGCAAACCGTCAGGGCAGGCCGGGCGAGGGACGAAAGGCACTCGCCCGGCCTTCACGAACCGAGCGGTGGGCGCTACTGGGATCGAACCAGTGACCTCTGCCGCGTCAAGGCAGCGCTCTCCCGCTGAGCTAAGCGCCCATCTGGGGATGCTCATTCTATCCCCGAGGCGACGCCGGGAATCGAACCCGGGTACAGGGTTTTGCAGACCCTTGCCTAACCACTCGGCCACGTCGCCAAAGGAAGCGGGCGGCCCCGCGACCGCCCTCGTGGAGCGGACGACCGGGTTCGAACCGGCGACCTCAACCTTGGCAAGGTTGCGCTCTACCAGCTGAGCTACGTCCGCGTCTCGGCCGAATGGTACCACGCCGCAGACGCCAAGCGCGTCGTCACGGACCCGTCGATCCGAAGCCCCCGGCCCCCCGATCGCTGTCGTCGAGATCGGCGACGTGCACCCACTCGACCGCCGCGACGGGCGTCACGACGAGCTGGGCGATCCGGTCGCCGCGCCGGATCCGGACCGTCTCGGTACCGAGGTTCACGAGGATCACCTTCACCTCGCCCCGGTACCCGGGGTCGATGAGCCCCGGGGCGTTGAGGACCGTCACGCCCCGCTCGGCGGCCAGCCCGCTGCGCGGCGTCACCCAGCCGGCATGCCCCGGCGGGATGGCGACGGCGATGCCGGTGGGGACCACGGCCCGCTCGCCGGGTTCGAGGTTCGCGTCTTCGGCGGCATACAGGTCCAGCCCCGCATCGTCTTCGTGCGCGGGACGGGGGGCCGGAAGCGACGTGTCCAGCCGTTTCAACGGTATCTTCATGGCCCGATTCTCCCACCACGGAGCACCGATGGCCCGCCGCGACCCACAACCCGAGCTCCCCGGCAACGACGGTCGCTGGTTCCTCGAGCTCGTGGGTCTCGTCGAAGCCACCGACGGTGCGAGGGCCTCGCTGGCCCGTCTCGCCGCGGAGACCACGGCACCGCCCTCGGAGGTCGACTCCCCCTTCTCCGCTCCCTCGACCACCCTCGGGGCCACGATGGTCGTCGAGGGCCTCGGGACCGCCGCCACCGAGGTGCAGGGCCTCGCCCTGTCGCCACCCACCCCCGACGACGAGCCCCGTCCCCCCGTTCCCCCGGCCGCGACGACCCCGGCCTCCCCACCCGACGAGGCCCTCGTCGTCGAGCCCACCCGACGCTGGTGGCGAGTGGTGATCCCGGTCGTCCTCCTCGTCCTCGTCCTCGGCGGCCTGGCCCTGCTCGTGCTCCGACGAAGCGAACGGGTCGCGACGACGATCGCGGCCCACCGACACGCCCTCGTCGAGCTCCGGAACACGCTCCCCGAAGCCCAGGCCTCCCTCGCCGCCCTCACCGACCCGACCACTCCCCCCACCGCCCTCGTCGAGACGCTCCCGGCGGTGACGGCCCTCGACGCCGCCGCCCACGACGCCGCCGTCCTCGCCACCGAGCCGCTTCCCTCACCCCTCCCCTTCGAGCCCCCCGATGGGTACGAGCTCCTCGAAGATCTCCGGGACCGCCTCTCCCTCCACGGCATGGAAGGCGGCGACCTCGCGGCCGCCCTCGGCCACGTCTTCGCCTATCGATCCACCGTCGAGGAGCTCCTCGCCCCCGGCGACCTGCCCCTCGAGGCCGACCGGGCACGCCGCGCGGAACTCGCCGTCGCCCTCGCCACCGACTTCGCCGACGACGCCGAAGCGGTCGCCTCCCTACCCGAGGACTCCCTCTTCGCCGACGTCCGGGTCGCCGCCGATCGTTCCCTCGATCGGTACGGCGACTGGCAGGACGACTACCTCGGCGCCCTCGAAGCGGAGGATCCCGACCGGACCGCAGCGCTGCTCGCCGAGCTCGAGGAACTCCGCGCCGAGCTTCGACGGGAACTCCTCGCCGCCCTGGCGGAGGCCCGCACCGCCCTCGACGCCCGCATCATCGATCTCGCCCGTCGCCTCGAGGAGGACCTCGCGGCGACGGCTCAGGCCCGGCCCTCCTCGAGCGCCGCCACCTCCCGCTCGAAGTCCCGGACCCCCTCGAACTCCTTGTAGACCGAGGCGAAGCGCAGGTAGGCGACCTCGTCGAGCTCCCGCAGTCCGTCGAGGACGGCCCTGCCGATGTCCTCGGTGGTCACGGTCCGGGGCGCCGCGGCGAGCACGGTCGTCTCGATCGAGGCGACGAGACGATCGACCTCCTGGGGGTCGACGGGCCGGTCGGCGAGGGCGGCCTCGAGGCCTCGGCGCACCTTCGCCGGGGAGAAACGCTCGAGGCGACCGTTCCGCTTCCACACCATGGCCACCACCTCGGCTCGCTCGAAGGTGGTGAACCGATGCCCGCAGGCGGTGCACTCCCGTCGACGTCGGACCGCCCGGCCCTCTTCGGCGGGCCGACTGTCGACCACCCGGGTGTCTTCCGTGGCGCAGCGGGGACAGCGCATCCGGGCAGCGTAGTCGCCGCCGGCGATTCGATCCCCATCGGCACCCGGTACAGTGCGGACATGACGAGCTGGCCGAGGATCCACGACACCTTCCTCGAGGTCGTCGACGCCCTCCCCGCCCTCGTCGAGGGCCTCGACGACGTCGACCGGCCCGCCCTCGGCGAGTGGAATCTCCGGGACCTCGTCGGTCACCTCTATCGCGCCGTCGAGACGGTGACCGAGTACCTCGCGGCCCCCGAGCCCACCGGCGCTCCCCTCGAAGGCGCCGCGGAGTACCTCGTCGCCTACCTCGAGGCCCGTGACCGAGACCCCGACGCGGTGGCCGCTCAGATCACCGCCCGGGCTCGCGACGAACTCGCCGGCATCTCGCCGGCGGCCTACCCGCGCCGCTTCCTCGAGGCCGCGGCGGCGGCCCGAGCAGCCCTCCAGGGCATCCCCTGGGATCGGAAGGTCGCGAGCCGTATGGGCCCGATCCGCATCGCCGACTACCTCCGAACCCGAAGCTTCGAAGCCACCGTCCACGGTCTCGATCTCGCCCGGGCCCGAGGCACCCCGTGGAGACCGCCCGACGACGCGGTCGCCGACGCCCTCGTGCTCCTCACCGAGGTCGCCCGCCGTCGCGGCCTCGGTCCGGACCTGCTCCTCGCGCTCGTCGGCCGGACCCCCGTCGATCCCCGGGCGATTCCGGTCCTCGGCTGAGTCCCCTGCCTCCGGCGGCACGGAGGGCCGCGTCATCCCTCGGCGATCGGGATCTCGAGGCGCTGTCCGACCTGGAGGACCGGAGAGTCGAGGTCGTTGATGCGTCGGATCGCCTCCACCATCTCCCGCACGTCCACCGAGTCGTCGGCGTGCACGGCGGCGATCTCCCACAGGGTGTCCCCCGGATGCACCCGGTAGGTCGTCGTCGCCCCCGCCTCCCCGGTGGCCTCACCGGCCGAGGCGAGGAAGAGGACGACCGCGAGCACCGTCGTGGAGATGATGATCAGCACCCGCTTCGTGCCGGTCGGTCGATGCTCCATGTCGTACCTCCTCCTCGCCTCGGTCGGTCACTCCGCCCGGTTCCCGGCCCGCACCCGCACCGTACGGCGCGGGTATGACGAAAACCCGAGATCGAACATCTGTTCGCTTCCAGCATGGTATCGAACACCTGTTCGCTCGTCAACTCGGCAGGCCGCCCCGGACCCGGGTCCGGCCCCTCCCTCCCCACCCTCGAGATCCCGTCCGAGGCGAACATATGTTTGGTCTCCGGGGGATTGCCCGATACCATGGGGCCGCACGCCCCAGGGAGGGAAGATGACGACCCGAACCGAGCTCACCGACCGGCAACGCCAGATCCTCGACTACATCACCCGGACCGTCGCCGAACGCGGCTACCCGCCGTCGGTACGGGAGATCGGCGAGGCCGTCGGCCTCTCCTCGCCGTCCACGGTCCACAGCCACCTGTCGAGCCTCGCCAAGGCGGGCTACCTCCGGCGTGATCCCTCGAAGCCGCGGGCGATCGAGGTGCTCGGCGACGACCGGGATCCCGAGGCGGACCTCCTCCGAGCCCCGGTCCGAGACGTACCCCTCGTCGGTCGGATCGCCGCCGGATCACCGATCCTCGCCGAGGAGGACATCGAGCAGATCTATCCCCTCCCCACCGAGCTCGTCGGCGACGACCCCGTCTTCATGCTCGAAGTCCGCGGCGATTCGATGGTCGACGCCGGGATCCTCGACGGGGACTACGTCGTCGTCCGTCGCCAGCCCACCGCTCACGACGGGGAGATCGTCGCCGCGCTCGTCGACGGCGAGGAGGCCACGGTGAAGCGCCTCCAGCGCCTCGACGGGAGGATCGTGCTCCGATCGGAGAACCCCGCCTATCCGCCGATGGTCTTCAGCCAGGGCGTGGAGATCCTCGGGGTCGTCGTCGCCCTCCTGCGACGACTCCGTTGAACGCGCCCCGGAGGAGCGGCCTCAGCTCGACGGGAGCTCGGCGGGCACCCTCCCGGTGAAGACGAAGTTCGCCGGACCCTCGATCCACACCACGTCCCCGTCGACCTCGACGACGAGCTCGCCCCCGGGCAGCTCGACGACCACCCGCTCCGCCACCCGCCCCGCTCGCTGCGCCACCACCACCGCCGCGGCCGCGCCGGAGCCGCAGGCGAGGGTCTCCCCGACGCCGCGCTCCCAGACCCGGAGCCGCAGGCGCCCATCGTCGACGACCTCGGCGAACTCCACGTTCGTGCCCCCCGGAAAGATCGCGTCGGTGCCGATCCGCGGTCCCAGGTCCCCCACCGGTGCCGCTCCGACGTCGTCGACGAAGAGGACGGCGTGGGGATTGCCGAGCCCCACCGGCCGGACCTCGGTCCCGGCCACGGCGAGGACGTCGGTGCGGAAGCCGTAGGGACGTCCCAGCTCGGCGCGGACCATGTCGTCCCGGACCTCCACCCTCCGGGGACCCACCGCCGTCTCGACGACGAAGGACGATCCCTCCACCCAGCCGCGTGCCGCGGCGAGGCGGGCCACGCATCGCAGTCCGTTGCCGCAGATCTCGGCCTCGTGGCCGTCGGCGTTCCAATACCGCATCCCGACGGCTCCCTCCCGCCGGGTGGCCTCGAGGAGCCCGTCGGCCCCGATCCCGAAGCGTCGCCGGCACCAGGCTCGGACCTCCTCGGACGTGGGGTCGTCGAGGGGGCCCTCGACGACGATGAAGTCGTTCCCGAGGGCCTCCATCTTCACGAAGTCCATGCTCGCTCCACGATCTCGATCACCTCGGTGGCCGTCGCCTCGGGATCATCCTGCCACGTCAGCCACCGGATCCGTGGATCCCGCCGGAAGAAGGTTCGTTGACGCCGGGCGAGCGCCACCGTGGCACGCTGGGCGGCCGCCACACCCTCGACGAGGGTCGACTCCCCACGAACGACGCCGAGGAGCTCCTTGTAGCCGACCGCCTGACGCGCGGTGGGCCCGAGCCGGGGGGCGAGGCCGGCGACCTCGTCGAGGAGGCCCGCGTCGAGCATCCTCTCCAGCCGCCGCGCCACCCGATCGGCGAGGCGTGCTCCCGGATCGATTCCGACGCCGACGAAGGGGAGCTCGGGCCGATATGCGGCGAGGGCGGCCGCCTCGGGACTCCGGGCCCGCATCGACGGCGTCTCGCCCGTGAGCCGCAGGATCTCGACGGCCCGCGCCACCCGCCGCGGGTTCGCCAGGTCCACGTACTCCCCCGCATCCGGATCGGCCGCGAGGAGCTCGGCGGCGAGGCGTTCGGGATCGGTCGCCGCCACGGCGGCGGCGACCTCCGGGTCCCGGGGCCGGGGTCGCAGCGGGTCGACGAGGGACCGGAAGTGGAGCCCCGAGCCCCCCACGAGTACGACGGGACGATCGGCGGCGGCGAGGGCTGCCAGCTCACGCCGGCCCCGAGCCTGGTAGTCCCCCACGGTGAAGGGCTCCTCGGGCTCGACGAGGTCGATCATCCGGTAGTCGAACCGGGCCCGCGTCGACGCATCCGGCTTCGCGGTCCCGATGTCCATGCCGCGGTAGACCTGCATCGAGTCGACGGAGACGAGGGTCGCGCCGAGGACCCGGGCGACGCGCTCGGCGACCGCCGACTTCCCCGCCGCGGTGGGTCCGACGACGGCGAGGAGCCTCAGGCCGGAACCCCCTCGAGATGATGGGGAGCGGCCCGCACGATGCGGGCGTCGAAGACCGTCCCCGGCGCCCAGACGCCCCGGAGATGGACGATCTGGTTCCCTCGGGTCCGGGCGGTGACCACCGCTGGATCCCGCTTCGAGGGGCCCTCGACCATGACCTCGAGGATCCGTCCCACCCGCTCGCGGTTCCGTTCGAAGGTGATCGCGCGCTGGAGCTCGACGAGGCGCTCGAAGCGCTCCTGGACCACCTCGGCGGGAACCCGATCCTCCATCTCGGCCGCCCGAGTCCCCGGTCGCGGCGAGAACTGGAACATGAAGGCCGTGTCGAACCGTGCCTCGGCGACGACCTCGAGGGTACGGGCGAAGTCCTCCTCGGTCTCTCCGGGGAACCCGACGATGACGTCGGTCGACACCGACAGGTCGGGGACGAGCCGCCGCATCATCTCGAGCTTGCCGAGGAACCGCTCGGCCGTGTAGCCGCGATGCATCGCCGCGAGGATGCGGTCGCTCCCAGACTGGAGCGGCAGGTGGAGCTGTTCGCAGACCGCCTCGGTCTCCGCCATCGCCTCGCCGACGTCCTCCCTGATGTCCTTCGGATGCGGGGAGGTGAATCGGACCCGACGCAGTCCCTCGACCTCCCCCACCCGGCGAAGGAGCTCGGCGAAGAGCGGACGACGCCCGTTCACCTCGAGATCTCGCCCGTAGGAGTTGACGTTCTGGCCGAGCAGGGTGACCTCGACGACCCCCTCGGCGACGAGCTCCCGTACCTCGCGGAGCACGTCGCCGGGGCGTCGACTCCGCTCGGGGCCCCGTACGACGGGGACGATGCAGAAGGTGCAGGAGTTGTTGCAGCCGACGGTGATCGTCACCCAGGCCGAGTGGGCCGACTCCCGGTGCGCCGGAAGGCCGGACACCGGCTCGACCTCCGACCGGGGCTCCTCCCAGATCTCGGTGACCGGACCCCATTCCTCGGCGTGGTCGAGGAGGTCGACGACCCGGTGGAGGTTGTGGGTACCGAAGACGACGTCCACCCAGCCGGCCCGTTCCCTGACGAGCTCCCGATCCTTCTGGGCCGTGCATCCACCCACGAGGATCCGCATCCCCGGTCGCTCCTGCTTCAGCCGACGGAGGGACCCGAGGAAGCCGTAGAGCCGCTGGTCGGCGTTCTCCCGGATCGTGCAGGTGTTGACCACGACGACGTCGGCGTCGGAGGGATCGTCGGCGGGCACCATGCCGTCGGCCTCGAGGAGCCCCGCGATGCGCTCCGAATCGTGCTCGTTCATCTGGCAGCCGTAGGTGCGGACGTGGTAACGAAGTCCGGGGCGCGTCGGCTCCCGCCGCGTCCGCAGCGACGGCATTCCCAGCAGGGTCTCGGTCATCGAAGCGGTCCTCCGGGGCGTTCGAGGCTCAGCGGGCGTAGTCGGTGGCCCGGAACTCACGGATCACCGTCACCTCGATCTGGCCCGGATACTGTAGGTCCTCTTCGAGCTTTCGCGCGATCCGCCGCGCCATGGCGCCGGCTTCGAGATCGTCGAGCTCGCTCGGGTCCACGAGCACCCGCACCTCTCGGCCCGCCTGGAGCGCGAACACCCGGTCGACCCCGGGGAAGGACCCGGCGATCCGCTCGAGCCGTTCGAGCCGACGGACGTAGGACTCGAGGATCTCGCGCCGCGCCCCGGGCCGAGCCGCCGACACCGCGTCCGCGGCCTGGACGAGCACCCCGGTGATCGTCCGCACCTCGACCTCGTTGTGGTGGGCTTCGATGGCGTGCACCACCCCGCCCTCCTCGCCGAACCGCCGGGCGATCTCCGCCCCGATGAGGGCGTGGGAGCCCCCGATCTCGTGGGAGACCGCCTTGCCGATGTCGTGGAGCAGCGCCGCGCGACGCGCCTCTTGTTCGTCGACGCCGAGCTCCGCGGCGAGCATGCCGGCGACGTGCGCCGACTCGATGAGGTGGGCGAGGACGTTCTGCCCGTAGGAGGTGCGGTACTTCAGGCGGCCGAGGAGGTCGACGAGCTCGGGGTGGAGACGGGAGACGCCGACCTCCACCATGGCCCATTCACCGGCGTCGGTGATCGACCGTTGGACCTCGGCTCGGGCCTTCTCGTAGGCCTCCTCGATCGACGCCGGGTGGATCCGCCCGTCTTCGACGAGCCGCTCGAGGGCGATCCGAGCGATCTCGCGACGCACCGGGTCGAAGGTGGACACCGCCACGGCCTCGGGGGTGTCGTCGACGATGACGTTGACCCCCGTGAGCGCCTCGAAGGCGCGGATGTTCCTGCCGTCGCGGCCGATGATGCGGCCCTTCATCTCGTCGGAGGGCAGCATGACCGTCGACACCGTGGTCTCGGTCACCACCTCGGCGGCGAGCCGCTGGATCGTGCCGGCGAGGATCCGTCGGGCCCGCCGCTCGGCCTCCTGACGAGCCTTCGCCTCGAGGTCCCGGACGAGGATCATCGCCTGGCGCTTCGCCTCGGCCTCGGTGCGGGCCAGGAGCTCGGCCTTCGCCGCCTTGGCGTCGAAGCCGGCGACCTGCTCGAGGCGAGCCCGCACCTCCTCTTCGAGCTTCGCCGCCCGCTCGAGGGCCTCCGCCGCGTCCCGTTCCTTCTGGAGGACGAGCTCCTCCCGTTGGGCGAGGTTCGCGGCCCGTTGCTCGAGGGTCGCCTCTCGTTGGGCGAGCCGTTCCTCCTGCGCGGTGATCTCGACCCGACGGTGCTCGATCGTCGCGTCCTCCCGCTCCCGGTAGGCCTCGGCCTTGGCCCGTGCCTCCTCCTCGGCCTTCGCGAGGATGCGCTGGGCCTCGAGCCGGGCCTCGGCGAGGAGCTCGTCGGGCGACCGACGGTCCTCCCGGGTTCGTCGAGCGAGGAGCATGCCGGCGGCGAACGCGACGACCACGACCGCCGCGCTCACCGCGGGAATCAACCACTCCATATCGGCCCCGTTCCCGAGACCGGAACGCACACCGGCGAAGCCGCGATCGCCTCCCCCGCCCTCAGCGCCGCCTCGGGCCGTCCCTCACCTCCGCTCGTCGCCCCATGACGTTCCGGGTCTCGTGTTCGTCGTGTTCCATCTCTCGATCCGATGGTACCCCGAACCCGACGCCACGGGAGGGATCCGCCGACCCCGACGGACTCAGGCCGGCGGCGGCTCCTCGACCGCCGCGACGGCGTCGTCGGTCGCCTCGTCCTCCGACAGTGCCCCCACCGCCCGGAGGACCCGATCTTGGAGCTGCACGGCGATCTCGGGATTCTCCCGCAGGAACTCCTTCGCCCGCTCTCGCCCCTGACCGAGCTGGTCGCCGTCGAAGGTGTACCACGCCCCCGCCTTCCGGACGATGCCCTCCTCCACCGCCACGTCGAGGAGGCTGCCTTCCCTCGAGATCCCCTCGCCGAACATGATGTCGAACTCGGCGACCCGGAAGGGCGGGGCGACCTTGTTCTTGACGACCTTGGCCCGGACCCGATTGCCGACGTTCTCGGTGCCCTGCTTGATGGCCTCGATCCGCCGGACGTCGATCCGGACGCTCGCGTAGAACTTCAACGCCCGACCTCCCGGCGTGGTCTCCGGGGACCCGAACATCACCCCGATCTTCTCCCGGAGCTGATTGATGAAGATCGCCGTCGTCTGGGAGCGATTGATCGTGCCGGCGAGCTTCCGCAGCGCCTGGGACATGAGGCGGGCCTGGAGGCCGACGTGGCTGTCGCCCATGTCGCCTTCGAGCTCGGCCCGGGGCACGAGGGCCGCCACCGAATCGATCACCACCACGTCGAGGGCGCCCGAGCGGATGAGCATGTCGGCGATCTCGAGGGCCTGCTCCCCGGTGTCGGGCTGGGCGATGAGCAGCTCGTCGACGTCGACGCCGATGGCCCGGGCATACACCGGATCGAGCGCGTGCTCGGCGTCGACGAACGCCGCGATCCCGCCGTTGCGCTGGGCCTCGGCGACGACGTGCAGCGCCAGGGTCGTCTTCCCCGAGCTCTCCGGGCCGTAGATCTCGACGATCCGCCCCCGGGGCACGCCCCCGATCCCGAGGGCGAGATCGAGCGACAACGCCCCCGTCGAGATCGCGTCGATGCGCCGGATCTCCTCGTCGCCCAGCTTCATCACCGCGCCCTTGCCGAACTGGCGCTCGATCTGGGTGAGGGCCATCTCGAGGTTCTTCTCCCGATCCTGGGGCTTGCTGCTCATCGTCGGCTTCCCTTCTTCGACTCCGGCCTCGACCGTACCGGGACCCACTGACACGAAATCGCGCACCCGGCACGCCGAGCATAGGCGAACGTCTGTTCGACGTCGAGGATCTCCGCCCCGCCCCCCACGGGAGGAGCCCTCACGCCCCCGGCAGCGGCACCCTGGCCACCTCGACGTACCGAGGCCCAGCGGCCCCCGGCACCGACTCGAAGAGCACCACCTCGCCGACCTCCTGGGTCAGCGGGAAGCGCCCCACCTGCGCGACGAGCTCCGAGACGTCGAGGGGAGGCCGGATCCTCGACAGGGTGAGGTGGGGACGGAAGGGCCGGTCCTCAGGCGTGAAGCCGGCCGCCTGCGCCGCCTCCTCGGCGACCGCGGCGAGACGCTCGAGGCTCGCCCTTCCCTCCCCCACGTCGAGCCAGAGCACCGACGCCCGCCGCGGCCGACCGAAGGCACCCAACCCCCCGAACCCGAGCCGGAAGGGCGCCTCCTCGAGGGCCACTTCGAGGTGGTGGAGGAAGCGTTCGAGCCGCTCGCCGGTGGAGGGTCCGAGATACCGGAGCGTGATGTGCCACGAGCGGGGATCCGCGGCCCTTCCCGGGAGGCGTCGGCCGCCGAGCTCCTCGGCGAGGAACGCGGCGAGGCCGTGGCGGACCTCGGGTCGGAGATCGACGGCGAGGAAGTACCGCCCGACGGTCACCGCTCGGTGCCCCAGTCGTGGCCGACGAGGCTGAGCCTGGTGAGCTGCAAGGCCGCGGTGGCCGTGAAGGTCCGCGCCCGCTCCCGGTCGCCGGGCATCCGCAGCGTCCTCGCCCGGCAGGTCTCCGGGGTGGCGACGGCGACGACCATGGTTCCCGGGGCCGCGCCGCCGTGGGGCTCGGGACCCGCCGCCCCGGTGACCGCGGCGGCCACGTCCACGCCGAGGCTCGCCCGTGCCCCCTCGGCCATGGCCGCCGCGACCTCCTCGGAGACGACGCCGTGGCGCTCGATCGTCTCGGGCGGCACCCCGAGGAGGGCCTCCTTCACCTCGACGTGGTAGGCGACCACCGCGCCGCGAAAGGCCCGACTCGACCCGGGCACGCTCGTGATCCGCGCCGCGACGAGTCCCCCGGTCGCCGACTCCGCCGTGCCGAAGGTGAGCCCCCGTTCGACGAGCAGGTCGAGGAGGACCCGCTCGATCGTCTCGTCGTCGACGCCGTAGACCCGCGAGCCGAGCCGGCGCCGGATCTCCGCCTCGAGGGGCTCGATGCGCGCCCGGGCCTCGGACTCCGTGGCGGCCTTCGCCGTGAGTCGGATCTTGATCTCCCCGGCCGAGGCCAAGAAGGCGATCGTCGGGTTCGTCGCCCCGTCGTAGAGGTCGGCGATCCGCTCGGCGATCCGGGACTCGCTCTCCCCCCAGGTCCTCAGCACCCGGCTGAGGACGACGCCGCCGCCCCCGGCGAGGCGGCGGAGGAACGGGAGGACCTCGGCGTCGAGCATCGCCCGCATCTCGACCGGCACCCCGGGCAACGCGAAGTACCACGTGCCGTCGATCTCGATCCGGATGCCCGGTGCGGTCCCGA
Organism: Actinomycetota bacterium; assembly: GCA_011371355.1. Taxonomy (GTDB): domain Bacteria; phylum Actinomycetota; class Acidimicrobiia; order Spongiisociales; family UBA5794; genus DRQR01. The sequence goes on from DRQR01000103.1 coordinate 11,950, forward strand.
TCGGGTTCTCGACGAAGGCTGCACCCGCCGGCCGGTAGGCCTGCCGCAGGTTCGACTCGGGCATCTCCCGACCCCGATCGGCCCAATAGCGCCGAAGGGCCTCGGCCACCGCCGGGTCGAACTCGAGGTCGGTGCCGGCGAGGACGGCGAGGGCCTCCCTCGTCAGGTCGTC
>DRQR01000104.1 GCA_011371355.1 Actinomycetota bacterium
CCGGGGACCAGCCCTTCGTGGGGGACTTCGACGGGGACGGGATCGACACGATCGGGCTGCATCGGGAATCCACCGGGCTGGTGTATTTCCGGAACTCCCACACCCAGGGGGTCGCCGACCATTCCTTCATCTTCGGGGATCCCGGCGACCGGCTCGTCGCCGGCGACTGGACCCGGCAGGGCCACGCCACCCCGGCGCTGTTCCGACCCTCGAACACCACGATGTACTTCCGCTACTCGAACACCCAAGGCGTCGCCGACAACCAGTTCGTCTGGGGCGAACCGAGCTTCATCCCCGTCGCAGGCTCCTTCGGGCTCCCGTAGGGGTCACCGGGTCGAGACCCGCGCCGCGACCTCCCGACCGATCGCGAGGGCCGCCGTCGCCGCCGGCGAGGGCGCGTTCACGACGTGGCAGGAGCGTGGCCCCTCGACGATGACGAAGTCGTCGACGAGCGTTCCGTCGGATCGAACGGCCTGGGCCCGGATGCCCGAGCCCGCTCGCCGGAGGTCGCCGGCCCGAAGCTCCGGAACGAGACGCCGGGCCGATGCGGCGTAGGTGTGGCGGCTGGACGATCGCATCAGCTCCATGAGGCCCGTACGCCAGTAGCGGCGAGCGAGGGCATGCACCTCGGGGCCGCGGAGGCCCTCGAGCATCGCCCGAAGACGCGGCAGGTGCGGTGGGGGAGTGTCGGGAGCCCCGAGGGCCAGGACCGCATTCGGTCCCACCTCGACCACCTCGTCGATCCGGCGGGTGAAGTGCACCCCGAGGAAGGGGAACCGGGGATCGGGCACGGGATAGACGAGGTGCCGGATCAGGTGGTCGCGTCGGAGCCGGAAGTAGGAACCCCGGAAGGGGAGCAGCCGGACGCCAGGTTCCAGTCCGAGCCGCCGGGCGAGCCGTTCCGCGCCGAGCCCCGCACAGTTGACGAGGTGGCCGGCGGTGAGCCATGTGCCGTCCCTCGCCACCAGCCGTACCTCCCGGGGTCCCTCCGACGCCTCGACGACGGTGAAACCCGTCCGGATCCGCCCACCCCGGCGCTCGACGAGGCCGGCAAGGGCCCGGGCAACGGCAGCGAAATCGACGACCCCGGCCTGCGGTACGAACAGGGCCTCGAGCCCTCGAACGTGGGGTTCGACGTCGGCGAGTCCCCTCGGATCGAGGCGCTCGAGACCTTCCAAGCCGTTCGCCGCACCACGACGATGGAGCTCGGCGAGCTGCGGCAGCTCTCGGGGGCGGGTGGCCACGATGACCTTCCCCGTCCGTCGCCACGGCAATCGGTGCGCTTCGCAGAACGCGATGAGCTCCGCGGCTCCCTCCCGGCACAGCCGCGCCTTGTGGGATCCCGGTCGGTAGTAGACGCCCGAGTGCACGACGCCGCTGTTCCTGCCGCTCTGATGGCGGGCCAGGCCCGCCTCGGCCTCGAGGACGGTCACGGAGAGCTCCGGGTGGGCTTCGAGGAGCCGGGAGGCGGTGGCGAGGCCGACGAGACCGCCTCCGACGACGACGACGTCGGAGGTGAGCGTCACGCGTTGCGATACCGAGGATCGTCGGGATTCGGGAAGACGCCGCTGCGCAGCGCCGGCACGAGCTCCCGGATGCCGTCCTCGACGGTCCACGCCGCGCGGTAGCCGAGGACCCGTTCGATCTTCTCGAAGCTCACCCGATAGGAACGGGGATCCTCGCGGCGTTCGACGAACTCCAGGACCGTGCCGGGGACGAGGCGTCGGACCAGCTCCCCGAGGGTCTGCTTCTGGAGGTTGTTGTCCTCCCGACCCACGTTGAAGACCTCCCCCGACACGCGGCTCGGCGGCGAGGCGAGGACGAGGTCGATCGCCGCCGCGATGTCTCGGACGTGGACGAAGGGCCGCCAGAACTGCTCCCCGTAGATGACGATCTTGCCCTCACGCACCGCCGCCAGGGTGAAGTCGGAGACGAGGAGGTCGAACCGCATCCGAGGCGAGATCCCGAAGGCCGTGGCGAGCCGCAGCACGGTGGGATGGAACCCCTCGTCCGCCGCGGCGAGGACGAACTCCTCGGCGGCGACCTTCGTCTCCGAGTACGGCGAGATCGGCATCAACGGGGCCGTCTCGGCCACCGGTCCGTCGGCGTCGGAGATCCCGTAGTTCGAGCAGGTGCTCACGAACACGAAGCGCTCCACCCCGTGGCGTCTCGCGGCGTCGAGGACGAGGCGGGAACCGTCGAGGTTCGTCGATCGGGTCGCCTCGGGATCGGCGTTCGACGCCGGTTCCCCCACGATGGCGGCGAGCAGGACGACGGCGTCGTGGCCCGGCACGACCTCGTCGACGAGGGCCTCGTCGCGCAGGTCGCCGTAGACGAAGCGGTAGCGGGGCGCACCCTCGAGGGGGAGGAGCGCCTCCCCCCCGAAGAGGAGCAGGTCGAGGACGGTCACCTCGTGGCCTTCCCTCCAGAGACGGTAGACGAGGGGAGCACCCACGTACCCGGCCCCGCCGACGACGAGGACCCTCACGTCGAGGCTCCCGGGTCGGGGAGGAACTCGTGGCGGAGCTCCTCGAAGATCTCGTTCGCCTTCGCATAGTCCTCCTTGATCCCGATGTCGAGCCATCGGGCGTCGCTGAGGGAGGCCCGGACCTCGCGACCGGCGGCGATGAGCCGGTCGACGAGGGTCGGGATGTCGACGTACTCGTCCTTCGGGACGAAGTCGAGGGCGGGTCGCGACAGCACGTAGACGCCCATCGAGACGTCGCCGGGGAACGCCGGCTTCTCCCGATACCCCGTCACCCGGAGCCGGCCGTCGAACTCGATGAGGCCGTACTCGATGCGAACGTTGAGGCGGTGACAGGCGATCGTCATGTCGGCGCCGCTCGTGACGTGGGTGTCGTAGAGCTGACGGTACGACAGCGTCGTGAGCACGTCACCGTTCATGACGAGGAAGTGTTCGGGCAGGTCGTCGATGAGGGCCAAGGGACCGACGGTGCCGAGGGGTCGCTCCTCCCTCGAGTAGTCGATCCTGAGCCCCCAGCGACGCCCGTCGCCGAAGTAGGCCTCGATGAGCTCCGCGAGGTGCCCGACGGCGAGGGTGACGTGGTCGAAGCCGGCCGCGGCGAGCTGCCGAACGACGATCTCGAGGATCGGCATGTCGCCGACGGGCACGAGCGGCTTGGGGAAGGTCACCGTGTAGGGGGCGAGGCGAGTCCCCTTCCCTCCGGCGAGGATCACCGCTCTCATCGTCGTACCCCCTCCCTGCGACGTTCCTTGGCGGCAGCGTAGATCCGCAGGAGCTGCTCGAGGCTGCCGACGGGAAGGAACCGATCCTCGAAGTAGGCCCGCACCTTGGGCCGGAGGTCGGCGAGCCGGGCCGGATCTGCGAAGGCATCGGCGACTCGGCGCGCGAGCGCCTCGGGATCACCGGGACGGAAGCGCCACCCGGTCACGCCGTCGACGACGAGCTCGGTGGTGGCGCCGTGGTCGGGTCCGACCACCGGGGTTCCCTTCGCGAACGCCTCGATGATCGTGATGGGCTGGACCTCGTAGGTGACCGAGGTGAAGACGAGGAGCGCCGCGTCGCCGAGGAGATCGTCGAGCTCGTCGTCGGGAACGAAGCCGAGGTACTCGACCGCGGGCAGCTCCGCGGCGGCCGCCTCGACGAGGGGACGCAGCGGGCCCTTCCCGGAGATCTTCAGGGGGATGGGCTCGGGGAGTCGCCGCCACGCCTCGAGGAGGACGTCGAGGCCCTTCTCGGGAGAAAGGCGCCCGAGGAACATCGCATAGCCGCCGCGTCCCGGTCCGGCTCCCGGGTCGCGAGTGACGAAGTTGGGACGGAGGTGGATCCGGTCGGCGGGGAGCCCGGCGGCGACCATCTTCTCCTTGACGAAGGACCCCGCGGCGACATAGGCGTCGATGGCCCGGACCGGGGTGCCGAGGGCGTGGTGGAGCGCGAGGGAGCCGGCGAGCACCCCCGAGGCCGAGCGCCGGTCCCGGTAACAGGCGTGGCGGACCGCAGGCCAGGGGAGCCGCCTGCCGAAGCAGTCCTCGCAGACGGCGCCGTCGCGGAAGAGGGTTCCCTTCGGACACGCCCAGCGGTAGTTGTGGAGGGTGTGGACGACGGCCGCCCCGGCTCGGCGGGCCGCGTAGAACACGGCGGGGGAGAGCTGGGGCACCCAGTTGTGGACGTGGACGATCTCGGCGCCGGTCTCGGCGACGAGCCGTCGCAGCTCCCGGTAGGCGGCGACGTTCCAGGGGGTACCGAGCGCCGTCCCGGGGAGTTTCCCCGACGTCAGGTCGGCGTTGTGCCGCACCATCGTGGTCACCTGGACCCCGCCGCTGCGGAGGAGCTCGACCTCGTTCTCGAAGACCTGGTCTTCGCCGCCTCGCTCCCGGTAGTAGTTGTGGCAGACGATGACGTTCATGGTCCGGCCCGTCGCTCCTTGCTCACTCGGGACCGGACCACCTGGGCGGCGAGGAGCACGAGGTAGGCCGGGTTGTTCCACACATAGCGTCTCCAGAGGCGCCGAGGCTCGGTGGCGAGACGGAAGAGCCACTCGAGGCCGGCCCGCTGCATCCATGCCGGGGCCTGGGGCTTCGTGCCGGCGAGGAAGTCGAACGCGGCGCCCACCCCGAGGATGGAGATTCCCGGCAGCCTGGGTGCCGCCCGATGCATCCAGAGTTCCTGTTTCGGCATGCCGAGTCCCACCCAGAGGACGTTCGCCCCCGAGGCGCGGATGCGGGCCAGGGCCGCGTCCTCCTCTTCCTCGGAGAGGGGTCGGAAGGGCGGGGCCTCCGCCCCGACGATCTCGGCCGAGGGGGCGAAGGAGCGCACCGCCTCCTGCAGGCGGGCGAGGGTCTCCTCGGTGGCGCCGTAGAAGTAGTGACGGAGCCCGGGAGGCCCCTCGGCGAGGGTCCGCCGCATGAGCTCGGGACCGTAGACCCGCGTCTGGGGTCGGGAGGTGAGGAGCCGGATCGCCCATACCAGGGGAACCCCGTCGGGGGTGGCCACGTCGGCGTCTTCGATGGCCCGGCGGAGCTCGGCGTCGCGGCGTGCAGACATCACCGAGTGGACGTTGCAGACGGCGACGGTGAGGGCCCGGTCTCGGGGGGGCCGGGCGACCACGTCGACGACCTCGTCGTAGCTCGTCATCGAGATGGGGATCCCGACCACCGGCGTCCGGGGCGGCAGCGTGACGGTCTCGGTCATCGCCCCTCCCGTACCCACCAGTCGATCGTTCGTCGGAGCCCGGTCTCGAGGTCCACCTCCGCCTCGAATCCGAACCGCTCCTTGGCGCGGCTCGTCTCGAGCATGCGGCGGGGTTGACCGTCGGGCTTCGAGGTGTCCCACTCGATGGTCCCCCGGAAGCCGGTGAGCTTCCCGATGAGCTCGACGAGCTCCCGGATCGTGATCTCCCGGCCGGTGCCGATGTTCACCGGGTCGGGGTCGTCGTAGGTCACGGTGGCGGTGAAGATGGCCCGTGCCGCGTCCTCGACGTAGAGGAACTCCCGGCTCGCCGACCCCGTGCCCCACACCTCCACCGACGGGGCACCGGAGCGAACGGCCTCGTCGAACTTGCGGATGAGGGCGGGGATGACGTGACTCGTCTCGAGGTCGAAGTTGTCCCGTGGGCCGTAGAGGTTGACGGGGATGAGGTAGATCCCGTTGAGCCCGTACTGCTCCCGGTAGGCCTGGAGCATGACGAGGAGGGCCTTCTTCGCGATGCCGTAGGGAGCGTTCGTCTCCTCGGGGTAGCCGTTCCACAGGTCGTCTTCCCGGAACGGCACGGGGGTGAACTTCGGGTAGGAGCAGACGGTCCCCACCTGCACGAACTTGTCGACCCCGACCCGGCGGGCCTCTTCGACGAGGTTGACGCCCATCGCCATGTTCGCGTAGAAGAACCTCCCCGGATTGGCGCGGTTGGCGCCGATGCCGCCCACCTCGGCGGCGAGGTGGACGACGACGTCGGGACGGTGTTCGAGGAAGAGGCGGCGGGTGTCGGCCTGTTCGGTGAGGTCGTAGTCACGCCGCCGCGGGACCACGACCCGGGCGCCGGCGTCCTCGAAGCGAGGACAGAGGAAGGAACCGAGGAACCCGGCGCCTCCGGTGACGAGGACCGTCTTCCCCCCGAGGTCGTAGGTCATCGCCGGTCCCACTCCACCTTGAGGAGGCCGGCGTCGACGAGGGTGCGTTCCCGGTGGGCGAGTTCGAGGTCGGCCTCCACCATGAGCTCGACGAGCTCGTCGAAGGTCACCGTGGGCTTCCAGCCGAGACGCTCGCGGGCCAGCGAGGCGTCGCCTTCGAGCACGTCCACCTCGGCGGGGCGGAGATACCGGGGATCCACCTCCACGTACCGCTCCCAGTCGAGGTCGAGGAGCCCGAAGGCTCGCTCGCAGAATTCCCGGACCGAGTGGCGTTCCCCGGTGGCGATGACGTAGTCGCCCGGTTCGTCCTGTTGGAGCATGAGCCACATCGCCTCGACGTAGTCCTTGGCGTAGCCCCAGTCCCGCTCCGCGTCGAGGTTGCCCAGGTAGAGCTTCTCCTGGAGACCGAGCTTGATGCGGGTCGCGGCGCGGGTGATCTTCCGGGTCACGAAGGTCTCGCCTCGGCGGGGGCTCTCGTGGTTGAAGAGGATCCCGCAGGAGATGTGGAGGCCGTACGCCTCCCGATAGTTCACGGCCTGCCAGTGGGCGTACACCTTGGCGGCGGCGTAGGGGCTGCGGGGATGGAACGGCGTGGTCTCCCGCTGAGGGATCTCACGGACCTTGCCGAACATCTCCGACGACGACGCCTGGTAGAAGCGCATCGGCTCCTCGAGGCGGCGGGCCGCCTCGAGGAGCCGGAGCGTCCCGAGCGCGTTGACGTCCACGGTGTAGATGGGGTTCTTGAACGACACCCCGACGTGCGACTGCGCACCGAGGTTGTAGATCTCGGTCGGTCGGATCTCCTCGAGGAGATGGCTCAGGGAGTTGCCGTCGGTGAGGTCGCCGTAGTGGAGGAAGAGGCGCGCGTCCTCGAGATGGGGGTCGACGTAGACGTGGTCGATCCGTTCGGTCCCGAAGGTGGAGGAGCGACGGATGAGGCCATGGACCTCGTAGCCGCGTTCGAGCAGGAGCTCGACGAGATACGAGCCGTCCTGGCCGGTGACGCCCGTGATGAAAGCGACCTTGCGCATCGGGATCCTTCCCCCCTACCGTTCGTTCCGCTGGCGGGGGGCGACCAGGGTGTCATCCCGTCGTCGAACATTCCCCCCTCCGGGGTATGCTAGCCGGGCGGCGGGATAGAGGCGACCCCGGGGGGAATCGGATGCACCCACGCGACGGCGAAGCCGGAGGCGACGCGCGGTGAGCCTCGGTTCGTCCCTCGATCCGGCGACGGTCGTGGCCGTCACGACCGCGGGCTCCTTCGTCGCCGCCGGCGGGGCCTACCTCGCGGCGAGCCGACGCCCGGCCCCACCCACCTGGGCGGAGCGTCACGCCCGAGGGAGTCGCATCCCCGAGTTCCCGGCGTTGCGGATCTTCGAGTACGTCCTCGTCGCGCTCCTGGCCGGCTACGCGTTCTTCGACCGGGCCTTCGCCTGGATCCACGTCCCGGGAACCCCCCTCTTCCTGTCGGAGATGGCCCTCGCCTTCGGGCTGTTCGCCGTCTTGGGCACCCATCCTCGCCTCGGCGAGGCCGCCCGCCGCTCGGCGGCCTTCCGGGCGCTGGCGGCGTACATGATCTGGGGGGCGGGGCTCCTTGCGGTCTCGCTGCCGCGATGGGGACTGGACGCCGTCCGCGACTCGGTGCTGTGGTACTACGGAGCGGTCGCGATCTACGTCGTCGTGCTCGTCCGTTCCCGGCCCGACCGGATCCGGCGATGGCTCCGGTGGTTCGGTCTGGCGATCCCGGCCCTCCTCGTGTGGGGTCCCATCGCCGTGGTCCTCGACGCCGTCTACGACGACCGGGTGCCGCTGGTCCCCGACAGCGAGATCCCGATCGTCGCTCATCGCACCGGGAACGTTCTCGTCCTGACCGGGATGGCGGTCGCGTTCCTCTGGCTCGTCGATCATGCCGGGGTGCTCTACGATCGCCGCCAGCGAAACTTCCTCACCGCGCTCGCCACCGCCGCGGTGATCTTCTCGGCGATGCGCAACCGCGGTGGCTTCGTCGCCGTGGTCATCGGGCTCGTCGTGGTGCTCTTCTTCCTCCGGCGTCGTCGCAGCGAGCTCACCGTGGTCATGGTGGGAGCCGCGGTGCTGCTGCTCACCGTCGGGCTGCTCAGCGACGTGCGCCTCGCCCTCTTCGGCGACCGGGAGGTCTCCGTCGAGCAGCTCGTCGCGAACCTCGAGAGCGTCGTGGATCCCGACTCGGGGGGGAAGCGACAGTCGTCGACGACGAAGTGGCGCCTCGAGATCTGGGAGCGGGTGTTCGAGGACGTGACGACCGAGTTTCCGATCGCCGGCTTCGGACCCGGACCGGACCTCGGTGAGCGCTACGGCATCACCACCGACGAGAACGTGCCCCTCCGCAATCCCCACAACTCCCACGTGCACATCCTCGCCCGCATGGGCTACGTCGGCATCGCCCTCTGGGCGATCCTCTGGGTCGCCTGGATCCGGGAGATGCTCGGGCTCCGCCGCCGTCTCGCCCGCCGGGGACGGAGGACGGAGGCGGCCGTGGCGGTGTGGATCCTCGTCTCGGCGGTGGCGATCCTCGTCAACGCCGTCTTCGATCCGACCCTGGAGGGACCGCAGGTGGGTTGGTGGCTGTGGAGCCTCTTCGGACTCGGAGTGGCGATGACCCTCCTCGAGCGACGGGGGGTGCTGCCCGACCTCCACCTGGGACGACGTCCGCGGCGATTCGAGAC
>DRQR01000105.1 GCA_011371355.1 Actinomycetota bacterium
TCGAGATCGACGTGGGGTTTCGCGTTCGGCATGGCAGTCGCTCCTGACTCGTGGTTCGACGGACACGAACGCCGGTCGGGGGCTCCCGGGTGGTGGCGTTCGGTCAGGAGCGGCGCCGTGCCGTTCCCGGGTGGGCCACCCGGGAGCAGGGCATCGCCATGCACGCGGCGAGGAGGAGACGACGGGGCTGCGGTCGGTTCGTCACCGGCGGTTCCTCCTCCTTCGGTTCTGCGCTCGTCGAGCGCCTCGGGCGAGGGGGCCGCCGTCGGCGTCTCATCGTTCGGGCGTTGGCACCGTGCGTCTGCCGGTTGCCGCGGCGTCGTCGGGCCCGTCCCTCGGCCGCTCTGGATGAGCGCGTGGCGGGAGTGAAGCAGGGGCTGGGAGGGGTGTCAAGCGCGGTAGCGTCGTCGATGGGGTAGGGTACGACCAGCGCACGGCTCAGCGTGCGGCGCCGCTTCGCTCCTTCGTTCCGTCGGGTGAAGTCGCCGTGGGGCTCCGTGTTCGACCCGATCTCCCTCGGCGCCGGATCCGGAGTGTGCAACTCACGGGGCGTGGTCAACGACGGTCCGAGCTCCGAAGGAGCAGCATCATGTCCAGCAAACTCTACGTGGGGAACCTCCCCTTCCAGTCCGACGCGGCGCACCTCCGCACCGTCTTCGGCGAGTTCGGCGAGGTCGTCGACGCGGTCGTCATCACCGACCGCGACACCGGCCGTTCCCGCGGCTTCGGCTTCGTCGAGATGTCGTCCCCCGACGCCGCCCAGGCGGCGATCCGGGCCATGGACGGCTCCGACCTCGACGGTCGTCGGCTCACGGTGAACATCGCGAAGCCCCGCCGCTGACCCAACGGGAGCTCGTCGAGGGCCCGGGGACGATCCCGGGCCCTCGACGCGTCCTCAGGTCGAACGGCCGCCCCGCCCGAGGTTGATCCAGGTCGTCTTGAGGTTCGTGTACTTGTCGAGGGCGTGGACGCCCTTGTCCTTGCCGCCGAACCCCGACTCCTTGAATCCGCCGAAGGGGGCCGTGATGTCGGCCTGGTCGAAGTTGTTGATCCAGACGGTCCCCGCCCGGAGGGCCCTCGCCATCCGGTGGGCCCGGGCGAGGTCCCGGGTCCACACCGCCGCCGACAGCCCGTACCGGGTCTCGTTCGCGATCCGGAGCGCCTCCTCCTCGTCGTCGAAGGGGATGATCGCGAGGACCGGTCCGAAGATCTCCTCCTGGGCGATCGTCATGTCGTTCCGCACCCCGGTGAACACCGTGGGCTCCACGTACCACCCGCCGGTCTCCTCGAGGACGCGGCGTCCCCCGGCGACGAGCTCGGCGCCTTCCTCGACGCCCTTGTCGACGTAGCCGAGGATCCGTTCGAGGGCCTCCTCTTCGACCACCGGCCCGGCCTTCGTCTTCGGATCGAGGGGGTCGCCGGGCATCCACGACGCGGCGAGCTCCTTCGCCTTGTCGACCGCCGCGTCGAGCACGTCACGCTGGACGAGGAGACGGGAGCCGGCGACGCACATCTCCCCGGTCATCCAGAAGATCGCGAACCCGACCGCCGACAGGGCGAAGTCGAGGTCGGGGGCGTCGGCGAAGATGATGTTCGGGGTCTTGCCGCCGGTCTCGAGGGAGACCCGCTTCATGTTCGACTTCCCGGCGTACTCGAGGAGGAGCTTCCCGACGGCGGTGGAGCCGGTGAAGGTGACCGCGTCGACGTCCATGTGGAGGGCGAGGGCCCGTCCCGCCTCCTCCCCGTATCCGGGGACGACGTTGAGGACCCCCGGCGGGAGGCCGGCCTCGAGGGCGAGCTCGGCGACCCGCAGGGAGACGAGGGGCGACTGCTCGGCGGGCTTGAGGACCACCGAGTTGCCGGCGACGAGGGCCGGGGCCAGCTTCCAGGCGTCGATCATGAGCGGGAAGTTCCACGGGGTGATCGCGCCGACGACCCCGACCGGTTCCCGGGTGATGAGGCCGAGGGCGTCGGGGCCGGTGGGGCTCACCTCGTCGTAGCGCTTGTCGGCGAGCTCCCCGTACCAGCGGTAGGTGGTCTCGGCCTGGACGAGGTCGACCTTCGACGAGTAGCGGATCGGCTTGCCCATCTCGACGGTGGTGAGGGTGGCGAGCTCGTCGCCGTGCTCGACGAGGAGCTCGGCGAGCCGGGCGATCACCTGGCCGCGCCGGCGAGGCGGCAGGTCCCGCCACCGACCGTCCTCGAAGGCCTCCCGGGCGGCGGCGACGGCCCGGTCGACGTCCTCGGTCCCACCGGCGGGCACCTCGGCGACGACGGCGCCGGTCGCAGGGGCTCGGTCCTCGATGAGCCGGTCCGAGGCCGGATCGACGTGCTCCCCGCCGATGAAGGGCCGCGCGTCGGGGCGGATCGGCTCGACGGCGGCGACGGGATCGTGGACGGTGGTCATCGGTTCCTCCTGATGCGTTCGCGTCGGTGCCGTCCCAGGCTACCCGGTCGCGAGTCGGGTAATGTGATGCCTCATCATCTGGGAGGAGGAGGCGAGCATGACCGTCGTGGCAGGGGTGGAGGTCCCCACCGAGCACCTCGTCGGCGATCGGCGGGTCGCGTCGTCCGACACCTTCCCCGTGCGAAGCCCGATCGACGGGTCGCTCCTCGCCGAGGTGGCCCGGGGCGGCGCCGACGAGGTGGACGCGGCGGTGGCCGCCGCCCGGGAGGCGTTCCCGGCCTGGGCCGCCCTGGGGCCGGAGGGCCGGGGGGAGCTCCTCGATCGCCTCGCCGAGCTCGTCCTCGAACGGGTCGACGAGATCGCCGCCGTCGAGACCCTCGACAACGGGTCCCTCATCGTGGGCAATCGCCGCAACGTGATCCCCCGCGGCTCGAGGAACATCTCGTTCTTCGCAGACTGGGCGCGTACCCGCCTCGACCCTCCCCCGCTCGAGGGTCGGGCGACGGTCGACCACGTCCGGTACGAGCCCGCCGGGGTGGCCGCCCTCATCGTCCCCTGGAACGCCCCCTTCATGCTCGGCACCTGGAAGGTCGGCCCGGCCCTCGCCGCCGGGAACACCGCGGTGCTGAAGCCACCCGAGTGGGCGCCCCTGACCCTGTCGCTCCTCGGCGACCTCGCCCTCGAGGCGGGGATCCCGCCGGGGGTCCTCAACGTCGTCCACGGCATCGGAGAGGAGGCCGGGGCCGCCCTCGTGCGTCACCCCGACGTCGCCCGGATCTCCTTCACGGGCTCCACCGAGACCGGCTCGTGGATCGGTTCGGTGGCGGGGGCGAACATCGTCCCGGTGTCGATGGAGCTCGGCGGCAAGTCGCCCTTCGTGGTGTTCGCCGACGCCGACCTCGCCGCCGCCGCCCGGACCGTCTCCCGTCAGTTCATCAACGCCGGGCAGGTCTGCCTCGCCGGGACCCGGATCCTCGTCGACGAGCGGATCGCCGACGAGTTCCTCGAGATGGTGCGGGCCGA
>DRQR01000106.1 GCA_011371355.1 Actinomycetota bacterium
CCCGGCGCCCGAGGCGTCGCCGGGCACGATGATCGTGCCCATCGATGCCTGGAACAAGATGCTCCTCCAGCTCGGGAACCTCCACGAGGCCGGCCGGCAACTCGCCGAAGCCCGAGAACGAGCCGCGAAGGCCGAGACCGAGGCCCGGTTCCTCCGCGAGCGCCTCGCCGAGCTCCGGGCCCGGCTCGAGCGGCTCGAGGGGTCGCCGTCGCAGCCCGCGGCGGAGACCGCGCCTCGGGGGTGGCTCGGGGCGCGGCTCCGGCGGGTGCTGCGCCGCCGATGAAGCTCCGCCAGTGGCTCCTCCTCGTCGGCGCCGCGCTCGGGTTCGGCGGCAGCGGCCTCCTGACCCGGGTCGCCTTCGTCGACGGCCTCGGTGCGTGGACCCAGATGGGGATCCGCTACCTCGTCGCCGCCGCCGGGGCCTTCGCCGTCGCCCGCCGGCTCGACGACGGGGAAGGACCGAGCCGGGCCGAGTGGCGGATCGGGTCGGTCCTCGGGATCTGGAACGTGACGGTCCCCTACGCCTTCATCACCTACGCCTACGCGGTGGCCTCGGCGGGGTTCGTGGGGACCTTCACCGCGCTCATCCCCGCCGCGACCGCCGTGTTCGCCCATCGCCTGCTCCCCGACGAACGGCTCGACCGGGGGGTCGTCGCCGGGCTCGCCGTGGGTCTCGCCGGAGTGGTGGTCCTCGGCGCATCGGGAGACGGCGGCCTCGCGACCGGGGGTCGGCCGGTGCTCGCCGCCGCCTTGGCGACCGTCGGGATCGCCGCGATCGGCTGGTCCGGCGTCTACGCGAAACGCCACGCCGGCGCGTACCGTCCCCTCGTCGTCACCGGCGTCCAGTTCGCCGTGGCGGCCGCGGCCGTCCTGCCGATCATGGCCGTCGTCGAGGGCCTCCCCCTCGAGGTGTCCCCGCGCGGGTGGCTGGTCCTCGGCTCCCTCGGCCTGGGCGGGACGCTCCTGCCCTTCGTCTTCTACTACGCCCTCTTCCGGACGGCCGCCGCCACCCAGGTGGCCCTCGTCGGATACCTCGTGCCCTTCGTCGGGCTCGTCGGCGGCGTCGTCCTCCTCGACGAGGTGGTCACCCTCCCGATCGCCCTCGGCGCCGCGCTCGTCCTCGCGGGGGTGTTCCTCACCGACCGGGCTCGGCGGACGCCACCGGTTCGGTCCGGCCGGTGAGGGACCTCGGTGCCGACGAGGCCACCCGATAGCCCGACCACAAGAGGACGGCTCCCACGAGGAGCGAGAGCGCGAAGAACCCGGCCTCGCCGAGGGCGGTCGAGGTCCCCCCGACGGCCGGGGCCAGGGTCCCGGCGACGATGAGGAGGTTCCCGAGCGCGAGGCGACGGTTCGACGAGAAGAACCGGACCGCCGACCAGGCGGCGAGTCCGACGATCACGAGCGTGCCCACCGCCCCCGACACCGCGGCGAAGAGCCTCGGCCCGGGCAGGGAGAGGCCGCCGACGGCGACGACGAAGGGGAAGAGCTCCGACCCCTCCGGCAGCGTCCCCGGCTCGATCCGGTGGGCCGTGGGGGCGACGACGACCGCGCCGAGCCCGAGGAGTGCCCACACGGCCGCAACCGTGAGGAACCGGCGGCCGGCGCGGGGACCGACGACGAGGAAGACCGAACCCGCGGCGAGGAAGGGGATGTTCACGATCGCCCCGAGGTAGTAGAAGGTTCGGAACACCGCGGGGCTCCACCCGGCGGCGAGCCCGACGAACAGCGCCCAGGTGGCGAGGGCGTAGGCTCCCATCGCCAGGCTCCACATCCCGGCATGGGCCCGAGGCCGGGATCGCCAGCTCCGGAACAGCTCGGCGGCGAAGCCGGTGGCCGCGACCGCCGCGAGGAGCGCGAGGAAGGTCTCCATGACGCCGACCGTACGGAGGGAGGTCGCCGACGACAAGTCGGATTCCGGCCCGGATGTGCGAAGATCTCGCGATGCGCGAGCCCCTCTTCGAGCTCGAGGGCCTCGGCCACGCCTACGGGTCGGTCGTCGCACTCCACGACGTCGACCTCGTCGTCCCGCGGGGACGCATCGGGCTGGTCGGCGCCAACGGGGCCGGCAAGACCACCCTCATCCGCATCCTCCTCGGCAACCTCCGGCCGACCCGGGGACGGGTACGGGTGCTCGGATTCGACGTCGGGACGGAAGCGCTCGAGGTCCGGGCCCGGGTGGGCTACATGCCGGAGGGAGACGCGCTCCCCCCCGATCTCACCGCCGCCGACTTCCTCGTCTACGCGGCGCGGCTGGGGGGCCTCCCCGCCCGTGCCGCCCGGCGCCGAGCCTCCGACGTGCTCACCCTCGTGGGTCTCGACGAGGAGCGGTTCCGGCCGATGGGCGGCTTCTCGACGGGGATGAAGCAGCGGGCGAAGCTCGCCCAGGCGATCGTCCACGACCCCGACTTCGTGCTCCTCGACGAACCGACCGCCGGGCTCGACCCCACCGGCCGCGACGAGCTGCTCGACCTCATCGGCCGCCTCCAGGGTTTCGGGATCGACGTGCTCGTGTCCTCCCACGTCCTCGGCGACATCGAACGCACCTGCGACTGGGTGGTCGTCCTCGAGGGAGGGCGGGTGCTGCGCTCGGGGCCGATCGCCGGCCTCGTCGACGCCGAGGTGGTGGTCGTCGAGCCCCTCGCCGACCACGACCGCCTCGTCGAGGCCCTCGCGGGGGCCGGGGCCACCGCGACCCGGGAGGGACCCCTCGTCGTCGTCGAAGCCGACGACGATCCCTTCGATCTCGTCCGCGACGTCCTCGCCGACACCGGCATCGGGATCCGGTCCCTCGGGCCCCGGCGGACGCGGCTCGAGGACGTCTTCCTCGCCGGAGGGGACCGGTGACCGGCCCGGGCACGATCTACGACCTCGGCTACCGGCCCTACGAGGGCCCTCGACTCGGCCGCCGCGGCGCGGTCGTCGCCATCCTGTGGGACGGGGTGGCCCGGGTCCTGGGTCTCCGACGTCGGTTCCGGGCGAAGCTCCTCCCCTGGCTCCTCCTGCTCCTCGCGGTGCTGCCCGCCGTCGCCTTCGTCGGGTTCTCGTTCCTCCTGTCCACCTTCGCCCCGGAGGTCGACTCCCCCTTCGGGGGCCACGCCGAGTACTTCGACCTCGTCGGCACCCTGGCGCTCCTCTTCGTGTCCCTCGCAGCCCCCGAGCTCCTCGTACCCGACCGACGGCACGGAGTCCTCGCCCTCTACGGCTCGCGGCCGCTGCTGCCCCGCGACTACCTGGCGGCCCGGGCCGGGGCCCTGACGATCGTCCTGTCCTTCTTCCTCCTCGTCCCCCAGCTCCTCCTCTGGGTCGGCTTCGCCGCCCTCTCCACCGAGGGACTGGTCCGGGCGCTCCTCGCCGACGTCGGGTCGCTGCCGAAGATCCTCGCCGCCGCGGTCGTCTACGTCGCCGGATACGGCGCGCCGGGGCTCCTCCTCGCCGGCTTCGGCCGGCGCCGGGCGGTGGTGACCGGCGGCTACCTCGCGCTCGTCCTCGTCGGCAGCGGGCTCGCCGCCGCCGTCACCGAGGCCGTGGCCCTCCCCGGGCACCGGTTCGCCGCCCTCGGTGCCCTCGTCGAACACCCGATCGTCGTCAAGGACTGGATCTTCGGGGCATCGAATCCCTCGGGCATCGTCGGCCGCGCCGGGTTCGAGCCGTGGGTGTCGGCCCTCGTGATCACGGTGCTCGCGAGCGCCGCCGGGATCGTGCTCGTCCGACGGTACCGGAGGCTCCTGTGACCGACGCGGCCTTCGTCGACGAGCCGACGATCGTCGTCGACGACGTCGGGAAGTGGTTCGGTTCGAAGGTGGCCGTCTCGGGGATCTCGTGCTCCTTCGGCCCGGGCGTGACCGGGCTGCTGGGACCCAACGGCGCGGGGAAGACGACCCTGCTCCGCCTCCTCACCGGCCTCCTCCGCCCTTCCCAAGGCCGGGTGACGATCTTCGGGCTCGAGCCGCGACGCCACCCCGAGGTCTACCGGCGGATCGGCCTCGTCCCCGAGGAACCCGGGATCCATCCCGACCTGTCGGCCCGGGCCTACGTCCGGTACGCGGCGACGCTCTCGGGAACCTCGGCCGACGACGCCGCCGTCGAACGGGCCCTCGAGGCGGTGGACCTCCTCGACGTCGCCGATCGGCGCCTCGGCACCTACTCGAAGGGCATGACCCAGCGGGCGAAGGTCGCCGCGGCGCTCGTCGCCGACCCCGACGTCCTCGTCCTCGACGAGCCCCTCAACGGCACCGATCCCGTGCATCGAGCCCGACTCATCGACCTGTTCCGAGACCTCGGCGACGCCGGGAAGACGATCGTCGTCTCTTCCCACGTCCTCGAGGAGGTGGAGCGCATGGCCGACCGGGTCCTCGCCGTCGTCGACGGCCGGCTCGCCGCCGCCGGCACGGTCGCGGCGATCCGCCGGGCCATGTCCGACATCCCCTATCGGGTCCGGATCGCCGTCGACGATCCTCGCCGGTTCGCGGCGGCCCTCCTCGAGGCGGGCCTCGTCGACGGCGCCACGGTCGACGACGGCGCCGTCCAGGTCGAGACCGCCGACCTCGCCGCCCTCGGACGCGCCGTGGCCCGCACCGCCCGAGAACTCGACGTTCACCTCGTGGAGTTCCGACCCGAGGACGCCTCCTTGGAGAGCGTCTTCCGGTACCTGGTCCGGAGGCGACGATGACGGGTCTGCTCGCCGTGGCCGGACGCACCGTCCGTCAGGTGCTCCCCACGAAGCGGCTCGTGGGGTTCGGGCTCCTCGAGCTCGCGGCGGTGGGGGTCTTCGTCCTCTCGTCCCTCGATCGGACCCCCGCCCGGGTCGGAGAGATCGAGGTGACGATCGTGCTCACCGTCTTCTTCCCCCTCGTGGTCCCGATCGTCGGCCTCGTGCTCGGCGCCGCCGCGCTCGGCGACGAGCGGCGGGACCGCACGTTGCCGTTCCTCGTCCTCCGGCCCCTTCCCCGCATCGGGATCGCCGGGGCCAAGCTCGTGGGCGCCGCCGGCGCCGCCGTCGGCCTCAACCTCCTCGGCGCCACCGGCATCTCCCTCGCCGCCGCCGCCATGGGCTCGACGGGCCCCGGACCGGTGCCGCTCGTGACGGGCACGATCCTCGCCACCGTCGCCTACCTGGCGATCTTCGTACCCCTCGGCTTCCTCGTCGAGCGGGCCGTGCTCGCCGGTCTCACCTTCGTCTTCGTCTTCGAGAACGGGATCGCCGGTGCCCTGCCCGGCGTCGCCGGGCTCTCCGCGTGGCGCCGCGGCGCGGCCGCCTACCTGGATCTCGCCGGCGAGGGCTGGGCGAAGGTGATCCCGGAGGCGGTCGTCGGCGGCCTCCACGGCGGCGTCGTCGGGACGACGCTCGAGATCGTCGCGGCGGCGGCCGTGGGCGTGCTCGCCGTCGCCGCGGCCCTCCGGTATCGAGACCTCGCCTGAAGGTCCGCGTCGTTCCTCGGGTCCCTCGGTAGCGTCCTGACGACATGCTCGACGCCGTCGATCGTCTTCGCCACGGCCGCATGGGCATCGCCGCGCTCGTCGTGGGCGGCGGGATCCTCGCCTCCCGTCTCCTCGGCATCGTCCGGGAGATGGTCTTCGCCGCGCTCCTCGGCGCCAGCGGCACCACCGACGAGTACGTCGCCGCCTTCCGGATCCCCGACTACGCCAACTACCTCCTCGCCGGGGGCTTCCTCACGATCACCTTCATCCCGATCTTCTCCCGTCACCTCGCCGAGGGCGACGCGGAGGGCGGATGGGCCGCCTTCACCGCGATCGTCCGCTGGCTCGCGGTGGCGATCGTGACGGTGATCGCCGTGGGATGGCTGGCGGCGCCGTGGGTGATCGACGCCCTCTATCCGCGGTTCACCCCCGCCCAGGTGGCCGAGACCGTCCGCCTCACCCGCATCGTCCTGCCCGCCCAGTTCGCCTTCGTCGTCGGTGCGATGTTCGTAGCCGTCCAGTATGCGACGGGCCGCTTCGCGGTGCCCAGCCTCGCTCCGGTCGTCTACAACCTCGGGATCATCGCCGGCGGGATCGGTCACACCCTCGTCACCGGACGGCCCGATCCCGAGGGGTTCATCTGGGGAGCGCTCGCCGGGGCCTTCGTCGGGAACCTCGGCCTCCAGATCTGGGGCGCCCGGAGCGCCGGTCTCCGGCTCGTGCCGGGAACCCCGTGGCGACATCCGGCGATGCGCACCTACCTGACGATCGCCTTCCCCCTCATGATCGGCCAGTCGGTCGTCGCCTTCGACGAGACGTTCATGAGCGTCTTCGGGGGACTCGTCGGCGAAGCGGCCCAGACCCACCTCCTCTACGCCCGACGGACGATGCTCGTTCCGGTGGGGCTCATCGCCCAGGCCGCCGCGGTCGCCGCCTACCCCTTCCTCGCCCGCCTCCATGCCGAGGGCCGCAGCGAGGAGCTGTTCCGCAGCGTCGACCGGGCCCTCCGTTGGGTCCTCGCCGCCTCCTTCGCCGCCACCGGACTCCTCACGGCCCTCTCCCTCCCCGTGGTGCGGGTCCTCTACGAGCGGGGGAACTTCACGGTCGCCGACTCCGTCGCGGTCGCCGACGCGCTCTTCTTCTACGCCTTCGCCGTCCCGGTGTGGGGGACCCTCCAGGTCCTCACCCGGGGGTTCTACGCCCAACGACGGATGTGGGCGCCCGTGGTCGTCGGGACGGTGGGCACCGTCGTCGCCGTCCCCGTCTACTGGTGGGGGGCCACGACCTTCGGGACCCCCGGCGTCGCCGTCGGCTCCGTGGCGTCGCTCGCCCTCTACACGACGGTCCTCGGGGCCACGTGGTACCGGGATCCCCGGGCCCGGGCCGGGCTCCGAGCGGTGGTCGAGGTGGCGAAACGGGCGGTGCCGCCGACGGTGCTCGGTGCGATCGCCGCGGCGGTGGTGGCCTCGGCGGCCCTGCGGCTCGCCCCCGGATGGACCACGCTCACGAACCTCCTCGCCACCGTCCTCGGCGTCGGAGCGTTCGCCGCCACCGCCCTCGGGGTGGGTGCGCTGCTCCACGACCTCCTCGGACGCGGCGGAGCCCGTCGCACCGACGGGCTCCGCGACGTCACCGGCGGCGACGATCAGCTCGGCGGGTAGACGCCGGCGTTCTGCGACTCGGCGGTCTGCCAGAAGACGTTGCTCACCTCCTCGACGAGGTCGACGAGTCGCTGCTGGACCTCGACGTCCATCGACTTCTTCGCCTCGCCGGCGGCCTTCATCGCCCGCCAGAAGAGGTCGTGGAGGTCCGGGAACTGCTCGAGATGGTGGGGCTTGAAGAAGTCGACCCAGAGCACCATGAGATGGTGCTTGACGAGCTCCGCCCGTTCCTCCTTGATGAAGATCGCCCGGTCCCGGAAGACGGGATCGTCCGAAGCGTGGTACTTCTCGGCGATCTTGAGGCACGACATGGCCTCGACCATCGCCTGTGCCGGGTCGTAGACCCCGCAGAACAGGTCGCAGTGGGCGTGCGCCTCGTGACGCGGCGCCAGGATCCGTTCGAGGAACATGCTCCACCTCCGTGATGCGGATTCCCCGTCACCCTACCCCACCCGGGAACGCTGCGGTCGTCCGCCGAGGTCCCGCGCCGAGGGAATACACTCCGAAACGGAGGGGAGATGGGGAAACGACGGATGACGGCGGCGGGCCTCGCGCTCGCCGCGATCGGCGTGACGCTCGCGACGTCGCGGTGGCGGCGCTTCGCGATCGTGGAGTCGTCGATGGAGCCGGCCCTCGAGCCGGGCGACTGGGTGCTCGCCCGCCGCGCGACGGGACCGCTCCGGCGAGGCGACGTCGTCGTCTTCCCCGACCCGCTGGAGTCGGACCGCTTCCTCGTCAAGCGGGTCGTCGGCCTCGGCGGGGAGCGGATCGAGCTCGTCGACGGCCGGGTGCTCGTCGACGGACGACCGCTCGACGATCCCTGGGGTCGGGGCCCGACCCGTCCGTCGGACGTCTGGGACGTGCCCGACGACGCGGTCTTCGTGCTCGGGGACCGTCGGACCGTCTCCGCCGGCGACTCCCGCCGGATCGGGCCCCTGCCGCGCTCCCGGATCGGCTGGAGGGTCGTCGCCCGCTACTGGCCGCCGGGTCGCGTCGGATCGCTCTGACCGAGGACGGTCGCGACGAGGCCCTCGACGGCCTCCTCGGGACGGGCCGACCACCGGCTCTCGAAGACGTCGGTGAGCCGCCACCCCACCCGGACGAGATCGAGGTGCCGGTCGAGGTGCCGGACCGGATCGTCCTCGTAGACCGCGCACTCGACCCCCCAGGCCGCGGCGCCCTCGCCGACGACGAGGTCGACGGTGTACCCACCGACGGGATGGTCGGCGACGACGGGAAGCCCACGGTCGACGAGGCGTCCGGCGAGCGCGGCGATCCAGCCCGCCGAGGGCGGGTCGGAGGGCCTGGGGAGGTGAGGATCCTCGGCCCAACGGAAGTAGGCGGCGACGAGCCCGTCCCCCTCCCGCCCGGGGCGGAGGGAGGTGACGACGATCATCCTCTTCCGGGCCCGGGTCACCATGACGTTGAAGAGGTTCGGGTCCTCGAGGAAGCTCGAGGGCTCGTCCACGGCGAGGGAGAGGACGACGACGTCCCGATCGGTGTCCTCGAAGCCGTCGACGGTCCCGACCCGGACTCCCCCACGCTCGAGATCCTCGGCGTCGAAGGCCGCGAGGAGCGCGGCCTCGAGGGCGGCCGCCTGGTCGCGGAACGGGGAGAGCACGCCGACGGTCGGCACGGCGGCGTCGGAGAGGAGGTGGGCGACCTCGTCGATCACCGCTGCCACCTCCACCTCGTTGACGCCGTCGGTTCGCCGACCTTCGACCCGGCGGATGTCGATCGCGTCGAAGGATTCGGCGCCGGGACGTGCGG